>DAINQP010000220.1:0-9797 GCA_036742665.1 Vicinamibacterales bacterium | reverse complement strand
ACCTTCGAGGCGATCACCCGCCGTCCGGTGATCACGTCGCAGTGGCGACCTGGCATGAACGCCGACGTCGAGCACATCGCCATCGCCGATGGCATCGCACTGCTGCTCGTTGCGCCATGCACGGCCAACGTGATCGGCAAGTTCGCCAATGGGATTGCCGACGATTTCCTGACGTCGCTGTATCTGGCGACGAAGGCTCCGGTGCTCATCGCGCCGGCGATGAACGTCAACATGCTGGCGCACGAGGCGGTGCAGCGCAATCTGCAGACGCTCACCGCGCGCGGCGTGCAGTTCGTCGAGCCGGGCGAGGGGTATCTGGCCTGCGGCTGGATCGGGAAAGGGCGACTGGCTGAACCTGCCGAGATCGTCGAGGCTGCCACGGTCATTGTCGAGCCGCGCGCCACGTCACTGGCGGGCACCCGTGTGGTCGTCACCGCGGGACCCACGTACGAAGACATCGATCCAGTGCGCTATGTCGGTAACCGCTCGAGCGGGCGTATGGGCTTTGCCCTCGCCGCGGAGGCGCGACGCCGCGGCGCTGCGGTGACGCTCATCGCGGGTCCGACCACGGTTACGCCACCCAGCGTGAGCGCGACGATCGCAGTACGGAGTGCGGCGGATATGCACGAGGCCGTGATGCGGGTCGCCTCGAATGCCGATGTCGTGATCATGGCTGCCGCGGTCGCCGATTACACGCCGGCGTCGCCCGCCGCGCACAAAGTGACCAAGGCCGATGGACCGCTTACGCTGACGCTGCAGCGGACCAAGGACATTTTGAGCGACCTCGGATCGATGCGAGCCGGCCTCGGCGGAGAGCGCCCGATTCTGGTTGGATTCGCCGCCGAAACGCAGGACGTCCTCGCCAGGGCGCGTGAGAAGCGCGCCCGCAAGCAGATGGATCTGATCGTTGCCAACGATGTGTCCAAGCCGGATCAAGGCTTTGACGCCGACACCAATGCCGTGACGATCATCGGCGACGGCGACGAACAGGTCGTTCCGCTTCAGAGCAAAGCCCGCGTCGCGGCGGTCATCCTCGATCGGATCGAACACCTGGTCCGGTCGCGTGCCGGCAAGCTGGCCTCCCGCTGATCGTGTCTGCTGATCAGCTCCGCGCGCATCTCGAATTTTTCGGCGAGCTCGGTGTCGATGGCTTCCGCCGCGAATCCGAATGGCGAACTAGGGTTACTGAACCCACCGAACCCACTCAACCTGCTGAACGTCTAGAACCGAGACCATTGCAACCCCCGGAACTCTCGGAACCTTCGGAACCGATTCGAGTGTTCGCCTCTCAGTCTGAGGCGTTGAACGCCCTCAAGATCGACATTGGCCCAGACTGTTCCCGTTGCAAGCTGCACACGCTCGGCCGTCGTCAGGTGGTGTTCGGCGTGGGGAATCCGAACGCGGATCTGATGTTCGTGGGCGAAGCCCCAGGGGCTGACGAAGACGTTCAAGGCGAGCCGTTTGTCGGCCGCGCCGGTCAGCTGCTGACCAAGATCATCGAAGCGATCGACATGAAGCGCGAGGACGTCTACATCGCCAACGTGATCAAGTGCCGGCCGCCGCAAAACCGGAATCCCGAGCCCGACGAAGTGGAGCAGTGCGAGCCGTTCCTGTTCCGGCAGATCGCGACGATCAAGCCGAAGGTCATCGTGGCGCTGGGTAAGTTCGCGGCGCAGTCGCTGCTCAAGACCTCGGAGCCGATTACTCGGATTCGTGGTCGCGAGTACAACTACCGTGACGCGATCCTGATGCCGACGTATCACCCGGCCTATCTGCTGCGGAATCCCTCGTCAAAGCGTGAGGTGTGGGAAGACATGAAGCGAGTGCGCGCAATTCTGCAAGGCGAGTAATGTGCGTTTCGTTTCCGTCGCGGTTCCCGTTCCTTTTCTCGATCGGCTTACCTACAACGTTCCCGATCATCTCGAGCTGCCGGTAGTCGGGGCGCGCGTGCGCGTGCCGATTGGCTCGCGTACGGTGACCGGTTGCGTCGTTCAGCAGACTGCCGATGCGTCGCCCGACCCGGATACGGTCAAGGACATCGTTGAGATCGTGGATCGCGAGCCGTTCCTTCCGGCTGGCGTCGTCAAGCTCTGTGAGTGGGTGGCCGACTACTACTTATCCGGCATTGGCGACGCGATCGCCGTCGCCATGCCACCGGGCGCGCGGTCGCAGGCCTCGTCGTTCAAGACCCGGCAGGTTGCCACCATCACGGCCCACGGCCTTGCCCTCACCCAGGCCCTCGGCGAAGCCCTGTCCCGAGCCCTGGGCCCAGCCCTGCCACCGGCTCTGGGCCCAACCCTCCCCCCAGCCTTGGGACCGGCCTTGGGCGAAGCCTCCGGACCGGCCCGGGACGCAGCGCAAAGGCGCGCGTTGACCTCGAAGCAGCGCGACGCGCTGGACATCCTCGCCGCCGCCGGCGTTGGCCTGCCGGTCGGGGAGTTACGCGATCGCGGTGTAACGCGCGACGTGCTGGCCCGGCTGGCCTCGCGCGGCCTTGTCACGTTGCGCGCCGAAGCGGAAGACCGCGATCCATTCGAACGCGCGGCGCTCCCGTCGCGGCGGCCAGACATCGCACGCGAGCTCACCTCCGAGCAGCGCGAGGTATTCGAACAGCTCGCGGCGCTCGTTGAAACCGGAGGCTTCCGGACGGCGCTTCTGCACGGCGTCACCGGCAGCGGCAAAACCGAGATCTATCTGCGCCTGGCACAAGCGGTCCAACGCGCTGGACGTCAAATACTGCTGCTGGTTCCGGAAATCGCGCTGACACCATCGGTGACGGCGCTGTTCCGCGGCGCCTTCGGTGACCGCGTTGCCATCCAACACAGCGCGCTCTCCGACGGCGAGCGCCACGATCAGTGGCACCGCATCCGCCGCGGCGATGTGGACCTGGTCATCGGGACCCGGTCCGCGGTGTTCGCGCCGCTCACTCGGCTCGGCCTCATCGTCGTAGACGAGGAGCACGACACGTCTTACAAACAGGAAGAGGCTCCGCGCTATCACGGACGCGACGTCGCGATCGTGCGCGCCACGCATGAAGGCGCACTCGTCGTGCTCGGATCGGCGACACCGTCGATGGAAACGTATCAGAACGCGGTGTCCGGCAAATACACGCAGGCGACCATGGAACGGCGCGTGCTCGATCGCCCGCTCGCGGCGGTGCGGATCGTCAACATGCGCGCGGAGTACGCGGAACAGGGGCCGGACGTCATCATCAGCCGCGATCTCGCGACCGCCGTTGCCGATCGGCTCGCCCGGCGCGAGCAGGTCCTCGTGCTCCTGAATCGACGCGGGTATGCGACGGCCGTGTTCTGCCGGCAGTGCGGTGACACCTTTGAGTGCCCGAATTGCACGATCTCGTTGACGGTGCATCGAGCGCGCAATGGCTGGCGAGCTCGTTGCCACTACTGCAACTACTCGATGATGGTGCCGAAAGCCTGCCGGAAGTGCGCGGCGCCGTATCTCGAACGTGCCGGGTTCGGCACCGAGAAGGTTGAAGAGCAGCTCGCCGAGGCGTTTCCGGATGCGCGAATCGGGCGCGTCGATCGTGATTCGGTCAGACGCAAAGGTGCATTGGCGTCACTGCTCGGCCGCTTCGCCGATGGTGAACTCGACATCCTCGTCGGCACACAGATGATCGCCAAGGGCCATGACTTTCCCCGCGTGACCCTCGTCGGCGTTGTCTCGGCGGACGTGGGGTTGGGACTGGCCGACTTTCGCGCCGCCGAGCGGACATTTCAGCTGCTGACGCAGGTCGCCGGAAGGGCGGGACGCGGTGAGCGTACCGGTGAGGCCATCGTGCAGACCCTTTACCCCGACCATTACAGCATTCAGCTGGCCTGTCGTCAGGACTACCGTGCGTTCTTCGAGCGCGAACTCGCCTATCGCCGGGGGATGCGATATCCGCCGATGGTGGCGGTGATCAACACGGTCGTGCGTGGCCGCACGTTCGACGAGGCGATGCAGACGGCCACGGAGATCGTCCGTCGCATCGAGCCGGCCACAGCGACGGCAGGTTTGACCGTGCTCGGTCCCGCGCCTGCGCCGCTTGTTCGACTGCGCGGCGAGCATCGCGTGCAGTTTCTCGTGAAAGGCCTGCGCCGCGCCGACATGCGGCGAGCGCTCCAGGCAGTACTGGCCGACATGCCGCAGGTGCGCCGCCGCGTCACCGTGGACGTCGATCCGCTCACCGTGTTGTGAGGATTAACCTTCGATCAACGGAACCGGTGTGAACGACAGCACCAGGATCGCCGCCGCAAACGCAGCAAGACACAGACGGGCGGGATCGAGTGGCTCGCTTTCATCCAGGGTCCGTGGGTGGTGCCTGCCCATCACATACAGCATGACAACCACGAGGATCGTCCACAGGAGGTAGGCGCCCGAGTAGATCGTCAGCGCGACCATACACGCGATGACGACGAGCGTAATCGTCGAAGAGATCCGGCCGAAGACCGCATAGCTGATGTGACCGCCATCGAGCTGACTGACGGGGCACAGGTTGAGCGCGGTGGCGAGCAACCCGAACCATGCCGCCCATGCCGCCGGATGCACATTGAGAGACTGACCTTCAGCGAGCGTGCCGTGAAAGAGGCGCGCCGCGAGGCGGAACAGGAGCGGCTCACCAAACTGCCATCCGGTGAAGTCCTTGGGCAGCGTGACGACGGTCGATTGAGCCATGCCTATCGCGAGCACGGGCAGGATCACCAGGAAGCCGGCGATCGGACCTGCGATACCGATGTCGAAGAACTGCCGCTTTGTGGCAATCGGCTGTCGAATCCTGATCACGGCGCCTAACGTGCCGGGCATGGGAATCGCAAATGGCAGCCAGAGCGGAATGAAATATGGCAGTGAGGCATCGACGCCGTAGTATCGGCATGCGAAGTAGTGGCCGAACTCGTGTGCGCCCAGAATCGCGAGCACGCTGCCGCTGTACCAAAGCGCGTGCAACAGCAGCGTAGCCAAGGGCAGCGACGGCGACGCATTGCCGAGCTCGGAGGCGTACGAGGCGTAGAAGAACACTCCGGCGAGCGTCGTGCTGACGAATGTCAGGATGAAGAGAATGACGTGCCGCAGGACCGGAGCCGGTCGCGGCGACGCCCGCATCACATAGGCTGGCGGTGTCGAATCGTGTTCGAGACGGATCCCGGGATCCGCAGGATGAAAAGTGGAGCCCATGCGGGGCAATTACCCGATATTCTGGAGGTCTTTGCCGGGCTTGAACCGGATTGTCCGGCCCGGAGGAATGCGCACTTCCTTGCCGGTCCGCGGATTGCGGCCGATGCCCCGCTTGCGAGGCTTCACTTGAAACACGCCAAATCCACGTAACTCAATGCGATCACCACGCTGCATCGACAGACGCATGGCGTCAAAGACCGCATCGACCGCGACCTCAGCCTTGACTTTGGTGATGTCGGCGATCTTCGAAACCTCGTTGACGATATCGACCTTGATCATGGGTGAGTTGCCTGGAAGGCAAATACTGTAACTACTATAAAAAGAAACACTTAGCCTGTCAACAGAGCCAATTTTGGCCCCACAATCACAGCCCTCAGTCGTCCTCGTCGGCCGTCCCAACGTCGGGAAGTCGACGCTGTTCAACCGCCTCACACGGTCGAGGCGCGCCATCGTCACGTCTATTCCGGGGACGACGCGAGATGTGATCGCGAAGTCGGTGGAGTGGCGTGGCTGCCACTTCGAGTTGACAGATACCGGAGGTATGTTCGGCGCGAGCGACGATCCTCTGCATGCCCTGGTGCTCGAACGCGGGCGCCGCGCCATCGCCGACGCCGATCTTCTTGTGCTCGTGACGGATGGACGTGAAGGCCTGGTGCCGGGCGATCACGAGATCACCAAGGTGATTCGCGAAGCAGGTAAGCCGGCACTCCTCGCGATAAACAAGACCGACGATCACCGATCGCGGAACGGTGTGCTCGAGCTCTATCAGCTCGGGTTCGATCCGGTTTACGAGATCGCGGCCGAGCACGGCGATGGTGTGGGCGATCTTCTCGATGCGATTGTCGAGCAGTTGCCTCGCGACAGGACCGCGTCTCCGGAGAAACCCGTCGAGGTCTCGATCGCGATCGTGGGACGACCCAATGCGGGCAAGTCTTCGCTGGTCAATCGGTTGCTCCGCGAGGAGCGGATGCTCGTGAGCGAGATGCCGGGAACGACACGAGATTCGGTGGACTCGGTCATGACCTGGCACCGCCGCCAATTCCGCATCGTCGATACGGCGGGGATTCGAAAGCCAGGCCGGGTCGCCCGCTCGGGACAAGTGGAATCGCTCAGCGTGCTGCTCGCCAGACGATCAATTGAGTCCGCCGACATCGTGGTGCTCGTCGTCGATGCCAACGTCGGGGCGACGGATCAGGATGCCGCCATCGCCGGGGAAGCCGATCGGCTCGGGCGCGGCATCATCGTTGCCGCGAACAAATGGGACCTGATGAAAGACCGAGGGCCCGAGTACGTGAAGACCTTCGACGAGGAGTTGCGCCGGCAGCTCAAGTTTCTGGACTACGCGAAGATCCTCCATATCTCGGCATCGACGGGGGAACGAACGCCGCGGCTGCTCGAAACGATCGACGCGGTCGCGGAATCGCGTCGCAAACGCGTCAAGACCAGCGAGCTGAATACGTTCGTCGAGCGCGTCTCGGCTGAGCACCCACCCGCCAGCCCAGGGCGCCGGCACGTCCGCATTCTCTACGCGGCGCAGACCAGCGTGGCGCCACCCACGTTCGTGTTCTTTACCAACGTGGCGACGACGTTCCACTTCTCGTATCAGCGGTATCTGGAGAACCGGCTTCGTGACGAGTTTGGCTTCGAAGGCACTCCACTACGGCTCCTCGTGCGGGCCCGACGCGAGAAGCGTTTAGAGAGTTCCAAAGGTAAAAAACGCTAAACCCTTGCTATACTGAACGCGAAAATGACCCAGAAGTGGTTTAAGGCAGCGGACGTCTGTGAGATGGCCGAGCTCCAGCCCTACGTTCTGCGGTCATGGGAGAAGGAGTTCCCGGGCATCGGGGTGCAGAAATCGGCCGACAGCCCGCGGCTCTACCGGCAGTCGGATATCGAGCACGTCAAGAAAATCAAGCAGTTGGTGTTTGGCGAGGGCCTCACGCTGTCGGGCGCTCGCCGCCGGATCGAAGAGAGCGCGCCTCACGTCGGCGCCGCGGACAAAGACGTCGAGGAAGTGCTCGAAGCGCTCGCGTCGGATGCGCGGACGCGCATCGCGAGCGTCCGTGATGGTCTTCGCTCGATTCTCAAGCTGCTGTCGAACGCGCCTGGCACCGTCGTCGTGGTTGACGACTATCGCCTCGAGCCGCTCTCACCGTCACTCGTGAAAGGCGCGCGCCGTTCGATGGCCGCGCGATCGAAACCCGCGGTCGCATCGAAGCGTGTCTCCGCGGCCGCACGGAAACCAGCGCGCCCCGCCAAGCGCAACAAGCGCGCGTCGGCGTAGCAGGAACATGTAGTGTCCGGCTTCAGCCGGACGTAGACTAAAAAGCTCGGGATGTAGCGCAGCCTGGTAGCGCACTTGACTGGGGGTCAAGGGGTCGCAGGTTCGAATCCTGTCATCCCGACCATTCAATCCCATGGGGTAGCACATGGGTAACTTAAGGGCGGCCCCTAGACGCCCTTAGCTCTAAAAAGTCGATCGCCGGCTCTCAAGTGGTCGATGCCAGCGACAGTTCTTTCCTGCTCGCCGCGGCGAGGTTCTGCCCTGCATAGACGACCCAAATAAGTACCGGTGAAAAGCATCCTCGAGCATCTGGCGCTCGGAGTCATCTGTGACCCAGAGCCGGTACAGTTTGAACGCGTCGCCCGTCGACTTATAGTGGCCGCGGTGTCCATGCAACTCCATCTCGAAGGCTTTCCGATAGGTCAAGATTCCTTTGGGACCTTCAGTGTAGGTCTGTCCCATATGCATATGGAGTCCTCCGGCCCAACGCTCGTACTCGTCCCTCCATTCCTCTGAAATGCTTGGGTCGTCGAATAATTCCCCAAGCCGCCGAAATGAAATCTCATCGTTATGCGTGAGTAGACGAATCCGGAACGCTACGGCATCTGTCTCGTAGTCAGGCGGCCCATGGAATCGAATCTCCAACGTCCCGTCTTCGTTTTGGCGAAGGATGCTTCCGGCGATGTCCTCGCCGCGAGCAAAGTACGGGTAGGAGCGCATTGCGGATGCCGTCAGAGGCTTGCTGTCGCGATTTGCAGGATGCCCTTGAGGGCATCGCGATCAGGCAATTTCATTCACGCATACGGTCTGAAGACGATCGCGAAGGCGTTGAACGAGGACGGCGCACCATTGAGTCGTGCGTGATCAGGCGGTGCTCGCCGGGAGCAGGCCAGGGCCAGCGGGCTCGCGCGCGTAGCAGACGATTACGATTTCGCCATTCAGACAAAACCTCGCTATGGAGGAGTCAGTCTTCCTCAAGGCGACTGAAGTAGACGCTTTGGGCAGAAACGCACGCCAATCGAGCGGCTTCTGGCTTGCTCCATCTGGGCGCACCATGGTTCTTTCAGCTCGTCGTCGAACCGCCGTCAAGCGGGGCGCCTTCGCTGTCGCGATCGCGATTGTGTTTGCCGCTCTGATCGCGGCACCGCAGGTCTTTCACACCTCTACACCTCCTAGCACTCCGGCCTCCGAGATCGCCGACGTGACCGAGACATCGCCCGACGCCGGTGCCGACGTTGCTATGACGGTTCCGCGGCCGTCGGCTGTGTCCACAGCGGTCGTTGCGCGTGCTGGGCACTCGCTCGATGCGCTGGCAAGCGTTCGCGGGCCTGATATCGATCTGTCTGAGATGCCCGACTTGGGTTTGGGATTGGCGCAGATTCCTGGAACCAGAGATCAGGATCTCTTCAGCGGAGTCGACGGTCTCTTCGCCGGATGCGATTCATGCGTCGATCAACCGATCGATGCCCCGGAGATGCAACTCGCCCGCTACTACTCGCTCGGACCTTTGGCAGGTGGGTTCGCCGGTGGCTCTCGCCGTGGCAGCGCTGCCTCTGGCAATGCCGACGGTGGCGGCGGCACCGGGCTGAACGCGAAAGGGAATTCGTCTCAGTTGAATCCATCGTCACCCGGAGGGAACACGGGCGACGGAGGCAATGGAAATAACAACGGCGGTGGCAACAACAACATCGACCAGCCCAATGGTACGAACCCGCACCGCGACGAGCATTCGCAGGGAGAGATTCACTCCATCTCGGGCGACAACCCGTCAGTTGGACCCGGCCGCCGGGTAGGGCCCTTCTCGAACGGCTCGTCCGAGGAACCGATAAGTGTTCCCGAGCCATCGACGTTGCTGCTGACCGGCTTTGGCCTCAGCGGGCTGATGGCCTCCAGGCGGTTGACGCACAGGGCCCGCGCGTCCAACATTTCGACACCAGCTCTCGCATCAGCAGCTCCTTCTGCCGCACGGCCAGGTCGTAATCGGTCGTGTCCAGCTCGGCCAGCGGCTCGCCCCCCGCCACCGGGTCGCCGACGTCCCGGTGGATCATCTTCACCCGCCCGGCCACCTTGTTGGAGATGGCCGTGTCCTCGTCGCCGAACAGCGTCCCGGTCACCGCCACGAACCGCTGCGTCGGAATGACCCGCACCCGCTCGGTCTGCACCGCGACCGGCCCCGACGGCTGCTGGGGTTTCCCCGCCCCCTTCTCGTCGGCCGAACGCCGCATGTCCAGGAGCAGCAGCTTCGCCCCCGGCACGTCGCTCAGGATCTCGCGGATGCGGTCCGGGTCGAGGGCGGTCTCCTCCGGGCGGCCGCGGCGCCGGGTCTCCTCCGTCAGCAGGT
>DAINQP010000219.1:0-9860 GCA_036742665.1 Vicinamibacterales bacterium | reverse complement strand
CGCAAGTTCATCATCGCCGACACGCCGGGGCACGAGCAGTACACGCGCAACATGGCCACCGGCGCGTCCACGGCCGACGTCGCGATTCTCCTGATCGACGCCCGCAACGGCGTGCGCACGCAGTCCAAGCGGCACGCGCGCATCGCGCGGCTGCTCGGCATCACGGATTTCGTGCTGGCCATCAACAAGATGGACCTGGTGGACTACGACCGTGAGGTCTACGAGAAGATTCAGGACGACTTCAGCCAGTTCCTCACCGGGGCGGCCGTGCACGCGATCCCGATGAGCGCCCTCAACGGCGACAACGTGATCACGCGCAGCGATCGCACGCCCTACTTCGACGGATTGCCGTTGCTCGAGTATCTCGAGACGGTGCAAGTCCATCGCAATCTGCCGGGCGCGCCGTTTCGATTCCCGATCCAGATGGTCGTCCGGCCAGACGACGTGTTTCGCGGATATGCGGGACAGATCGTGTCGGGCACGGTGAAACCCGGTGACCGCGTGACCGCCTGGCCCTCGGGCCGCAGCGCCCGCATCAAACGGATCGTGACGTTCGACGGCGACCTCGAGCTCGGCTTCGCGCCCATGTCGGTCACGCTGACGCTGGACGATGAAATCGATATCAGCCGCGGCGACGTCCTCAGCAAAGATCCGGCGTTCGTCGGGCAGAAGTTCGAAGCCGAGGTCGTGTGGATGGACGAGCGTCCGCTTGATCCGGCACGCGTCTATCTGCTGAAGCACAGCACGCGCACGGTGACTGCCGAAGTCAATCACGCGCTGGTGCTCAATCAGATCGGCACCGTCCAGATCTCGACCGCCCGGCCACTGGTGTTCGATCGCTATGGCGACAATCGCGCCACGGGCAGCTTCATCCTCATCGACCCGGCGACGCAGTTCACGTGCGGCGCAGGGATGATCACCGATCCATTGCGGGACGCCGCGGACGCCCACCATGCGGCGCCGCTCAGTTTTGCCGAACGGCTGGCGCACATCGCGCGACGCGCGGCGTCGGATGAGGAGGCAGCGGACTTGGTGAGAAAAGCGCTCGAGGAGATGCTTACGTAGATCGAGGAATCACGAATGATCGACAACGCACACCAAGTCATCGTCCGCAATCTCGGCCAGGCAGACCGACCGTGCATTACGTCGAGCTTCCAGGCCGAGTGTGTGGTGCTGACGCACATGCTTCGCGAGGTGCGTCCCGATATTCCGGTGCTGTTCCTCGACACGTTCCACCACTTCCCGCAGACGCTCGCCTACCGCGACGAGATCACCGAGCGATGGGGCCTGACGCTGATCAACCTGCGCGCGGCCACGCCGAGCGTCGGACTGTGGCAGGCGGAGAGCACCGAAGCCTGCTGCAAGCGCCACAAGGTGGAACCGCTGTTCTCCGCGCTCGAGGGCTACGACACCTGGTTCACCGCACTGCGCCGCGACCAATCGCCGTCACGGGTCAACCTCAAGGAAGAAGAGCCGTTCAAGCTGCCGAGCGGCAAAGCGATCACACGCGTGGCGCCGATCGCCGGCTGGACCGCAAAAGATGTGTGGGCGTACGCCAAGCAGCATCAGATTCCGTTGCTGCCGCTCTACGAACTCGGCTTCACGAGCATCGGCTGCGAGCCGTGCACCGAGCTCCCGCCGGATCCCGACAACCCGCGTTCAGGCCGGTGGCATGGCCAAAAACTGGAGTGCGGGATTCATATTCAGGCCAAGTGATCTTGGCCTGAATCAACTCCCAACTCAGGTGGGGCGTCGCCGATCATCGCCCCGCGCAAAGGCCCGACGTTCGTCGCGCCGTCGTCGATCGTTCACAAGGGAAACCGCGTAGCCGTTTTCACGCAGGAATCGCTCGTACTCGGACTGAAAGCGCACCAGCGCCATCGGGTCTCTGAAGAGCGACGAGTTGCGCCAGCTGTCAGGACCGGACACCGAGAACTCGAGTCCGTCGGCGCCGGCCATCGTAGTGATCCACCGGACAGTTCCCATCTCGCTTGTGAACATCCGGATTACTGGTTCCATAACGGCCCGTCCACAGGGATAACAATCCGTGGGCCGTAGGCGGTGAGCATCGATGCGATCGAATTGCCCTTAGATTCGACGTGTTATCAGATTTGCATTCCCGTAGCCGGTTGACTTCAGTCCACAAAGTCGGATGCTACTCATCCCCGAAGCTGACTTCAGGTCCTGGCCACAACCGCTGATGTCGCGGGCTTTGTCAGCGGCCAGTAGCCAAAGAAGGCTGCGTAGTAGATGAGAAATGGGAACGTGACGCTGAGCAGCGCGTTTGCCAACCACACTTCGAGATCGTATCCGGGCGGGCCCGACGCGAGCCTGCCGCTGACGATCGGTACGAGTGCAACGTAAAAATGCGCAAGGACAACACCCACTACCGCTGCACCAATCCCGTTGGCGATTCCCTTCATCGGCTGCGTCATCGTCGAGAACAGTGAGTTCTGCAGCATGTTCAGCATGATGATCGTGCCGAAGATGAACGGCGCCGTGACACCCGTGAGAAACGCCATCGGGTCCATGCCGAAGAGACCGATGCCGATCCACATTGCCACCGCCGCACCACCGAGTGTGATCAGACTCCACACCAGACCGAGGGTTGGCTGCTTCATGATGGCCGGAGATGCCGTCAGCGGCCACAGGTCGAAGCACAGCACGAGAAACATCACCGCGAGCGCCGTCACATGAAACACGAGCGCCAGCACCGCGTTGAACATGCCATGTGGCGCCGAGGCCAGATAGACTGGCGCGCCCTTCATGAAGTCGTAGTTGAACAGCAGGCGAAATTCGAGAAACGTCAGCAGGTAGGCGACGACGACCACCACGAAGCCAGCGCTGATCGGGTTCTTGATCCGGCTTGTCATGGGCCACCCGCCCATCATGATCGCCAGCCAGAATGTCGTCGGCACGACGACAACGGCGAAGTGCGACGGGATCGGGCCAGGAGGGCTGACGCCCTCCCCGACGATTACGAACACTATCGCCGTTGCGACAAGCGAGACGACCACCGTGAGCAGCACCAGCACCAGCCCCTTCATGGGCTGGCTCATTCCGCTCACGAAGCTCGGGTTGGCGCCCCACAGCACGACGGCCACCACCTGCATGGGAATCAGGCCGAGCATGAAGAACGACACCCAGCCGAGGAACGTACCGGCGGAGAAGAGTGAGATGTAGGCCAACGCCATCGCGATCACGATGGCCGTGGCGACGAGTCCCAGTGCGGGCTGCTTCACGGCAATCCTCCCCGAATGCAGAATGTGGATGCCTACTTACTCCCCTTCAGTTCCTCGTAGATGATCCCCACGTTGCCGGCCGGCCCGCCGCGTCCACCTCCTGGTGTGACGCTGTAGCCTTGGAACTTGCCATCGGGCACCTTGAACTCCTTCATGGCTTCCTCAGCCGACTTGCCCGCCTTGAGCGACTGCTGCGTATAAGTAAGGAAGTAGCGGTTGAACTCTCCCCATTCGACGAAGTCCTGCCACTTCATGGTCATGGGCGAGTGGCCGTTGATGACGGTGTCCACGTTCTTGATGCCCTTCGCCGCCTTCTGAATCGTGTCGGGATAGGCGATGCCGCTGCCGCCGTTGTTGCGATCGATCAGTGGGAAACCCTTGTTGGCGAACGCATCGCCAGCGTGCATCACCCGCAGGTCCTTGAAAACAACGAACGCATCGCCGCCGGTGTGCGCGGGACCGAAGTAATACAGATCGATCTGGTCCTTGCCCTTGAGGACGCTCATCTTGTCCTTGAACGTGCGGTCGGGCAGGCCGTTCTTGTTGGCCGCCTCCTGGTACACGGGCATCTTTTCCATGTAGCCCTTGGTGTTCTCCTGCACGACGATTTCGACCGACGCCGGGAAGAACTGGTTGCTGCCGGTGTGATCACCGTGGGTGTGGGTGTTGATGATGTGGGTGATCGGTTTGTCGGTGACGGTCTTGATCTGATCGAGGATCGCCTGACCGTTGTTCGGGTTCTTGGTGTCCACGATCACGACGCCGCTCTGCGCGACTAAGACCGCCGTGTTTCCGCCCTGCCCCTGGATCAGATACAGGTTGTCCTTGACCTTCTCGATCGGCTGGACTGGCGCGCCTCCGCCACCGGCGCCGCGGCCCGGTCCGGCTTCACGCCCCTGTCCCGCCGGAGCCGCGCCCTGCTGGGCGCTGAGCAAACCGGATGTGATGATGCCACTGAGAACGATGACTCCGAGAACAATCGTGCGTCGCATTCTGCCTCCCGTAGAACGATCCGACGATTACCGAACGAACTGAATCTTGTCCAACATGGCGTCTTCCCAGTTGCTCCATCCCGACGTCATGCCGTAGGGGGCGCGCTCGAGAATAGCCTCGATCTCATGCAGCAGTCCTTTCTCGACCTTGAACAGCTCGGCGATGTGCCACGTCCATGGCACCGTGGGACCGGCCGTCACGCTGCGGCCGTCCGGCGTCTTGAAGTGGCGCGAGGCGCCGGCGTCGTGATCGAAGAACGCAAACGCGACGACGAGCCCGCGTTCTTCATCGACGGCCAGGTAGCGGCGATCACGGATGCGGCTGACAAAGTGCAGCAACCCTGATTCGAACTGCTCGCGGCACGTCCACATCGCCGAATAATTGCTCGACGTCCTGGGGTCTGGTCGCGGGGCGCCATTCTTGCCGGGCGCGTTCGTGGTCTTGCCGCCGTTCTCGAGGCGATCGCAATCCTCGGCGAACGGATAGTTTCCCTTCCCGTCGTTCAACTGCATCCCGGTGAAATACATGTTCGCCACGCGCACCAGTTCGGCACGCGAGACGCGGTCAGCGGGCGGTGTCGCGCGAAGAAATGCCGCGCGCGGCTGACCAAGCGCCTCGAGGTTCTTCGCACCGTTCTCGCTGTGCGCGACCAGCGTCTCGATCTCGGTCAGACGGCGATTGCCGTCGATTTTCAGTCGCACCGCGACGATCACCGGGCTGCCCGCTTCGCGCATCGTCGAGAACGTGACAATCTGCCCCGCAGTTTGATCGGCGATAAGGAGTTTGTAGGTTCCTCGGCCGGTTACAGAGTTCCAGAAGCCGTCACCCAGCAGCAGACGCTGGCCGTTCTCCGTGTATTTGAGGGCGCTCGCGACCTGGAGCTTCTTCGGATCCTTGGCGACCAGGGCGTCGAGATACTGCTCGGCGATCCCCTCGAGACACGCGCGATCGCACGTGCTCTGCGCGGTCGCCTTCGTTGGCACGTCCGAAAGGACGTGCCCTACCAGGCCGCCAAGCAGCACGCATACCGCGAGCCGCCATACGGTCCGGCTCACGCCGGACACTACGTCACCTCCGTCGGCGAGAACTGCTTCTTCAATCCCTGCCAGTGCGTGTAGTAATCGCGCTCGAGCAGATCAGATTCAACGGCGAACTTCGTCGGCCGTACTGGCAGCTGCGTCTCAAACAGAAAGACCAGTGTGTTGTCGAGATACTGGGGCTTGAGTTCGGCATCACGGCCGCGTTGATACGCGGCCGCATCGGGGCCGTGGCCCGACATGCAGTTGTGCAGGCTCGCGCTGCCCGGCACGAAGGCATCCGACTTGCCGATGTATTCACCGGAAATCAGCCCGAGAAACTCGCTCGCGACGTTGCGGTGAAACGGCGGTGGGCGGAAGGTGTGCTCGGCAACCGTCCATCGCGGCGGAAAGCATCCGAGCTCGACGTTGGACGTGCCCGGCACCGCGGTCGGCGATGCCAGCACGCAGTAGATCGACGGATCGGGATGATCGAACGTGACCGTGTTGATGCACTGGAAGCGATACAAGTCGTACTTGAAGGGCACGTAGTTCCCCCGCCACGCGACGATGTCGAGCGGCGAGTGATCGATCTCGGCTTCCCAGAGATTGCCCCCATACTTCGCGACCACGCGGAAGTCACCGTCGCGATCCTCGAATGCTGCAACCGGGGCGAGGAAGTCGCGCGCGTTGGCGAGGCCGAACGTGCCAATCGGCCCGAGGTCCGGCAGCCGCATGTGCTGCCCGTAGTTCTCGCAGATATACCCGCGCGCAGATCCATCCGGCAACTCGACTCGGAACTTGATACCGCGCGGCACGAGAATCACCTGACCGGGAGGCACGTCGAGCACACCAAGCTCGGTGTGCATCGTCAGCGTGCCGGACTGCGGAACGATCAGCAGCTCACCGTCGGCGTTGTAAAAGAAGCGGTTCGTCATTGGCCGATTGGCGGCGTACACATGGATCGCAGCCCCAGACTGCAACGCCGGGTCGCCATTACCGCCGAGCGTGACAATGCCGTCGACGAAGTCGGTGGCGTCGGTGGGAATCGGCAACGGACGCCAGCGCATCTGGTTCGGTGATGGCGGCACTTCGTTGAACGGCCCACTGCGAATCAGCCGGTTGCCGATCTGCCTGAATGGCTTGTGCACGGCCGACGGTCGGATGCGATAGGTCCAGGTCGATCGACTGATGCCGCGCGGCGCCGTGAACGCCGTGCCATTCAGCTCTTCCACGTAGAGGCCGTAAGGCGGTTTTTGCGGCGTGTTCTGGTCGGGCGGGAGGGCCCCGGGCAACGCTTCCGACGAGAAATCATTGCCGAATCCAGCGTGGTACGAGCGTTCTCTGGGTGCCATGGCGGGATGTAGGCTATCGCCGCGTGTGCAACAGGTCAAGAAACCCCGGGCCGGTCGGCGCGCCGATTGCTATGCCTCAGCCTCGGGCGGTGGTTTTCCAGCGGCTTGCCTAGAAGACGCGGAGGAAGACTGCAACCGGCGAGGATTTAGTCACCCAGAGACATGACATCGATGGCCAGTGCGGACCGGGCGGTCGTGCGAATGTTTATTTCGGAACCGGATACGGTTCGGTGGGAAACGCGGATCGCCGACGACCGAGGTCTGGAGTTGAGAGTATTTGGACCGGGAAACGTGCGGCGCGCACAGGCTTTTCCTGATGCAATGTCGCTCGTGCAGTATCAGGTGCAATACGAGCGGCAGCTGTTGTCCAACGGGTACACAGTGCTGCCGCTCGGTGAGCGCCGCAGCGGGTATGAGCGGCGGCAGCAGGCACGAACAACAGAGGACAGGCGCCGGCAGTGATGACCGAGGCATCTAACACGCTCCGAATCGTGTCGCGCAGTGACGTGTCGAGCAGCGACGCCGCGTCGAGACCCGACGCTCCCGGCCGCCGGCTCACGCTAGCGCGCCGTCACATCGAGACCGCGATTTCCCACATCAACGACGTCGCACAGAGTCGTATCCCATTGACGACCGCCGTCGAAACCGCGCCCGAGGTGGACGAACTGCGTCTGATCGTGCGCGCGCTCGCCGACATTCACGAGGCGTTGCGCTCCACCGACGGACCCAATCCACTTAACAGCACTGTCTGACTGTCGGGGCCCGGCTGGACTATGATTACCAGCTCGAGCGCCGTTCGAGCGCCATTAGTGAAGAAGGGCTTATGAAACTGCAGGAAGCGGCCACCGCCGTCAAAGACGCGAAGCGACGCGTCAAGGCAGCGAAGACGGAAGCACGCGAGGCGAAGTCAGCGCTGAAGCTCGCCAAGAAAGCGCTCAAGAAAGCCACGAAAGTCGCTCGCGCCGCGGAACGAAAACAGAAAAAATCGAAGGACGAGAAAAAGGCGAAGACACGCGCCGAGGAGCAACAGGCGGCCGACACCACGCCGGCACGTGCCGCCAAGCGATCGAAAGTCAAACCGATCGCTACACCGCGAGCGAAGAAAGCTGCGAAGAAGAAGACCCGCCGCAGCCCCGCCGCAGCACCTGCAGCCGCATCGTCGGCCGCCGCAGAGCCCTCGTGGAGCGAAGGTGAGTGGACGTCAGACGATGCGCCAGTCTAACGGCTGACGCGGTCGCACACCAGACCGCGAGCAGCCCCAACGCCCTCTTCATGCGCGGTCTCGTGCATTCACGGCGCGGATCGTATCGCCTTCACAAATCGATTCGGCAACGTTCTTAGTTGGCCGGTGCGCCGAAGGCCTTTCCGGTCTTCTCGGTGCAGCCGCCTGCCGGCACAGTGGTGCCGCAATGGATGATCGGTCCGCCCACGGCGCCGAAGGGACGGCCATCCCTCAACGGATGTAGCGTCACGCCGATGATGGTGCCGACCGGGAAACTCTCCACAGTGACGCCGTTCCTGGCAATGTTCGCCGCCGAACCGGTCTCCACACCCCAGATCACGGGCTTGCCGTCCTTCATCAGCGGCTTGCCGTCGTCGCCCACCACTTCGAATACCAACTGCGCATGATTGCCGCCGGGTATGAATCGCGTGAGCTTGCCGGTCATGGATTGGCTCTTCGTCATGTCGTACATCGCGAATGAATGATGGGCGATGGCCGATTGAGTGAGCCAGATGAATAAACCCGCGATGACGAGGCCCGTTCGTTGTACGCCTTGTGACATGACCATCAGTTCTCCGGTTTCTTCCAACCCTGCTCGAACTTCGACTCCCAGTTCTGCGCCCACGGGCGTCCGAAGTAGTCGATATAGCCTTCGTCCACGGGCGTCATCTGCGTCGGCCGGCCGTCGGGGCCGTTGATGATCGTGCTCTGCACCCGGCACTCGACATAGGAGAAGCGCTGCTCGGGATCATCGAGCGACCGGGTCTTCTCCCACGGCGTCACCATGTGGAGCGGACGCGTGAAGGCTTCCGGATCGTAGAAGGTCGTCTCGACGGTGATCGTCTTGCCATCGGCTGATGGCCTGAGCACCTCGATCGTTTCCATCTTGTTGCTGAACTCGAACATCGAGTGCGAGAGCGTCCAGCCCTGCACGTTCGCCGTCCACGCGACGAGGGTGTTGCCGTTCCAGAAGCCAACGGTCTCGCCGTACCATTGCGGCACCTTCTGAACATGCTTGCGGCCGATGAGCACGCGGCGAAGCAGGTTGTCGGCAATGCCGGTGAGGAACTGCACCTGATTCGGCGTGACCATCACTTCAATCGGTCCGCCGTGTGCCGCCTCGGACCACCAGCGCATGAAGCCTTCCGGGTAGCAGAACGCGGCCATCCACTGCGGCGCGTTGCTGACCGCTTCGTGATAGTTCATCTGGACCATGCGCTTCTGGTACTCGGGCGTGAGCAGCGAGAGCATCGTCGCAGCCTGGAGATTGCGTCCCCACGTCCACTGCTCGCCGCGCGCGCCGCGCTGATACCAGCCGTCCCAGTCGGGCATCGTCTGACGGGTATGCACGGTTGGCCCCCCGGCCTTTTTCGCTTCGGCCATCAGCGCCTGGTAGTGCTCGGCTGCGGTTTTATACGGATAGGGGCTGGCGATCTTGTCGATCGGACGATCGAGGTTGCAGTCGCCCCAATGTCCTGGGCGGTTCTCGCGCGCCCACATATCGGTGAGTTGCCGCGGCGTGTTGCAGCGCACGTAGCGCTTGTCGAGCCAGTACTTCTGATCGAGATAGAAGTTTTTGGTGGTGAAGAGATCGACCGGCAGCGGTGTCACGCCTGCCGGTGGCGTCGTTGACGTCGGCGGTCCAGCGGCGCGCCCTCTGCCACCACCGCGGCCGCCGCCACCCTGCGCAAGGACGCTGTCGCCGAGCGACATCCCGAGCGCCACAGCAGCGACCACGATCATCGCGCCCACGGTTATTCGTGCCGTTTTCATGTATGAGTGCTCCATCGGACCGCTCACGCTGCCATAGCAGTGTGGCGGCCCGCCGATAAGCTACCACGCGAATACGGCTCGGGGCGAGGACCTGACGCTTGTCGGTGCGAGTTATCGCGACGTCGAGCGTTCGGCCAGGAAGATGTCGCCGGCCCAGCGATACCGGCCGACGATGAACGACGAGCCGTCGGGCGACCATGTCAGGCCGCGGAGGAACACGCCGTCTGGAAGGTCCGCGAGCTTCTTGTACGGAGCCGGG
>DAINQP010000218.1:0-9868 GCA_036742665.1 Vicinamibacterales bacterium | reverse complement strand
GGACGAGGCGGTCGCAGCGCGGACGATAGAAGCGGAAGGCATCTGCGGTGGTTGCGCCGGCACGTTCGAGCAGGAAGCGGCGCAACGTCGTACGCGCTCGCGACAGGCGAGTCTTCACCACATCTTCTGAGACGCCCAACGACGCCGCGGTATCGGCCGTGTTCAAGCCTTCCACGTCCCGGAGCATGAACACCTCCCGGGCACCTGCAGGCAGCGCATCGATCGCCCACTCCAGCAGGTCGCGCAACTCGGCGGCGAAGGCCTGCCGCTCAGGATCGGGAGCCGATGGTATTGCGACGATGCTGTCGTCCATGGGGTCGTCTTCGAAGGGTTCATAGCGACCGCGGCGCCGCACGCGCGCAAGCGCTTCGTTGATGGCAATTCGCGTGAGCCAGGTCGCAAACTGTGCCTGTCCCTTGAACTGCCGGAGATTCGCGTACGCGTTGACGTACGCCTGCTGCATGACGTCTTCGGCCTCGCGGTCGTCGCGCGTGATCGCGCGTGCAGTGCGATAGAGCCTCTCGTTGTAGCGGCGCATGAGCAGCTCAAAGAGCGCCGTGTTGCCATCCAGCACGGCCTGGACGATCCTCGCGTCGCTCTGCTCAGCCGGTTCGAGTACAGGGACGAGACTCTCGGGCGCAGCGGATTTCACCATTTCAGTATAAAGAGTCGCATCAGGCGAAAAGGTGACAGGCGCGGCCGTTGTCACGTTTTTCCTTCCGCCACCTCGAATTGGCAGGAGGCAATTCACATGGATTCACGACTCAACGCGCCGTGGCTGGCTCTACGCCTGGGCATCGGCCTGACGGCGACACTCGCCGGCCTGGACAAGTTCTTCAACCTGCTCACCGATTGGAGTGCGTACGTCAGTCCGCTGGCCGCACAGGTGCTGCCGTTCTCGACCACCACTTTCATGGATATCGTCGGCGTCGTCGAGCTCGCGGTGGGTGTGGCTGTGTTGATCGCCTCGACGCGGCTGGGCGCGTACGTCGCGAGCGCCTGGCTGATTCTGGTCGCGATCAATCTCGCCGTGGCAGGTTACTTCGACGTTGCCGTTCGCGACGTGGTGATGTCCATCGGTGCATTCACACTTGCGCGGCTGACTGAAGTGCGTCAGGAGGCGCCAGTAAACGCCCAACGGGCAATTCCCAACTTCCAACCACTCCCAACTGGCAACTCCCGATAAGACCCTATAGGGCGGTGGGATACGTTTCCGGCAGATCGAGCTGATCGCGCGCCCACTGCTCGAGCGGCTGCAGGGCATGTGTCTCGTCGATGTGGATCACGGCGTCGAACTGCTCGGACAGACGGGCCGGGAAGTAGTGGCTGACGCGTTCGGTCTCGGGCCGATAGATGACCCCAATCGCCCGCTCGAGGCGCGGCGACCGCAGTGCCTCGCGAATGCCGGAATCGTTCAACAGCAGCGCGAACTGCGCGACGCCGACATCGTGAAAGAGACGCTCGTAGCTGTCGGACAGTGACGGCCGCACGCGCATACGCTGCGGGGGCTCATCCCAGTTGGATGCTGCGGTCACCGTTCCGCTGTGCGTCGTGAACCCGATCAACCGGGAACGCTGGCCGCTGCGCTGGCGCACGAGTTGACCGAGATTCAGCTGTCCAATCCTGGCCATATCAGTGGCGCGCGCATCACCGAGGTGGGAGTTGTGCGCCCACACCACCGCACGGGCGCGTCCGTAAGTGCGCTTCATGTGCTGCATCAACGCGTCCAGCGTCTCCGCCATGTGCGTATCGCGCAGGTTCCACGAATCGGGCCGTCCGACGAACATCGAGCGGTAGTACTGCTCGGCGTGTAACACGAGACGAGCGTTCTGCTCGGCAAAGAAGTAGTCGTCGGCCGCAATATGACCGTCGCGCTGCGCGTACTCCGCGGCGCGGCGTTGCAGATCCACTAGTTGCGCGACGACCTGGTCTTCGCACGATCGGCTCATGTCGAAGGCCGCGGCGTACCCATACGCCTGCGGCTCCTCGCCGTAATCTTCGAAACACGAGTAGCGATACCGTGCGCGCATCGCGGCCGCTGGATCGACCTTGTCGAGATACTCAAGTACCGCGGCCATCGACGTATGCAGGCTGTACAGATCCAGCCCGTAGAAGCCCGTCCGATCGCGTTCGTTCAGTGAGCCATTGTGCTGCCGCAGCCATGTGATGAAGTCGGCAACGGCCGTATTGCGCCACATCCAGCGCGGGAAGCGAGTGAAGTCGGACAGCGCCGACTCAGCGTCAGGATCGCCGGACGTCTGCCGAACCCATCGATTCACACGGTACGCATCGGGCCAGTCCGCCTCGGCGCAGATGATGTTGAAGCCCTTGCGAACGACGAGCGCTTTGGTCAGCTCAGCGCGAATGCGGTAGAACTCTTCCGTGCCGTGCGTGGCTTCGCCGATGAGCACAACGTCAGCGTCGCCGATGAAATCGAAGAGGCTGCCGAAGCCGTCGATGTCGGCTTCGAACCAGAACACGGCTCGGCGGATCGCGTCAACGGTCTCCATGTCCATATGTCACTCGATTGGCAACGATTGCCAACATCCGGAATCGGCGCGCTGACTGTGTGTCAGTCCGGAGCGCAGGAACGTGGCCGGCAATCGCGTGCGCGTCCTCCACGAGATTCAGAACGGTCGCCTACGACGCAACGGGAGTGCCACCGGGGCATCACGATTGCACCGCTGCCGAAGGATGGTTCGACACCCTGACTTCCCGGAGCCCTACCGCAACCGCCGACACGCCGGGGAGGAACTGGCGCGGCACCTCACCCACCTCAAGGGACAGGATGTCGTCGTTCTCGCGCTGCCCCGCGGCGGCGTTCCCGTCGCCTTTGAGGTGGCGCGCGGGCTGGATGCCCCACTCGATGTGTTCGTCGTGAGAAAGCTCGGGATGCCTGGTCATCCGGAGTTCGCCATGGGCGCCATCGCCTCAGGTGGCGTCCGCGTGCTCAATGACGAGGTGGTCAGGCTGTACCGGATTCCGCAGCAGGTCGTCGATGCCATCGCAACCGAAGAACACACCGAACTCGAGCGGCGCGAGCGCGCCTATCGCCACTATCGTCCAGCACTGGAGGTGCGCGGGCGCACGGTCGTGCTCATCGACGACGGTCTGGCCACGGGTTCGACGATGAAGGCGGCGGTCGAGGCAGTGCGGGCACTCGGGCCCGCTCGCATCATCGTCGCGGTGCCGGTGGGCTCGCCTGACACCTGTCACGAGTTCGCCGCGATCGCCGACGACATCGTCTGCGCGCGTGCGCCGGAACATTTTGCGGCCGTCGGCCAATGGTACGACGACTTTCGCCAGACGACAGACGAAGAAGTACGCGAGCTGTTGCATGCGGCGTCGTCGGAACCGGCCGGCAAGCCGCGGTGAGGCTGTGGCATGAACGTTCGCAACATCCCGCGCCCGCAGTGGCCGGCATTCCTCGATCAATTCAGCCGGACGCATCGCGCCTGGCTGGCGACGATCGATGCTGGCACGTCACCGACGGACCCTCAGAACGGCGACGCACACCCGCTGCGCTCCATCACTCCTTTCGTCTACAACGACTTGGTCGTGCACATCGACATTCGATTCCAGGACGACCTGCAGACGAACGAGCCGCTCCGTATCAGCGCGCCGGGAACGGTGCGCGTCGATGAAACGAGGGAAGGCGTCGCCCAGGTGCTGGAAATTGTCGATAGCCGAGGCATCTCGACGCGGCTGCGTTTCCGCGTCGCGCCACGACCCGAGATGCTCGACGGCATCGCACCAGGAGAACTGTCGCAATGACGCGGATCGAGAGGAGGCGAGAAAATGCCGGCAATTGCCTCTGAATCCGTCGCCATTCCGATCGGAACGGGACAGCAGCTCGAAGCCGACCTTCGGGTCCCCGAAAAAGCCAGCGGCCTGATTGTGTTTGCGCACGGCAGCGGAAGTAGCCGCTTCAGCTCACGGAATCGCCAGGTCGCCGAGACGCTACATCGCCGCGGCTTCGGAACGCTGCTGCTCGATCTGCTGACGCACGACGAAGAACAGATTGATAGGTACACCTCCGAGTACCGGTTCGACATCGGACGGATGGCCACGCGCGTCATCGTGACGACCGACTGGCTGCACGATCGTGAAGACCTGTCGTCGCTGCTGATCGGGTATTTCGGCGCAAGCACCGGTGCGGCCGCCGCACTGATTGCGGCATCGGAGCGGCCGTACTCCGTCGAAGCTGTCGTGTCGAGAGGCGGACGGCCGGATCTGGCCGGGAGGGCGCTACGGCGCGTGAAGACGCCCACGCTGCTGATCGTCGGGCAGGACGATGAGCCCGTGATCGAGATGAACGAGGCGGCCAAGGCCGAGATGTGCGCGGCCCATGTGCAATTGGTCATCGTGCCCGGCGCGACTCACCTGTTCGAGGAGCCGGGTACTCTCGAACGGGTGGAGCAACTGGCCGGCGACTGGTGCGCGCGATACCTGCGACGGCCGCCGTGCGGGGTTCAGAACGTACCCGGGTAGGCGCCGCCGTCGATCAAGAGACTCTGCCCGGTGATGAACCCGGCGTGTCTCGAACAGAGAAACGCACACAACGCGCCGAGCTCGTCGGCGTCGCCGAATCGCTTCGCCGGGATCGTGGCGATTCGATTCGCGGCGGCCTCGTCGTAGGTCGTGCCCTGTTTCTTCGCCGCGCCGTCGATCGTCGAGCGCAGGCGATCGGTGTCGAAGGCCCCCGGCAGGATGAAGTTGATGGTGACGTTATCCGCAGCAACGCTGCGCGCCACGCCCGAGAGAAACGCGGTCAGTCCTGCGCGAGCACCCGATGAGAGGTCGAGTCCCGCGAGCGGCATCTTCACTGTGCCCGACGTGATGTTGACGATCCGTCCGAACTTGCGGCGGACCATCGGATCGATCACCTTTTGTGTCAGCTCGATCGCGGTCACCATGTTCGCAACAACACCCTCGACCATCTGCTCGCGCGTCAGGCCGCGAAAGTCGCGCAGCGGCGGTCCGCTGTTGTTGTTCACCAGAATGTCGGGATCGGGGCACGCGGCGAGCAGTGCCTGCTGACCCGCCTGATCGCCGACGTCAGCTACGACGCCTTCAACGTCCGCGCCGGTCTTCGTGCGGATATCGGCCACTGCCGCCGCGACGACGTCGCGCGTCCGTCCATTAATCGTGACCTGGCATCCCGCCTGCGCGAGCGCTTGTGCGCAGGCACGGCCTAGGCCACGGCTCGACGCGCACACGATGGCCCTGCGGCCGGCGATTCCCAAGTCCATGACTATCCTTTATGACTTGAGCACGCTGACCACGCGCGGTTCGAGATAGGCCTTGAGTCCCATTTCGGAATAGACGCGTCCGATTCCCGACTCCTTGGCGCCGCCGAACGGTACGGTGGCGGAGGTCGCGCGGTGATGATTCACCCACGCAGTGCCGACCTCGAGGCGGCACGCCAGGGCAGCCGCGCGATCCGGATTGCTGCTCCATACCGAGCCACTCAAGCCGTAGCGTGTGTCGTTGGCTCGGCGCAGTGCGTCTTCTTCATCGGTGAATTTGAGCACCGGCACGATCGGGCCAAATTGCTCCTCGCGTACGAGGCGACTGTGTTCGTCGATGTCGGCAACGATCGTTGGCGGGATGAAATACCCGGCGGTCGCTGGCACGTCGCCGCCAGCGAGGATCCGCGCGCCGCTGCGTTTGGTCTCCTCGAGAATGCCGACCACGCGGTCGTACTGCTCGCGGTTCTGAATCGGACCGAGCTGCGTGTCCGGGTCGAGGCCGCTGCCGACTTTGGCCTTGCGCGCTTCGTCGGCCAGCGCTCCGCAGATCGCGTCGTATACGCGCTCATGGGCGTAGATGCGCTTGATCGCCATGCACACCTGCCCGCTGTTCACGAAGGATGCGAAGAACAGCTTTGGCGCAACCGCCTTCGGATCCACATCATCAAGAACAATCGCGGCATCGTTGCCGCCGAGTTCGAGCGTGACGCGCTTCAACGTCTTTGCTGCCGCGGCCATCACCTCCTTGCCGGCTTCGACCGACCCGGTGAACCCGATCTTGTCTATGTCGGAGTGCTCGGTCATCCAGCGGCCGAGATCGTCGCCGCCGGCAAGGACGTTGATCACACCGCGCGGGAAATGCGCGCGGGCGATCTCGCCGAGCTTCAGCGTGCACAGCGGCGTGTACGGCGAGGGCTTCAGGACGACGCAGTTCCCGGTATAGAGGGCGGAGGTCAATGGACCTGCGGCGAGATTAATCGGCGCGTTCCAGGGGGTGATGATGCCAGCCACGCCAAGCGGAAACCACTGGAGCTCGATCCGACGTTGAGAGTTATCCTCGAGCACCTCTGGCTCAATCGGAATCCTGGTCATGCCCTCGGACTGTGTCGCCGCGCGCGTGATCTCGTCTTTCGCCTGCGACAACGGTTTGCCCTGCTCCATTGTCAGCAGGCGCGCCAGCTCGACCTGGTGCTGCTTCAGCGATTCACAGAAGCGGTGAATGCACTCTGCGCGTTGGGCGTACGACATGTCACGCCACGCCGGGAACGCGCGGCGTGCAGCGGCAACAGCACGATCGAGCTCATCGCGCCCGGCAGCCGGGCAGCGGGCAAACACCTGACCCGTCGCCGGATTGATCACGTCGAGGCTGGACGTCGAGGTCGCCGCCGCCCCGTCTATCAGCAAGGCGAAATCGGTCCGGATGTCGGTGATCTCGGCCGGATGTGCAGACATGTGTGACCTCCGGGCGCGCCGGCTGCGGTGCCAGGCCGCGCGAGCGATCACGATATCAAATCGCGCGCTACTTCTTGGCCGGAGGCTTGGGTACCGTCACAGTGTCCGGCGCCGCGTTCGCCGGTGCGTTCGGCTGCCGGTTTCGTACAACGGTGCCCGAATCGATCGTCTTTCCTGCGTCCGAGATGACTTGGAAGTGGAACTGGTCGCCGTCGAGTTCCACGAGCATGAATCCGTAACCGGTGTCGAATCCTTTGGCAGTCAGGCCGATTTCTTCCAGATCGCCCTTCCTCACCTTCGCGGAGTTGCCGACGACGAAGTACTGAATTCCCTTTTGCGGTTTGATGCGTTCGTAGACGTGATCGTGTCCAGTGAGCACGACATCGACGCTGTATCTCTGGAACAATGGCTCCAGTTGATCTTTCATTGCCGTGTCCGAGCCATGACGTTCGCCTGAGGAATAGAGCGGATGATGGAAGAACGCGATCTTCCAGTCCGAGCCGCTCGCCTTCAGCTCTTTCTCGGCCCACTGTAGCTGTTCAGGATCCATGTAATTGCTGTCCAGCGCGAAGAACCGCACACCGTCCTTCGGTTTGAACGTGTAGAAGCGCTGTCCGTTCATGTTGAACAGCTTGTACTGTTTCTGGTTGGGACTGTCGTGGTTGCCGAGCGCTGCGTAGAACTTGACGCCGGCGTCAAGGATCGGCTTGTACGGGATCTCGAATTTCTTCTCGTAGTCTCGCGGGTTGTCGGCGCCGTACATGTTGTCGCCGACCATTACGACGAATTCGAACGGGAACGTTTGACGCGCGGCCGCCAGTACCTTCGCGACGCGGTACTGATTGCTGTCGCCAGTCCCAGTGTCGCCGATCACGGCAAACTTCAGCGTGCTCTGCTTCCTCGGCAGCGTGACGTCCTGGGCGGCGACGACGAGAGTGGCGGTCAGGAATGTGATCAGCAGCCCGGCCAACCGGATGTGTCTGGAAGTTCGCATGACAGCTCTCCGTCAGGGAATTGCGTTCAACATGTAATCGACAATCAGGTTCCCGCGCGTGCAGTACAGGATCAGGTGTTTGCCGACGAAGCGGTACTGCACGGCCTCGGGCAGTGGGGGCAGCGCCCGCAGCATATCCGGAGGCACGGTCGAGAGTGGCTGGTCCTTTGGATACTCGCCGTTCACCCGCAGCGGAATCTTCGCGGCCGGCGGTCGGTCTTCTTTCAAGACAGTCTTGTTCTCCACGCCTTCATCTCCCTTCAGCGTGGGGGACAAGAGCCGTTTGAACACACGCTGTGTCTCGGGCGTGAAGATGTCGCCCGGCTTGGCATTCGCGCGCGCGATCTTGATTTGCTCGGCAAGCGCTTTCTCGGCTATCGCAATTTCATGCGGGTCATCGGCCTTCTCCAACGGCGGCGCTTTCTTCGCTAAATCTTTGCGCAGCGCATCGTAAGCATCTACCTTGGCCTTGAACTCTGCCAGGACCTTCGCGTCGGCGTTCTGCGCGCCTACACGAACCGTCCATGCCGAGGCGAGCCATATCATGAGCAGCGCAAGCGCGGACAGGAGTCGTGGTTTTCGCATATCTGATCCTCGGTTCCTCTCGGTGCAGACGAAGTGCCAGAATCACCTGATGACGCCTCTTCCACAACCGTCGCCCCCTGATCCTCAGCCACGACCCGAGCCGCCCGTGCCTGAGCCGTTGCCCGAGCCGCGACCGGATCCACCGCCAACGAACCCGATCCCGCCACCGGAACCGTTCGAGCGTCACCGCCGCGCCGACGCCTGAGTGTCACGATGCGGCCACTGAGTCTGTCCCTTCTCGTCGCGCTCGCGGTGACCTGTTCGCGCGAGTCGCGAACGTCGTTGTCGCCGCCGCCTTCGAAACAGATCACGTTCAGCATCCTCGAGGATTACGACAAGGGCGAAGACCTCGCCGACGTGGCCAGGGATTTCGATCTCTTCGCCGAGCTTGGCGTGACGACATGGCGCGGCAGCTTCGGGTGGGATGACTACGAGCCGAGGCGCGGCGCCTATGATTTCGAGTGGCTCCATCGGTTCGCCGCACTCGCTGCCGCTCGCGGCATCACGCTGCGTCCATATATCGGCTACACGCCAGCGTGGGCCGCCTCGGGAGGAACCGATGCTGACGCCTGGAACGATCCACCCAACGACCTTCACGCGTGGTCACAGTTTGTGGGGACGTTAGCGGCCGAGATGCGCCCGCACACGAACATCGTGTCGTATGAGATCTACAACGAGGAGAACGTTCGCCAATGGTGGGATGGCACGCCGGCCGCGTATCGCGAAGTGCTGCGGCGTGCGGCGGACGCGATTCGCGCCGCCAATCCCCACGTGCACGTGCTGCTCGGTGGAATGGTCTTCGCCGACGTGGAGTGGATCGAAGCCGTGTGTGATGAGAACGGCGGCGGTCGCACGGTCGATGTGATTCCGTTTCATGCGTATCCGGAGACGTGGACACCGGCAGACGTGACCGTCGAGACGTATCTTCCGCCGTCGTTCGACATGGACTTCTCGCATGCGGCGGATACGGCATGCGGACGCAAGCCGCTGTGGATCAATGAAACGGGTTACGCGACGACACCGGGACGCACGGAAGCGGAGCAGGCGCATTGGTGGGCACGCGCTATCGCAACCTTCGCCGCCACGCCTCGCATCGAGCACATCGGCATCTATGAGATCAAGGACGCGCGCCAGGATCGTCCCGTGATCGGCGACGCGCCCAACTATCACTTAGGTCTCGCCGACGTGAACCGGCGCAAGAAGCTGGCATTCAACACCGTGAAACGCCTGGTCGCCATGCTGGGGAACCGGTCTTTCGCGCCCAGCCGTCCTCGGATTGTCGTGTCAGGTGGCGCCACAGCCGGGAAGGTGTACTGCTACCTGTTCAGCCGTGACGACGGCCGTCAAATACTGTTCACGTGGACGCGATCCGGCACTGCGACGATCGATGTCGAACTCGGACCAGCGGCATCGCGCGCGATCGAATATGAGATTGGCGG
The DNA here is from genome assembly GCA_036742665.1 of Vicinamibacterales bacterium. Classification (GTDB taxonomy): domain Bacteria; phylum Acidobacteriota; class Vicinamibacteria; order Vicinamibacterales; family UBA2999; genus Gp6-AA40. Next base: position 146 of record DAINQP010000218.1, on the reverse strand, counting down.
CAACGTCAGCGGACGCCTCGATGTCGCTGGCGGGCACCTCCGCGGTCTGTCGTTGCAACCAGGCATCGTGCGGCTGTTCGAGATCAGCTCATGACCAGGGGACGCGGGTCAAGTTCGTGCTCGATCATTCGCTGCTCTCGTCGCCG
>DAINQP010000217.1:0-9934 GCA_036742665.1 Vicinamibacterales bacterium | reverse complement strand
CAACGCCACGATCGTCGTCACGAAACCGAGCGGGACCCGCTTCCTCGACAGGAACGCGACCACGCGATCCCTCATCGCAGTGGGATGAGCCGTCATCTCGTCGCGACTCTCCGCTCAACGGCGGCCACGACGTCATCAACGCTGATGTCGTCGATGCACGGCCGATCGCGGCGACACCGACGTTCGTAGTGGCACACGCACCGATCGAATCGCGAGATCGAGATGTCGGCCGGTGACCATGGACCATTACGTTCCGCGCGTGTCGGCCCGAACAACGCCACGATCGGCGTGCCGACGGCGCCCGCAATGTGCACCGGCCCTGTATCACCGGCAATCATCAGGTGCGCTTCCCTGGCGAGCGCAACGATATCGAGGATCGTCGTTGGCGGAGCGGCTTGCGCCGTCCCCTTCGACGCGTCGACGACAGCTCGCGCCAGCGCCTCTTCACCCGGCCCCCACAACACTATCGAGCGGAGCCCATGGCGCTCGCGGACCGCCGCTGCCAGCGCCCCAAAACGTTCGGCAGGCCAGCGCTTGTTGGGCCATGCGGCACCCGGGTTGACGAGCACATACCCACCTGACGTCTTCCGAGGAGGCAAGCCGAGAGGGAATCGCACCGTCGTCTCGTGCACACCCAGGGGCCGCATCAACGCCAAACCCTTGTCAATGACGTGGACGGCGTCCCCGGGATCGTGCCTCTCGGTATAGAAGACACTGGCGAATCGCTCACGCAGGTGAGTGCTGGTAAACCCAATCGTGCGCCGCGCACCTGCCACACGCGCCAATACCGCAGACTTGAGCAACCCTTGCAGATCGATGACGGCGTCGTAACGTTCACCGCGAAGCCGCCGCGCCGTGCCAATGAGCGAGCCCCATCCCTGCCTCGTGTCAAACGGGATGACATTACCGATCCGCTCGACCCTCTTCACCAGATCGACATAGCGTGGATCGACGATCCAATCGACGCGCGCTCCAGAATGGCGATCGATGAGCGCCGCCACCGCGGGAATCGCGTGAATGACGTCGCCGAGGGACCCCAGGCGGACGACCAGGAATCGTGGTGCGCGGTCGTTCACGATGACTAAGCGCGTCTGCGCGCCGACGAGGCGATCCGTGACAGCAGATCGCGTGTCGAATGGTTCTTCGGGTCGCCGACGATGGCGATGCGGCCACCATAGGCTTTGACGGTCTCGCGCTCCGGCACAGTGTCAACGGTATAGTCGGTGCCCTTGCAGTGCACGTCCGGATGCAGCACTTCGAGCAGCGGCGTCACAGTGGGCTCGGAAAAGATGACGACGAAGTCCACACTGCGAAGAGCCGCGACGAGCTCGGCGCGATGTTCGGCGGCGAGGATCGGCCGGTTCTCGCCCTTGAGCGCCTTCACCGAGGCATCGTCATTGATTGCGACGACGAGGATGTCGGCCTCCTGCGCGGCGGCGTCGAGATAGCGGACGTGCCCGACGTGCAGGATGTCGAAGCAGCCGTTGGCGAATGCGACGGTCCGTCCGCTGGCGCGTTCAGCGCCCACGCGGGAGACGAGCGCGTCGCGCGAGAGGATCTCACCCACGTTTCGAATCCGATCGCACCGCGTGGCGGAGTTCCTCGGCCGACACGGTCGCGGTTCCGCGCTTCATCACCACAATGCCGCCAGCGTAGTTGGCCAGACGCGCAGCGCTCTCGAACGTCGCCCCTGACGCCAACGCCAGCGTCATCGTCGCCATGACGGTGTCGCCCGCGCCGGTCACGTCGGCGATTTCATCCGACCCGAAGATCGGAATGTGCACCGTCGGCACGCTCGGGACGAACAACGCCATGCCGCGCCCGCCGCGTGTGATCAGCACCGCCTTCATTCCAGTCCGTTCGAGGACCAGGCGCCCCGCCCGCTCGAGGACCGATACGTTGTCGTTGATGCGAACGCCGAGCGCCTGTTCGACTTCCGACTCGTTGGGCGTGCACGCCGTTAAGCCGCGGAAGTCCAGCAGCCGGTAACGCGTATCGATCAGCACCGGAATTGGCCGTGCCTTCTGTCGCAATGCCTGTGTAATTTTCGACACGAGCGCCGTGGAAATCAGTCCGGACCCGTAATCGGACAGCAGCACCGCATCGGCTGAGAGCGCGGCGGCCAGCGCAAGACGCGCGAACTTCGAGCGGCTCTCCCGATCGATGCTGTTGCCGACCGCGCGATCGATGCGAACGACCTGCTGCTTGGCCGAGTGAACGCCGCCGGCAAGAATGCGCGTCTTCACCGGCGTGCTGCGCGTCGTCGAGCGGACGAGACTGCGCTGCCCGACACGCTTGTGCAACGACGCTAAGAGACGACGGCCAGGTTCATCGCGACCGACAATGCCGACCAGACTGGCCCGGCCGCCCAGCGCGCCGACGTTGTTCGCCGCATTGCCGCCGCCGCCCGGGACGATTTCTGTGGAGTCGTACTCGAGGATCAGTACCGGCGCCTCGCGCGAGACGCGCGCGACCCGCCCGTACACGAATTCGTCAGCCACGACGTCGCCGATCACGGCAACCGTCCGGCTCCCCATCGCCCCGATCAGCGAGAGGAGCTTCGCAGAATCCACCCGACGGCCTCCATCAAATTGTTGAGGATAGCATCCGCCTGCAATCCGTCGCCGGGCGAATCCGATTCGTGTGCACCGTGGCCGGTTCTCACCAATACCGTTCGTGTGCCGGCGGCCCGGCCACAGCCAACGTCGATCCAGCGATCACCCACCATCACCGATTGCGACGCGTCGAGATTCAGCTCTCGACACGCCTGCTCGATCAGGCCAGGCCCGGGCTTCCGGCAGCGGCATGTCTGCCGATACCTCTCAATCTTCGCATCGGCCAGGTGGGGACAGTGGTAATAGCGGTCGATGCCGCCGCCCGAGGAGGAGAGCCGGGTGTCGATGGCGTGGTGCACCTCGTGCAGAAATGGCTGGTCGATGATGCCGCGCGCAATCGCCGACTGATTGGTGATGACGACGGTCGCGAAGCCCGCCCGCTTCAGCAGGCGCAAGGCGTCGCCGGTCCACGGAAACACCTCGAGCAGATTGAGGCGATCAAGATAGCCGCGCTCTTCGATGATGGTGCCATCACGGTCCAAGAACACAGCCGGGCGGCTCATGACGCCGTAGGCCGGGTCCTGCTTTGTGGACCCGGCAGCGAGTCGGCCATCGACTCACGAACGGTGATAAGTACTCGGTCGGGCGACAGTCCCTTCATGCAGCGGTGATCGATTGGACACTCGCGCAGCATACAGGGCCGGCACCAGACATCGTGAAGCAGCACCTGGACGCGCGCACCCGCGCGCGGCAGCGGTCGCGTCTCGTATTCGCGTGTCGGCCCGAAGATGGCAGTCACCGGCGTCCCCACCGCGGCAGCAAGATGCATCGATCCCGAGTCGTTCGAAACGAAGGCCCTGGCGATCGCGATCACCCCGACCAGCAGCGACAATGACGTAAGACCCGTGAGATCGAGCACCTCCTGGCGCTGGTTGTCCGGTAGGAGGCGCTGTATCCAGTTCGTTGTCTCGACATCACCCTTGCTGCCGACCAGCACACACTGTGCGCCACCGTGAACGAGGCTCGACACAAGGCTCGCATAGTGTTCGGGCAGCCATCGTTTCGCGGTGCCATAGGCGGCGCCTGGAGCAATCGCGACCAACGGGCGCGATTTGTCCCAGTTGCGCGAGTTCAGCAACATCCGCGCGCCGACAACGACATCATCCGGGACGAGTACGGCTGGCTCGAGCGGCCCCGAATCCATCCCGAGTTGCCGGACGAGATGCTGGTAGTACTCGGTCTGATGCATGCTGTGACGCGGACGCGAGACTGCGCGTGACAGCAGCGGCCGACGGAAGTCGGCGGTATATCCCCAGCGCTCACCAATGCCCGCGCGCCTGACCAGCCACGCCGCTGAAAACGCATTGGGCAGCAGAATCGTGGCGTCGGCCTCGAGCGCCTTGATCGCGGCAATGTCCTGCCGCAGCGCGCGATGCTGCTGAAGTTTCCCGTTCCATTCGAGCGCGACGACCTGATCGACGCCACGCACCATCGTGAACAGATCGGCCACCGATCGCCGCGCCGCTACGCTCAACCGCGCATTGGGAAAGCGGCGGCGTGTGTCAGCGATCGCCGGCAGTGCCATCACAGCGTCACCCAGCCAGTTTGGCGACAGCACGACCAGCCGGCGTACGGACGCGGAATCGCTCGTCATCACTCGGTCGCGCTCACCGCATCGCCGTTGCCCGCGGCCTCGCCGGCGAGTCGTGGATCGCGATCGCGCCAGCGGCGATGCATCCACAGCCACAGTGCCGGATCGCGGCGCACATACATTTCGAGCACGTCGGTGCACCGCTGCGTGAACTCACGGACGGCGTCGGCTGACTCCTCCTTCGGCGGCGGCACCGGTCTCTCGTAGATGAACCGGTAGCGTCCGCCCGGCATGGGCAGCGCGAACACCGGGATCACCGGCGCACCCGTACGGATCGCCAGCGCTGCAAGCGCGGACGTAGTGGCGGCAGGGCGATTGAAGAAGTCCACATACACCGCGTCGCTGGAGTGCAGATGCTGATCGATCAGCAGCGCGACACCGCGATTGGCGGCGAGCTCGCGCATCACCTTGCGAATTGCACCTTGCCGGTAGATCACGCCGTTGCCCGTCCGCGTGCGGATGCGCTCGAGCATCTCGTGCAGATACGCGTTGTCGAGCCGACGCGCGAGGACCGACACGGGCGGCGAATGGAGCGGATGTGCGATCGCCTGCATCTCCCAATAGCCGAAGTGTCCCGTGAAGTACAACACGCCGCGGCCTTGCTGGTACGCCTGCCGCACGCGGTCGTCGCCCTCGACGTCGATGCACGCGCGCATTTGCGTCTCCGAGAGCATTCCGAACTTGATCAGTTCGAGCAGCAGCCGCCCGAAGTGCGCGAACGTCGCCCGCGCGACGACACGGCGCTCCGCTGCTGAACGCGCGGGAAATGCCGCCGCCAGATTGGTGAGCGCAATGCGGCGATGAAACCCGTCCACGAAGTACACGGCGTGGCCGAGCACACCGCCGCAGGCGCGCACAGCCGACATCGGCAGCAGGCCCACGCACGCGCGGACGACCTGCGCCAGCCACAGCTCGACGCGATATCTCACCGGCTCGCCTCGCCATGGCGCCGAAGGCTCGAACGCGCGAGCCGTTCGCGCAGCCACCTCCTGAACTCATCTGCCGGCTCGATCTCGACCTGCATCGGCAGCGCCGCCCACCACGCCTGCTCGCCGATTCGCACCGCATCTTTCTCGGTGGTCACGACTGCCCTGGCCCGCGCTTCCTGCGCGACGTTGTTGATCTCTGCCAGATCCTTGGGCGTGTACCAGTGATGATCGGCGTATCGCAGCTCGGCGACGACGGTCCATCCCTGGGCGCGAACCGCGTGAAAGAAGCGTTCAGGACGCGCGATGCCGGCCACCGCCACGACGCGCGCGCCGGCCGGCACTGGCGCCTCGCCGTCGCCGAGCGATCGCAGTGCACCGAATCTCGGCTTCACGCTGAATGCTGTCGTCACGCCCAGCGTGCTCGACACGCGAGCGGCATCGTCGCTCGTTCCTGATACGACGAGCGCATCGGCGACGCGCGCCGCATCGAGCCCCTCACGCAATCGTCCGGACGGCAGCACCCGCTCGTCGAGATCCGCAGGCGCCACGAGCAGGATATCGATCGTCCGCGCCAACTGCAGATGCTGAAAGCCGTCGTCGAGGATCAACACCGTGCACGCGAAGCGCTGCTCGGCGAGGCGTCCGGCGAGATACCGATCGGGAGAGACAAGTACCGGTGTGCCCGGGAGCGCACGCGCCAGCATCAGCGGCTCGTCGCCGGATCGCTCGACCGGCTCGAGCACGCGCTTCGGATCGCTGACGACGACCACGCCGTCTTCGCTGCGCCGTCGCGCGTACCCGCGGCTCAGAATGGCGGGCCGCTCGCCCATCTCGCGCAGCATTCGAGCAAGTGCTTCGACGACCGGCGTCTTGCCGCTGCCGCCGACGACCAGGTTGCCAACACTGATGACGGGATGATCGAGCTTACGCCGTGCGTGCGGGCGCTGTTGATACCAGGAGCGCCGCAGACGTGCGACCCGCCCATAGACGGCGCTGAGCACGCTCAATGGACCAGACGGAAAGGACGGACGACGGCGCGCGGACCGTCGGGGGGCAGCAGCTCCGCGAGCACATTGAGTGTCTTGTCCTTGGAACCGCGGTTCTCGTCGACCAGCGCGCGAGCGGCAGCGCCGAGGCGCAGGCGGCGCACCGGATCGGCCATCAGACTCACCACTGCGTCTTCCAGCTCGCGATCGGTGCGGACCTGAATCGCGGCGCCGTTGGTGAGAAACGCGTCGGCGATCTCGGCGAAGTTGTCCATGTACGGCCCGAAGATGATCGGCCGACCGTGCACGGCCGGCTCGAGGATGTTGTGGCCGCCTGCCGGCACGAGACTGCCGCCGACGAACACCGCGGTCGCAATCTGATAGAGCTGCGCGAGCTCGCCGATGGTGTCGAGGATGACCGCGTCCACGCGCGGTTCCGAATCGATCGCCAAATCGCTTCGTCGTTTCGTGGACAGACCCTCGCGCTGACAGAGCCGTTCGACGTCGGCGAATCGTTCCGGGTGCCGCGCCGCAAGGATCAATAGTGCGTTGTTGCCAGCCTGCGTCGTTCGCACGCGGTTGAACGCGCGGATGACGGCTTCTTCTTCGCCCTTCGAGGTGCTGCCGGCAACGAACACCAGACGTCCGGGCGAGATGCGGAAGAATCGCACGACACGCTCGCGGCCGCGCCCCGGTGCCGTGGACGGATCGAGTGAGTCGAATTTCAGGCTGCCGGTTACCGTGACGCGGCTCGCATCTGCGCCCAGCTTGCCGAGACGGCGTGCCGACTCTTCGCTCTGGACGCAGAAGCGGTCGATGTCGGCGAGCACGCGGCGCATGAACGGACGGATGGTGCGATAGCGCGGGAATGATCGCGGCGAGATGCGTCCGTTGACGAGCGCGGTGCGCACGTTGCGGCGCCGGCATTCACGCAGCAGGTTCGGCCAGATCTCGGTCTCCACCATCACGAAGAGACGCGGCTTCACCAGGTTCAACGTCTTGCGGACGATGAAGGTGAAGTCGAAGGGAAAGTAGAAGACCGCATCGGCATCCGACACGCTGCGCGCCAGCTTCTGCCCCGACATCGTCGTCGTGGAGAGAAACACGCGGAGCGAGGGATAGCGTGCCTTCAGTCCGGCGACGATCGGCCGCGCCGCGAGCACTTCGCCAACCGAAACAGCGTGAACCCAGATCGATTCTTCAGCGTCGAGGTTGAAGGACACGGGCAGGTAGCCGAGTCGCTGCCCGAGACTGCCGACGTACTTGTTGTGGCGCAGCGCCTGATACAGGAAGTACGGCGCGAGCGCGACGAGCGCGATCAGTGTCGCGACGCTGTAAAGGAGGTACACGCTAAGTTGTGGGAAATGTTGGTCTTACAATCCACGCAGTATAGCCCCCGTGATTGACCCTGTTCAAGGCGCCTCACTACAATCGGACTTTGGGCTCTGCACGGTGACGGTCTGAACGTAGAGCGCAGGCTTCAGCCTGCGCGTCGGAGGACGCGATGGCGGTTCGGGTGGGGATCAACGGGTTTGGGCGTATCGGACGCAACATCATGCGCGCGGCGCTGGGCACGACGGACATCGACTTCGTTGCCGTCAACGATCTCACCAGCGCGAAAACACTCGCGCACCTGCTCAAGTACGACTCGATCCTCGGCAACCTCGAGGCAACCGTCAAGGCGACCAGCGACGGGATCGCGGTGAATCAGGACGAATTCAAGGTCCTGTCGGTGAAGGATCCTGCGCAGTTGCCGTGGAAGGATCTCGGCGTGGACGTCGTCTTCGAGTCCACCGGCATTTTCACGGCGAGAGACGGCGCGGCGAAGCACGTCGAGGCCGGAGCGAAGAAGGTGATCATCACGGCGCCGGCAAAGGGCCCCGATGTGACCGTCGTGATGGGCGTCAACGACGAGAAGTACGATCCGGCCAAGCACCAGATCATCTCGAACGCATCGTGCACGACGAACTGCCTGGCGCCGCTCGCCAAAGTCGTCCATCAGAAGTTCGGCATCAGGAAAGCGTGGATGACGACTATCCACTCCTACACCAACGATCAAAACCTGCTCGATTTGCCGCACAAGGATTTACGGCGCGCGCGGGCCGCGGCGATGTCGATGATTCCGACGACGACCGGCGCGGCCTCGGCGATCGGCGAAGTGATTCCCGACCTCAAAGGCAAGCTCGATGGCTTCGCGATGCGCGTCCCGACGCCAAACGTCTCGATCGTGGACCTGAACGCTGTGCTCGACAAGAAGGCGACCGGCGAAGAGGTCAACGCGGCGCTGCGTGAGGCGGCCGCGGGTCCGCTCAAAGGAATCCTCGCGGTCTCGGATGATGAGCTCGTGTCGATCGATTTCAGGGGCAACCCGAACTCGTCCATCGTTGACGCCGCGTATACCAAAGTCATGGATGGAGACTTTTTGAAAGTGCTGTCCTGGTACGACAACGAGTGGGGCTACGCGACCCGCTGCGTGGATCTACTGCGCAAGATCGTTGCGCGCGGGCTGTAATCCGTGGCCACTCGCACCATCCGCGACCTCGATCTGAAGGACCAGCGCGTCTTCATCCGCGTGGACTTCAACGTCCCGCTCAAGAAGGGGGTCATCGGCGACGACACGCGGATACGCGAGTCGATCCCGACAATCGAATATGCGCTGAACGTGGGCGCGCGCTGCGTCATTTTGGCGTCGCACCTGGGAAGGCCGAAGGGCCAGCCCAATCCGGAGATGAGCCTGCGGCCGGTGGCGATTCGTTTGAAGGAGCTGCTCGCCCGCGATGTGGCGTTCGCCGAAGACTGCATCGGACCACCAGCCGAGCGCGCCATCGCGAGTCAACCTGCCGGCGGCGTGGTGTTGCTCGAGAACCTGCGCTTCCACGCCGAGGAAGAAAAGAACGACGTCAACTTCGCGAAAGGGCTCGCCGCGCTCTGTGACGCCTACGTCAACGACGCCTTCGGCGCGGCGCATCGCGCGCACGCATCGGTCGAAGCGATCGTGCGCCTGGTGCCGCGGGCCGCCGCTGGTCTCCTCATGGAAAGGGAGCTGCGCTATCTCGGCGAGGCACTTGGCAATCCCACGCGGCCGTTCGTCGCGGTACTCGGCGGCGCGAAGGTGTCCGACAAAATCGAGGTGATCGACAACCTGATCCCGCGAGTCGATCGACTGCTCATTGGCGGCGCGATGGCCTACACGTTCTTCAAGGCGATGGGCAAACCGGTCGGCAAGTCGCTCGTCGAAGATGACAAGCTGGCCCTGGCACGGCAGATCATGGCCAAAGCGGATAACGTGAGGCCGACGCCCCTCAAGTTCATGCTTCCCGTCGATCACATCGTGGCGCCCAGGCTCGAAGCCGGTGCGCCTTCAGAAACGCTGCTCGTAGACGATGCGGCGATTGGCGATCGCATGGGGCTGGATATCGGTCACGCAACAGCGAAAGCGTATGCGGCGGCGCTGCGCGACGCGAAGACCGTGGTGTGGAATGGACCCATGGGTGTGTTCGAGATCGACGACTTCGCGCGCGGCACGATGGCGGTCGCCAGGGCCATCGCCGAGGTGCATGGAACGACGATCATCGGCGGCGGCGATTCGATCGCCGCGGTGAAGAAGGCGGGCGTCACCGATCGCATCACGCATATCTCCACCGGGGGCGGCGCGTCGTTGGAATTCCTCGGCGGTCAGACGCTGCCCGGGGTAGCTGTACTTCCTCAGGCGTAGCTACTGAGACATGCGCACTCCATTCATTGCCGGCAATTGGAAGATGTACAAGACGGTCGCCGAGACCGTGAAGTTCGTCAAGGAGTTCCGCGCTCTGG
>DAINQP010000216.1:0-9968 GCA_036742665.1 Vicinamibacterales bacterium | reverse complement strand
CGCACCCATCAGATACAGCACTCCATCGATGACGCCCCACGCGATGTTGCACCCGAGCGCGCCGACGAGCATCGCGCGGATGTCTTCGCGTCCGGCCTCGGCCGCGCTGAGCGATCCCGTGAACGTGAGCGCCATGATCAGGCCGAACAGCAGTTCGGCGATGCGTTCGCTCGGATCGAGCACGTGCGTGTGGCCGCGCGCCGGAGCGTCAAACAGATAGGTCATTCCAATCTATCGAACGACCACCGCAGCCCCCACCGACCAACGGTTGCCGATCACGTCGTTGATCGGACCCTGGCTTGCCTGCAAGTCGCCCAGGGCCAAGGCGTGCTGCGTCGCGAAGATCTGCAGCCCAAGACGCGCGGTCGGACGAACAACCCATCCGGCACCAATGAGCACGGAAAGGCTCTTCTCATTGAACGAGTCCGGGCCGAGCACGTCCACCCAGTTCCGCACGAACGCCATCCCGGCGCCGGCTTTCAAGAAGAACCCCAGCGAAGCCCACGGCCTGAACTGCGCCACGGCGTCGATGTGAGTGGTGCGGATCGTTCCCTGCGAGGTGTCGATGGGCATCCAGAACACTTCGGCGCCGACGTCCATGCGAGGATTCGCGCGATATCCGACATCGACCAGCACTGCACCAGAGTGGCGGTACGGAAAATCCTCCTCGCATTCCTGACAATCGCCGCGCAGCGTCGCGAACGCGCCACCCGCCACGAACCACACCCTCGAAGTGCCGCCGGCCGGTTGGCTCGACGATGCCTGCGGGGCCGGCTGGGCGAACGCGACGGCCGGGACAAGCGCGAGCAGACAAAGGCTGCGCACAACAGCGGGCATCGATAGGTGCGCGCGCGCGCGCCTCACGACAGCCCCCACGTGACGTAGGCGCGCACTTGCGGGTAGTGGTAGCTGACGCGCGTGCCGGCGGCATCCTGGTAGAACGTCCGTCGATCGAAGTACTCGCCGGTGACGCCTACGCCGAACGCGCCTCGCAGTGGCAGCAGGAGGTCGACGCGTCCGCGCTGCAGGAAATGGTTCGCGCGCACGCCGTCGAGAGAGTAGAGGTGACGGCCCTCGTAGAAGAGCGTCGCGAACGGTCGATTGTTGCGCGAGAAAATCGCGGTCACGCCAAAGTCCGATCCAGGACCGTAGTCGTAGAAGCGCGGCCCTTCGGAAACGCCTTGACCCGCGTCTCCGGTCTCCTCCTCCCCCGGAACTTCGGTCAAGCCGACGGGGAGCGAGTCGATGGCGCCGAGTACTGTCAGGCCGCCCCAGCCCAACATCCAAAATCTGGTCGTGGAGGACAGGTTCTGTGTGAAGCCGAATGCCCCCTCGAAGGATTGTGATCCGGTGGCGTAGGCGTCGTTTTTCTGGAAGTCGTAACTCTGCACGACGCTGAACTGGATCGCGCCGTTGTTTAGGGGCTGTCCAAGCAGCCGTCCGCGCACTCGGGCCTCGCTCAAGGCCGAGCCGCCGCCGAAGCGTAACTTCATCGCGAAGGCGTCGTAGGGTGTTCGGCTGTGTCCCTTGTCGGGATCCCCGTAAACCGCGTCCACCTCCACGAATGCCTGTGGGGACGCCGTGAACGCGTTGTCTTCCGTGCCGCGCCACAAAATGCCGGCTGCGCTAGACGCCGCCAGGTTCGAGGGCACCATCTCCGCGGGCTTCTCCGTGACGCGCGAGGCGTCGCCTCGCATGAATCGATTGACGCCGGTGATCGGATCGAGCGCGGTCGCGCCGATCTCGCGCCACAGACGTCCGCGGCCGGTGGCGTGTGTATCGCGTACGAGCCAGGCGGTACGGTGAAACATCTCACCGAGCGCGATGCCGCCCAGCGTCGTGTTGATGAAGTCGTTCAAGGATGCGTGGTTCGTCTCGCCGAAATACTCCCACGTGCCGCTGCCGAAGGCGGTCACGGCCGCTGACTCATAGAAGCTCAAGCCGTTGGCCCGGCCCGTGTTGAAGTAGTTGTTGCCTTGGTAGGGGTGGCCGATCTGGTTGACAGTGAAATCGTCGAGATCCCAGACCCAGCCTTGCTCCATGTTGGCCCACCAGGTTTTGGGCGTGACTTTCGCCGTCACCTGGCCGCGAACCAGGTTCGCCAATCCGTACGCGACATTGACGACGGTGGTCTGAAACACGGCCTTGCCGACACTGCGTGGGGGACAGCCCTCGCACGCGCGACGCTCGACGATCCACGAGGACTGGCCTGATGTCTGTGTGGAGGAGGCGGCAGCGAAAAGCGCCGTCTGGTCGGCCTGCGTTGTTGGAGGAGCGATCGCGTCCGAGGGCGGGGGTTCCTGCGTGCCCTGCGCGGCGCACAGCGAGGCGCCCCACAGCATGCTCCACAACATCACCAGAGCAACACGCCTCATCTTTGGAGGTTCGACCTCAATGCTCGGCATCGGTTTCCTGTCGGCGCAGCCGCTCGATCCGCCATAGATCGTGGCTTGGTGCGATGGCCACGACGGGCCGTGACAGACATCGATGTACCAACGTTCGTTTGTCAGCACTCTGAGTTCTAACTCGATGCGCACAGCGCGGTTAGAGCTGCGACGTGACTTTCGTGGTTGCACCTTCTTCATGAGGCGGTGCAATGACAGTGCCGAGGTTCCGATGAACCTGGAAGGTGAGCGTTGAATAGATCGCTCCTGCGGTGGAAGCGATTGCGTCGATGCGAGGCTGAAGATCTGTTGCGCTGGTCGGCGACCGATCAGAAATGACTCAGTCGTTCACCGGTTGCCACAGACTCTTGGACTCACGCCGAAGGCACAGCCGGAAAACACCGTGGCGTGCGGCGATATCGAGCACTCGACGCGGCGACGGATCGCTCGCGTGATCGGCGTACACGCCGGCGAGTTGCGGTCCAGGAATACGGCCGCATCGGGCGTGAGCGCGTAGCCGTTGGATGACTTGGCGAGAAAACCGATGACGACGACGGAGTCGCAGAGGGGCGGCGATCCCGCGTGGCGAGGCATCGCACTTTTCGGCGAGCGCCGCGACATCAATCGTGCCCGATCCGAATGTCCTCAACCTTCAGGCTGAAACGATCTGCACGGGTCTTTACGTAGTGGCAACGGCTGAACGACCCGCCTCGCTCGACGGAGTGAGCAAGCAATTACCTATGTAACGGCTCTGACGACTGCCGCCGAAAGAGGTAGCGGGGACTTCCTCGCCGACTCTTACGACATGCATCACAATCGACCGAGCAAGCAGACCGGCGATCGTCAGGGCACTCGCGTCGATAGCGAGGCGCTCTGGGACTGGAATCTCGAATCCGACCGGATTCATTTCTCGCCGCGCTGGATGGCTCTCATCGGCGGGGACGAACATGAAGTCGGCAGCACGCCCGCAGAGTGGTTTGACCGAGTTCATCCCGACGACAGCGCCCAACTGTCGCGCGAGATCGAGTCGGCCCGGATCGGCGACTCGACGACATTCGCCTGCCGGCACCGACTGCGCCATCGAGACGGCACGCATCGCTGGATGTCGTGCAGTGGGGCCGTCGTCCGTGACAGGAGCGGACGGGCCATTCGTCTAACCGGTTCGCATTCGGACGTCACCGTGGAGATGGTGACGGATCGGACCACCGGGCTGCCCAACCGTCTGCTGCTCGTCGATCGCATAACGCACTCTATCGATCGGGCCCGCCGCTACAAGGGTTTCCACTTCGCGGTGCTCGTCATCGATCTGGGAAGACCGCCGCGTAGCGCCGGACGAGCAGGGCAATCCACTGGCGATCCGCTGTTGTCGGCTGTGGCGCGGCGACTGGAAACCTGTCTGCGCGTTCCGGAAACGTTGCCCAGCCTGCGCCACAACGATCTGGTTGCACGACTCGACGCCGACTATTTCGCCATCCTGCTCGACGGCTTGAAAGAAATCAGCCACGCCAAGATCGTCGCGGACCGCATCCTTCATGAGATTCTCACGCCCTTTTCGATCGGGACACGTGAGGTCCGGCTGTCGGGCAGTATCGGCATTGCCCTCAGCGCGACCGGCTACACAAAAGCCGAGGACGTGTTGCACGACGCCGTGACCGCACTGCACCGAGCGCATGTGCTCGGCGGTTCGCACTGCGAGGTCTTCGATACCGAGGTGCTGAAAGCCGAACAAGCCGAACTGCAGCTCGAAGGCGACTTCGAGGCGGCGCTGCAGCGCGGCGATTTCGAGCTGTTCTACCAGCCGATCGTCTCGCTGGCGTCGAATGAGGTTCTCGGATTCGAGGCGTTGCTGCGATGGCGGCACCCGGTCCTCGGCATGATCGCGCCAGCCGATTTCGTTCCGATAGCCGAGAGAACCGGATTTATCGTGCCGCTCGGCAACTGGATTCTGCGCGAGGCGTGTCTCCAGCTCACCGCCTGGCAACGCAACCTGCCGACGCCGAAAGAGCTCTCGGTGTCCGTCAATCTCTCGAGCGTGCAATTCAGTCACGCGACGCTCGTTGACGAGATTGCGGAGGCATTGCGAGACTCCGGCCTCGAGGCGCAATGCCTCGTGCTGGAGCTGACCGAGGGCGTCGCCATCGCCAATCCGGCTGCAGTGACGACGCAGCTTATGCGGCTGCGGGCGATGGGCGTGCGCATCAGTGTCGACGATTTCGGCACCGGGTATTCGTCGCTGGCCTATCTTCGCCAGTTCCCGATCGACACGCTGAAGATCGATCGCTCCTTTGTCCGAGGCATGGTCACTCACAAGGACACGGCGGAAATCGTCGCGAGCGTGATCGCGATGTCGCGGCAATTGGGCCTGCGTGTAGTGGCTGAGGGAATCGAGCACGACGACCAGTTGGCGCACCTCCGATCGTTGGCGTGCGAATCCGGGCAGGGCGACCTCTTTGCCAAGCCGCTCGACGTCGATCAAGCGACGGAGCTGTTGAAGACCGGCCTTGCGCTACAGCCCCAGCGTTCGCGCAGCGAGAATGATCCTGTCCGCCGTGACGAGCCGATTCCACCGCTGTGGAATCGTGCCTGGGTGTTCATCTTGAACAACCGAATTGCGGTCGCGGTCACGGCTGTGACGCTGATGTTGTCTGCGGGGATGGCGGCGCTCAGCGGCGTCCGACCGGCGCTTGGATCGGCGCACGTTGCCGAGGCGAACGCCAAGCAAGCCTCGGTTGACGCAGTAGTGGCGTCGCCCGCGTCATTCGAGACCACTCCGCCAAGAACCCGGAATTCGGCGATGCTGCCTTCCACACCGGCAACGCCGGTCCCAGAGGCGCTCAGCCCGTCGCCCCTGCCGACCGCTCTGCCTGCGTTGCCGGCGACGACTTCCGTTGAGGTCGTGCATCTGCACCGTCTGGGCAGCTGTCGCGGACGGCTCGACGTGACTCGCGCCGGCGTGGCGTTCGCGTCCGAGGAAAGCGACGACGACGCCTTCTCGCTCAAGTACGCGGAATTCCTGCATGCACTGGCCGATGACACGTTGACCTTGAAGTCCGCGACGAAAACCTATCGATTCAAGGCGGCTTCTTCCCGTGGCGACAATCGCGTTCAAGTTCGCGATCTGGCCGACAGAATTTCTCGTTTGCGCCGCTGATCGCCTGACCGTCGTTGGCTCGGAGTTGGTCGTGAGTGGTTAGCGCGCGCGGAACTCCTCCAGCCAGTTCACCACTACTTCCACCTGCGGCACCGGTGGTCCAGTGAGTGGGGCCTGCCCGTTCTGAAGACGAGGAGCGATGAAACGTTTCCCGTCCGGGAAGATGTCGAAGTTCCTCGGGGTGCCGAACGGAGTGTTGTTGGGCAACTTGCCTGGCCAGACGTGCGGCTCGCCTACAGCCAGCGTGGGCTGGTGGGTTACGCTGACACCGACCAGCGGCTGTGCTCCAGGGATGAAGAAGAGCGTCCCGGCGTCAGGACTCCACACCGCGTGATGTGCGAGGTCCGTCGGTGACGAGATCTGACGGCGCTCCCCCGTCGGTGGGAACGGCTCGAGGTTGATGGCCGTGGTCACTTCACCGCCACGAAGCGTGTACGCGATCCATCGTCCATCGGGCGAGAGTTCGGCGTTCAAAGTGCTCGATGAGCGAATATTCCCGACCTGCGTCGGCGTCTTGTCGCGCATCGAGTAGCTCCACAACGTCGCCGCAGGCCCGTCGAGCGCACTGAACAGAAACAGATCGTCTTTCCTGGACCATGATTCGGGAATGTGCGCCGTCGCGATGGCGGGCTTCGTCAGCCGTTCGACTGCAGTGCCAGTCACATCAGCGAGTTGACGGAAGAGGCCGAGATCGCCCTCACGGTCAGATTGAAACACGATGTATCGGCCGTCGGCCGACCAGATCGGATGCCGATTGTTGCCGCCAAATGTCAGGCGACGCGGCGCGGTTCTGGCGTCGAGATCGTAGACCCAGACGTTCGACTGGCCCTCGCTGGCGACGTACGCGACGCGCTTTCCGTCTGGCGATATCCGCGGCGTTTGAAACACGCCCGGAGTGAGCTTCAAAACTTCCACATCGCCGCCTGCATTTATCACGACGAGGTCAGAGATCGGAGGCGTCGACGACATCGTTGCGGGACCTGGAACGTAGACGAGAGAGCCGTTGCGTGACACATCGAACAGGGCGCCGACCGTCCCGTTTCGAGCGACGCCCTCAAGGGTCCGCGTCGAAGGGCCGGTCAGCGCCAGTCCTGACAGATCGAAGGGCGCGGCGAACAACACCCCACCCACGCCGTAGACCAGATGACCGCTCGAAAGGTAGCGAGCGCTACCACCTTTAACGATGGTCTTGCGCGATCCCGAGCCGAGCTCCTGAACTACCACCTCCGCACTGTTCCACCCCTCGTCACCCGTGCCCTTCAGCACGGTGAAGAGCACATGCCTGCCATCCGGAAGCATGCGCGCGCCGCTGGCGTTTTCCCCGGCCGCCATTGTGATGATTGTGTCGGGAGCGCCGCCGTCCGGCCGGATACGCAGAATGCGGTTCGACAGCGTGAGCAGGATGTCGTCGGTCTCCCAACTCACGCTGGACGGGACTTCAATCGGCGCCAGGGGCGTCACCGGGCCGCCGCCAATCGCCATGCGCTTCAGCTGTCGATCGAAGCCGGATATGAAGGCGATCGATTGGCCGTCCGGTGAAAACGCCGCCCCGCCGACCAACGTCTGTTGTCCCATCGCCACGGGAACCACGTCTACGCTCGACATCTCCCGCAAGTACAAACGGTCGCCATCGCCGTAGACGATCCGCGCCCCGTCCGGCGAAACGCTGACGGTTCGGTAGGGGGCACTCCCGGCTGGCAACCCCTCACCGAACGTCAGCGAAAACCGGACGACGGCCGGTCGCGTCGTCGGTGTGGCGGCCCGCCAGACCAGGCCACCCGCGATGGCCGCGGACACCGTGGCACATACAACGAGTGGAAGCGCGCGTCTCCACAGCGGTCTCGCAAATGCTGGATCCATCGACACCGGGAGCGACTGCGGCATCGTCCTGATGGATTCGATCTCGGCCCGCAGGTCACCCGCCGCCTGCCAGCGGCGCCGTGGGGACTTGTCCAGGCATCGACGCAGCAGTGCCGTGACCCGCGGATTGAGGTCAGGCGGCAACGCGCTGAAGTCCGGTTCTTTCATCAGCACGGCGGCCATCGTTTCCGCGGCCGTCTCGGCGTGAAACGCGCGACGGCCAGTCAACATCTCGTAGAGGACGGTACCGAACGAGAACATGTCGCTGCGGTGGTCGGCCAACGCGCCCTTGGCCTGCTCCGGCGACATGTAGCCCGCCGTGCCCAGGATGACCCCGGCCTGTGTCGCCAGCGCATTCAGCGTCGGAGAGTTCGTCGCGTTCACCGACGCCGCTGTCTGATCCTTCTCTGGCAAGCGGGCAAGACCGAAGTCGAGGACCTTGACGCGACCATCAGGCGTGAGCTTGACGTTGGCTGGCTTGAGATCGCGATGGACGATGCCTTTCTCGTGCGCGGATTCGAGCGCATCTGCGATCTGCTGCGCGGATTCGAGCGCTTCGTCGACCGTCATCGGCCCGCGCACGAGACGTTCTGCCAGCGTCTCGCCTTCGACCAGCTCCATCACGAGGAAATGACGCCCTTCAGCTTCCTCGAAGCCGTAAAGCGCGGCAATGTGCGGATGGCTCAACGACGCGAGGATCTTCGCTTCGCGCTCGAAGCGGGCAAGACGATCGGGATCGGAGGCCAACGCGTCAGGCAGTACCTTGATTGCAGTCGTGCGTCCGAGCCTCGCGTCGTGGGCGCGATAGACCTCGCCCATGCCACCCGCGCCCAGGAGCGACAGGATCTCGAACGAGCCGAATCGTGTACCGATGGTGACGGGCATCTGGAGTTGGGACCGTATTATGTCCGACTGCCGCGGGGATCTTCGCCGATGATAGCCGCCGATCGCAGGCGGTATTACATCTCTGATGTCAGAGTCCGGGAGAGATAGACCCGTCGGACTGCGGCGGACTGGACCGCCTCGACCAGGTCGAGGAGATCGGACTTGAGCACGACTCCGGTCGCACCCATCTCGATCCAGTTGCGTACATCCCCATCGATGGCGGTCAGCAGGACGAAAGGGGTCGTGTGGCCGGCATCTCGGAGGGTTTTCATTGCTGCGAGTCCGTCGAGCGAAGGCATGTCGAGATCGCTGACGATCACATCCGGTCTGTGCGCCAGAGCAGCATCCACCAGTTCGCGGCCGTTAGACACGGTGCCGACGAGCTCGAATTCCTCTTTGAGTAGCCGGCCGACGGCGGCGCGAACCGAATCGTTGTCGTCCGCAAACAACACACGGAGCCTGCCCATCTCCTGTCCTCCAACCTCACAGCATCGCCAAATCAGCGTGCGATGTCGTTGCGCTGGAGCAATGAAGGCAGGAATCTGGGCGGTCCGATCACTCCACCAGGAGTTGCTCGGGCGAGAGAATGCGCACGATCCCGCGACTCTTGCTGATGAAGCCATCCCGCTGCCACCGTTTGAGCACGCGGCTCACGGTGAAGGGGCTCACATCGGCGAGCGAGGCGAGTTGCTCGTTCTTGATCTGGATGTCGATGCTCGAGTGCGCGGGTGTCCCAATTCGTACGCCGAGTTTCGTGAGGGCGCGCGCCACGCGCTGCTCAGCGGTGCCCGACATCAGATGTTCGAGGCGGTCGGCGAACTCAGCCACATAGGCGAGCGCAATCTGCAACACATTCCCCTGGACCTGCGGATACGTGTGGGCAACCCGCTGAATGACGTGACGGCTCCACACCTGGACCTCGCCGGGATCGAGCGCTTCAGCCGTTCCAATGTAATTGGAGCTCGGCAAGAGGCAGGCGAGCCCAAGTACGTCGCCGGGGCCGAGCATCCCCATCACCACCTCGCGGCCGGTACTCGAGAGGCGGCCATACTGCACGCGGCCCTTGCGCAGCACGAACAATTGCTCGGCCCGTTCTCCCGTTCGGAACAGCACTTGGGAAGGATGAAGCACCTGACGGCGCGATCTGGCGACGATGGCCTTCCGCTCGGCAGGATCGACGCCGGCAAGCAGTCGGCTCGTGACGTCGCGCGCGCGCGATGGGTCTTTCGCGATCGCATCCGCGATCCACAAACGAATGTCCCTGGCCCGTCCACGCACGTGAGACCTCGTGTGGCCATCGCTGCAAGATGTGACCCACCCTGTTCGGCGTTTGCCGTCGCCGAGGGCTGTTGCCATTCAATCAGCCGACGCGAAACTCCCGTGGGAGAGATATCTGTCAGATCCACGACGTCGGGCCCTGATTACATCGTGCTCGAGTACGTCGAAGGAAGTCCTCTCTGTGGACGTCCCGGTCACGACGGATGGACGTTCGAAGCTGCTCGACTTCGGCCTACCGGCTGGCAGCCGCGCGGGCGGACCCGGCTGCGCGGTGCGTCGATGTTGATCACCTCAGCGGCCGGACGAGGCTCCGCTCCGAGACGAGCGAGAAACGTGACGCCGGCTTGGACCACGCGCCTATGTGCCGGAGTGAAGGCTTCCGTGAGGCTCGAATACAGCGCCATGACGGC
>DAINQP010000215.1:0-9984 GCA_036742665.1 Vicinamibacterales bacterium | reverse complement strand
GTCTGGATGGAAGCGGTGGTCGAAGACGTCGACGGCACGCTCTACGGTTACTACCACAACGAGAATTCGGCGACGGTGTGTCCCGGCAGCGGCAAGGTAATTCCGCGCATCGGCGCCGCGCGTTCGGACGATCACGGCCTGACGTGGACCTCGCTCGGTCTCGTTCTCGAAGCCCCTCCTGGATCCTTCGATTGTGAGACGAACGACGTGTACTTCGTCGGCGGCGTCGGTGATTTCAGTGTGCAGCTCGATGCCGACTCGCGCGATCTCTACATCTTCTTCTCGCAGTACAGCCGACGATCACAGGGCATCGGCGTCGCGAGGCTGGCGTGGGCCGACCGCGACAACCCCGCGGGCAAGGCCATGGTCTTCGCGCGCGGTGTATGGCTGGCGACGCGAGCCTTCGTCTTTCCGAGCGGCACGGTGCGAATGGTCTACCCGTCGGGCATTCCGATCTTCCCCGCCGCGGACCCGTGGAACGACGATGACACCGAAGTCGATGCGTTCTGGGGGCCCGCTGTGCACTGGAACCTCTACCTCGAACAGTACGTGATGTTCCTGAATCACGCGAAGGACACGAACTGGAAACAAGACGGCATTTACGTCTCGTTCAACCGTCGTCTCGACGACCCGGCGGGCTGGTCGCCACCGGTAAAGATTCTGAGCGGGGGCCGCTGGTATCCGCAGGTGATGGGCGTCGAGTCGGGATCGGGCACCGACAAGGTGGCCGGCCGGTGGGCGCGCTTTTTCATGGGCGGCACCTCCGAACACCTGATTCAGTTCATCAAGTAGGTGCGCGCTCCGCGCGAGGCGGTTTCGTTATAAGCTGACGCCATGCCTTTCGTTATCACCGACCCGTGCATCGGCACGAAGGACAGCGCCTGCGTCGACGTGTGCCCCGTGGACTGTATTCACCCGCGCAAGGACGAGCCAGAGTTCGCGCAGGCGACGATGCTCTACATTCATCCGGACGAGTGCATCGACTGTGGTGCCTGCGTACCCGCCTGTCCGGTGGCCGCCATCTACGACAGTGCGGACTCGACGCCGCCGTCGCAGAAGGCACTGATCGAAGCCAACGCGATCTACCGCGCCGGTGATGCCGGAGCGGTCGCGCAAGCCGAGCAGATCGTGAAGGCGCACGAGGCGGCGCACCCGGATTTGATGGCAGTGCCGCCAGCCGAGCGCGCCGCGGCTCACGCCAAATAGGGGCGTCACGGCCGCATCATAGGACCAGCCCCTACCAGAATAACTCGAGGATGGAAAGTAAGGCAGTGGAGACGCGGACCGAGCGAGCGACCTTGATGCTCGCACGTACGCGAGCATTGAGCGATCTTCAGCACGCGTGCGCGCCGGCGCATCGCGCAATGCTGGAACAGGCCATCGCCGATCTGGATCGGCGACTAAAAGCCCTGGAAAACTAGCTGGCCTTGCGAAGTTCCGGCGTATCGTCAGACACCGGCTCGGCGCAGCCCTGCGCAAGCAGCACACCGGCGACAGCCGTCGGCACCGCGTGGATCTCGCCCTTACGGAAGCTGCTCAGTTCGCGGCCCCAGACTCGAACCTTGATTGACTCCTTGAACCGAATGACCATTGCGATGACCTCCATCAGGCCATGTAGCAATGTACGGGCCAACACAGATCCTTGGCCAATCGCCCTCGATTCGCGGGATCGCGGCCACTTTGTATCGGCGTGGCCAGATTGTCTGAATTGAGCTATACGCGCATGAGTACAGCGCGCGTCGGTCGCCCGGTCGCGGCGGCAATTGCCGCCGCATAGATCCGAACCTGACGCTGATATCGATCGACGGCGCCATCGAGCTCGCGATCGGTCTTGAAGTCCACCACCACGAGACCCGCACCGTCGGCGTACGCCAGATCGATGAACCCTTCGACGATCGCGCCGGTTTCGGTTCGCCACGTTACGGGCATTTCGCGATAGCAATGTCCGTCGCGGTTGGCGTGTGCGGCCGCTTGCAGCACTGGATGCTTCAACACACGGACCATCATCTCCTCAGCTGCGGCGATCTCTATCGCGTCGGCACCGAGAACACGCCCGTGCGCGGAAGCGAGCCGCGCGATGGTTCGCGGATCTGGCCCGTCGAGCGGCATGTCGGCAATCATCGCGTGCACGAGCGAGCCGAACCGCTGCCCACCGGGCCTGGACGCCATGGCTTCGGCATGAGATCCGCCAACAATCTCAGTGCACACGTCGATGTGCTGTCCGATCGGCGCACGTGCCTCGTCGGCTGCCGCAGCAGTCGCCGTCATGACGTCAATCGACGGCCGCTGTGCCGCCGCAATCGCAACATCGCGTCCTGTCTTCCACGCGTGATACGTCTCGAGGCCACGCCTCAATACGGCTGGTGCGACGTCCTTCACGATCAAGTCATCGCGGCGCAATCCAAACGGAGCTTGCGCACCGAGCGATAGCACGGCAGGCTCCGGCGACCACCAGACGAGCGAGTACGGGTCTTCGGATGCGGTGAACTCGTGCTGTCCGGGACACACGGTGAGCCTCGACGCGGGGTCGCCATCCGGCCGTATCAGCACTGAATCCTTGCTCGCGAACGACGGGCACCCGATGCCGCCCGCCTGCACACGGCGGGCATCTTCCGCAGGATAGATCGCAGCATTCAACGGAGCCACCCATCCCTCGGTATATGGCCCATCGCCCAGGGCAGGTATGACGAGCAGATCGCGGGCGCGAGTCGCCGCCACATAGGCGACGCGTTCGCCTTCCTTCTCCTCGCGCAGGAGTTCCAGCGCCTTGTTGTCGTTGAGATCCTTCGGCGACCATCCGCCGATGCGCAGCGCGCACCGCTCGCGTTCGGCATCGATGTAGCGGCTGGCATCGAAGGGCGTCAGTCGCGCCGTGATGTCGGCGAGAATGACCACGGGGAATTCGAGACCCTTCGCCTTGTGGACGGTCATGAGGCGAACTCCGTCGCTGCCCTCTTCGAGGATCGGTGCCTCCGCGGCCTGACCGCCGGACGCCGCCTCGCGCAGCGCTTCCACGAATCCGCGGAACGACATGCCGCCCTCGATCTCATACTGCCTGGCCAGCTCGGCGACATGCAGCGCGTTGGCAAGCACTTGCTCGCCGCCCGGGCGCAGCACGAAGCTCACATGCGCGCGGGTGCTCCCGAGTACATCCGAGATCGTCTCAGCCACGGGACGCCGGTTGCGGCGACGATGCCAGTTGGCGAGACAGGTCAGGGCGTCGCGAATCGGTTCCAGCCCTTTGGGCAGCGTCTCCGGAATCCTGAACGGGTGAAAGCTGCCGGCGTGATGGTGATACTCCAGAAGCTCTTCGTCGCCGATCGCGAACAGCGCGCCGTGCAACGTCGCGAAGACCGACAGTTGATCGTCGGGCCACTCAATCGCCATGAGCGCGGCGCGCAACGTCTCGATCTCTTCGCGGCCGTGAAAGGCACGGCCCCCGACCAGCAGATGCTTGACGCCGCGCGCTTCGAGCGCGTCCACATAGGCACGCGTGATGTCTTCCCCGTAACTGACGAAGCGACGGAACAGGATGCAGATGTGACGCGCCTCGATCGGCACGCGTCGGCTCGGATCACGGCGCTCGGTCACCATCCAGTTGCTCTGTGTGACCAGCCACTCGACGTAGGCGCCGACCGCGTCGGGTAATGACTCCTCGATGGCGCGCGCTGAAATAAAGCGGTGCGCGTACGGCCGCGGCACCGGTAGCGCAACGACCGAGGGTTGATCCGGATGATCGTCACGCGATCGCTCGAGCGGTACGTAACGCGCCTGCCTGGTATCGACATCGCCGTCCAGCACCGGCGCGAAGGCGGCATTGATGACCCGCTGCAGGTTCTCGACGCCGCGAAAACTCTTGCGCAGCTCGACGAACCTGGCGCCACGTTGAACCAGTTGTTCGCAGACCTGCCTGTAGATATGCACGTCGGCGCGACGGAACCGGTAGATCGACTGCTTCGGATCGCCAACCAGGAACAGCTTGCCGGGCGTTGGATCGACGTGCTGCCAGCGCGTCTCGCCGGGATCCGCCGAAGCCAGGAGCAGGAGGATTTCCGCCTGCAGCGGATCGGTGTCCTGGAATTCGTCCACGAACAGACAGCGGAAGCGGGTTTGAAAGTGGTTCCGGACGGCGGTGTTGTCGCGAATCAGGTTGCGCGCGTGCAGCAGCAGATCGAGAAAGTCGAGCGCGCCTTCGCGCGCCTTGAGAAGCCGATGGCGATCGACGCACTCGAGCAGCTCTTCGTGCAGCAGCGCCGCGAGGTCCGCGTCCGCACGCAATTGGAACTCGTCCAGCGCGTGCGTCAACAGATCTCGCGCCTCGAGCACGCGTGCCCGCGGAACCCCCTTGGCGTAGGTCGGTCCGCTTCCCTTCCGTCCTCGCTTGAAGTCGCGATTCCGCCGCAGATCCACGAGCTGCGCCTCGAGGCCATCGAAGTCGGCGCCGGTTTCCGGCGGCGGCGCGCTGGCGAGATCCGCACTCAACCGCCGTACCGGCTCGGTGTCGAGAAACAGGTTGTCGCCGGCGTACGACGGAGACTTCGACACGTCGGCGAGGGCGTGGACGAGCGGGACGACCGCGAGGATTGACGACTCGCGATCGAAGGGATCGCGCGTCCATGCGCCTCTGAAGTCGCGCCATTCAGACAGATCGAACGCGGCGCGGCGGAGCCGCTCCATCGGACCATCTTCGTCAACGTCGCCGGGACGCGAACCACGGCTGCTCCGACGCAGCGAACGCCGCACGCCTTCAGGCGGCATCTCGAGAATGGAATGGAACCAGCCGGCGAAGGCTTCGTTGAAGAGCCGTTCGGCTTGACCCTCGGTCAGCACACGGAACAGCGGGTCGACGCACGCTTCGACGGGACGCTCGCGCAGCAGATCGGCGCAGAACCCGTGGATCGTGCTGACGTGTGCCTCTTCGAGATTCTGCACGGCCTCGTCGAGCCGTGCGGCAGTGTCGCGGGTAGTCGCCTGCTGTCGTTCGGTTTCGAGGTGTTGCCGCAGTCGCAGCTTCAACTCGCCTGCAGCCTTCTCCGTGAAGGTAACGGCGACGATTTCCTGCACGTTCGCGCGCCCTTCGGCGAGCACCCGCACAATCCGATTGACCAGCTCGGTCGTCTTGCCGGTTCCTGCCGCGGCTTCGACGACCAGGGTGTCGTCCAGGTTCTCGCGGATGATCCGTCGCGAGGCTTCATCCGTTTCTCTGGGGGTCGCCTCGTGTCGGCCGGAGCGAGCGGGTGTCATGGCCGGTTCCTCAACGCCGCAAGATCGGCAAGCTGGTTCTGCGGTTTGCGAAGGATGCGGTTGAACATGCCTGGCCCGCACACGGGACGGAAATCACATCGGCTGCAAGCCTCTTCGGTCGGTGCCGGCGCGAGGAACCCGCGCTCGATCGCGCGATCGACGACCTGCAGCACTTCCAGGCCCGCTTCACGCGTGTAGTCGTTGAGCGGGATCTCGTGCGAATGGAAGCTGCCGGCGGACGTGCAGTAATACAACCGGCCGCAATACACCGGCTGATCGAGCGCGGCTTCGATCGTCATCGCATACAGCACCGGCTGCAGCACCGATCCGCCGCTGATGATCATTTTGTCGATCCGATCCGGTTTCCGCCCCGTCTTGTGATCAGTCAATCGCAACACCTTCGTCTGGCGATGCTCTTCGATGAGATCGATCGCGCCCTTCAGCTTGAAGCCGCCAGGTAACTCCACGGCCTCTGGCCGGCTGTGCGGATCGCGCTCACCAGGCACTTCACCGAACCCGTATTCAAAGTACTTGGGCAGCCATTCGGCGCCATCGCGGGCCACCGATTCGAGCCACGCGCGAAGGTCGCGGGCGATGGCCGCGACCTCATCGACCCAGACGCGCTCGACCGCCGGGGCGAGCTCGTCGTGCCAGCGTGTCGCTGCGCCCGTGATGACGTCGTGCAAGACGCCGCGCGCACCCGCGATCGACGCAGCCGTGATCGGCAACTCGCCGCGGCCTTCCATCTCGCGGAAGAACTGCGCCTGAATCTCGTGGAACAGACTGCCGCGTGTGAGCGGATCCATCCGCTGCAGCGGCTCTGGCACTTCGAGCGGCTGCAGCTTGAACATCGACGCCAGCAGGAACTGATATGGGCACGCGCTGAACTTCTGCAGCGACGACAGCGAGTACGGACGCGCGGTCAGACGACGGGACGCGAGCGCCTCTTTCGTGTACGGCGAGACGCGAATCAACCCGTCGCTCGGCGACCAGCGCCGCTCGCCGCGCGCCCACCGATCCACGACCGATCGGCGCAGACATTCATTCAGTTTCAACAGGTAATGGGCATGCCCACGGGCTGCGGCCGGATCGGTCTCGTCGAGCAATGCACGGAGTACGGCCAGGTCGTGCTCCTGATCGTCGATGGCATCCTCGGGACGGGACGGCGCCGGCCACGCCAGCGTGGCGTCGCCGGCATCGCGTGCCCGTCGCTCGAGCTCTTCGTGGTGCGGAATGCGTCCGGTCGCGGCGCGCATGACGTCGAGCGCGTAGAAGGACGGCACGCGCGCACGCGATTCACTCAGCTCGATCCGTGGATATGAGACGTACAGCCGCTCAGATGCTGCGCCGGTGGCAATCTGCAGCAACTGTCGTTCGGCGTGGAGACGCTGGTGTTGCGTCGGCAGCGAGCGATCGACCTCCCGCCGCAGGGCATCGAGCATCAACGCGTCTTCGCGCGGCTTCTGCGGGAACATCCGCTCAGCCAGCCCGGGCACAAACACCACGGCGAAGCTGCGGCCGCGCGCCTGTTGGGGTGTGCCCACGAACACGCGTCCGTAGCGCTGCGCCGGCGGATCATCGTCGAGCAACAACAGGCGCTCGGCGAGGACGCGACGGGCTTCGTCGAGATCGATCGGACCCACTTCCGCCATCGGCCGCAGATCGGCGAGCACACGCAACACGTACGAGGGCGTGCGGAGCACGCGAGGCACGAGCGCGTCGAAGAGATCCAGCCAG
Source organism: Vicinamibacterales bacterium (assembly GCA_036742665.1). GTDB lineage: Bacteria > Acidobacteriota > Vicinamibacteria > Vicinamibacterales > UBA2999 > Gp6-AA40. The sequence continues at coordinate 3,003 of DAINQP010000215.1, read as the reverse complement.
GTGCCCCATAAGGCCTCGGCCGGCCACGATGCCAGCGTCTCGATAATCGGCAGTGCGAATGTACACAGATGTCCAAGTTGCTCGAGCACGTGTGTGATGCGTTCGAGCTTCGCCTCTCCGCCTTCGTCTAGGAAGGCCTCACGCTTCTGTCGCTCGAGCTCGTTGGCTTTGCCATCGAGACGGCGATGCCATCGTCCGGCATCACGACCGATGACCGCGGCTTCAACGAGCAGTTTCTCCCACCGCCAGGGCGCTCGCAGCGTGCCAGCCCTGATCTGCTCTGTGTCTGCTGACGGCGAGTCGGCGCCACTCGAGTGCTTGTCATCGACCCGCTCGTCGCCGGTCATCGGCACACGATTCACGGCTTCGTCGAGCGGAGCGACCCAGGTGCGATCGCGCGGCGCGCTTTCGGCAGGAACCTGACCCAGTGACAGGTACTCGGCGAAGCGTGCCGCCGACAGCGACTCACCCGCGCAGGCAAGCAAAGCCAGGAACGCTCGGCCTGCTGGGTGCGGCCGCCGCGTCCCGCGGTCGAACCACGCCGGCACACCGGCACGGGTCAAGGCGTGCTCGAGCAGGCCGAAATAGCTGTGCGGCGATCGCACGAGGATCGCCATCTCGTCGAAACGCCGGCCGCTGCGCGCTTCGCGCAGGATACGCCGAGCGATCTCCACGGACTCGCGTCCTTCGCCGGGCGCAGAGAACAGCGTAAGCGACCCGTCGAGCGCACGCACCGCGGGCAGCGCGTCGGCGGTGAACAGGAACCTGCGCAGACATGCGAGGTCGCCGGCGTTGGTCGATTCGCGCGTCTCGACGACACCGCCAATGGCTTCGAGATACGCCACGCTATCGACATCGCCGTGCGGGATCGTTGCGAGCGTGGAGTTCGCACTGCCGACCAGCGCGGTGATCAACTCGCGCTCCGCGGCGTGGTCGAACGGCAGATCGAGCAGCACGACCACATCGGCGGCCGGCGCCGTCGGAAGCGTTCGGGCCGCGGCGCGAAAGAGCTCTGCCCGATCGGCACTCGAGGCGGCGGCAAACGACGCGTCGATGCGCTCGAGCAGATCGGCGAGGTCGGGGCCGGCGAGCGGCAGGGGCGTCAGCTGCCGCGCATGGACGCCGGCCAGACGCAATTCCTGAAGCGTGCGCGCTAACGCGCGAGGAAATCCTGGAGTCCTTGACACCGCGCCGAAGTACTTGAGCGATCCATCGCGTGTCGCGTCAAACGCGACTCGCGCGGCGACGGCTTCAGTGCCGAGCCACGTACTGGACGTCAACCCTGCTGCCGCGAGGGTCAGGATCGCCGTCTTGGCGGCGAGCTGGGTCAGACTCAAGCGCTGAAGGCCGAATGTCGCGGGAGTCGATGCGGCAATCGCACGCGCCACATCGTCAGCCGCACCACGCGAGGCGCCGACGATGAGCACGCGCGTGCCTGGTGCACAGGCGCGGATCACCTCGCGTGCGCACGACAGGCGATCGGCCGCCGACGCCGATACACAGACGCGTAGTGCGCCCATGTCAGATCCAGCTGCGAAGTGAAAAGGGTGACGTGTGAAGTAGCCGGGGGGTCGTCATCGCGTGCTCACTTTCCCGGCCGCGCCGGGGATCCGGAACGGCAGCACCACGCTGCCGTGACGACGACGATAGCACACGCTCAGCCGAGACGGAGGTCCGAAAGAAATTGACCTACCCTGTCACAGTGCGAGCAGCGCTCCGACGACGAGTGGCATGCCCTGTCTCAGTGTCTCCTCTGCAAGCGACGTCAACGCATCACCCGCGGCGCTCTACCGGCACGATCGCCGTCGGGTGTATGCGCGTCGTTGTCCGCCGTGCGGTGAGCGACTCGGCGTTAGGCGTTCGGACTGAACATGTCGGCAGCCATCTTGAGATGGCCGTCAAGCTCACGCTCGAACACGACCAGGTATTTGCCGGACCCGGGAGCCGTGCCTCCTGATGGCTGGGGCATCATCGCGCTGTATTCGCCGACCTCATAGGCGAGGTCCGCAGAACCGGAAATCTTAATCGACTTGAGCTTGGCGTCCGACGCTCCGGCATCGAAGAAGCCCTGCCAAAACTCCTGGATGTTCTGTCTGCCGGTGATCGCTGGCATTCCAGGCGGCAAGAGCGTCGCGCTCTCGGTATATAGACCGGCCATTCCTCGTGCATCACGAGTATTGGCGGATTTCTCCCACGCTTGAGCAATGGCAAGAACCTCGGCTCGGTAATCGATAGCTGTTGTGGACATCGGTGCCTCCTCGCCGCGCGATCGAGTTCTTCACTCGATGGCTGCGTACAGCGTCGGAGTATAGCGCCATCGTCTCTATAACCTCTGGATCTTGACAGCGGTGTATGTCTGCTCGAGGTCGGCGACGAGTCGTGTGAATGCAGGCTCTTCGCGCAGGCTTGCGAGATGGGGATCGATCCGGAAGAACGGCCAGCACGGAAACCCGGTGTCGACGCTCCGTTCGAGCCACGCCATCGCCTTCTCCGTGTCCCCGAGCACCGCATAGATGCAGGCAATGTTGTAGTAGGTGTGGTGCGTGTGGCCGAACGAACGCGGGGAGTCCAACGCCTTACGCACACACTCCAGTGCGAGGTCGGTTTGACCGCGCCGAGCGTGCAGTACACCGCGAAGGGTGTCGAGCATGGGCTCGTACGGCAGCTGTTTCAGAGCCGCCGCCAACCGTTGCTCGACGAGCCCAAGGTCTCCGCGCAACAGCGCAGTGAGGACGCGAGTGGTGCACGCATATATGCTTCCGGGGCGTTCCCGGAACCAGGCCTCCGCCGCCTCTTCCGCGCGCGCGAAGTCGCCGCTATAGATATGGCAGTACTCGAGGTTGCCGGTTCGAGTCCGTGGGTTCGACCGCAGCGACTGTTCGTGTGCGATTCGCGCTTCTTCAATTCGTCCGATGTGCTGGCAAATCGTGGCCATGCGGTTATGCGCACGCTCGAGATTCGGTCGTGCGGCCAGCACCTGTTCCAACGCGGCGATGGCTTCCG
>DAINQP010000214.1:0-10022 GCA_036742665.1 Vicinamibacterales bacterium | reverse complement strand
CGCACTGGAGACGGCATCCAGCAGACGTGCCCCCTCGACCGGTTTCTCGAGAAAATCCACGGCGCCATACCGCATCGCTGATGCCGTGGACGGGACGTCACCATATCCGCTGACGAAGATGATCGGGAGGTCGACGTGAGCGCTTCGCATCAACTGCTGCAGCTGCAGTCCGTCAATCTCGGGAAGCCTCAGGTCGAGCAGGAGACAGGACGGCACGTGGCTCGGCGGGTGCTTCAGGAAGTCTGATGCCGAATGAAACGTGTCCACGTCGAAGCCTTCGACGTGCAGGATACGCGCGAACGCGCGCAAGGTCTGGACATCATCGTCGACGATGAAGACGTGCCGCTGCTGCCGCTGCGATTGAGTAGAGTCGAGCACTAGCCGGTCTCGCCTCTATTAGACTAGCCGATCGAAATAGCCGCGGCCAAGGAAATTGCTCCTCGCTCGCGGCCCGTGTGCACCCCGCCTTAAAAGCGGCCAGTGTGCACCCCGCCTTAAAAGTTGTATCCGATCGCGAACCGGAGGGTCGGAATCGAATAGGCGCTGGTCTTCATCTCCAGGAACAACCCGTCTCTGGACTGCAGCCCAAGCAGGAAGTTGAATCCGACGTCAAGGTCGAGATCACCGAAATCAATCTTGCCGCGGTCAGTCTCCTCCTCGAAATTGCGGTGGGAGAAATTGAGTGCCGGGCCGCCGCCCGCGTACACATTCCAGCGGCTGGTGCGTGGCACGAACGGAAGACGATATATCCCCTCGAAATTGAGCGCCACGAGCGTGGTGAGCTCGCCGAATCCCATTTCGAAGTTGGGACGCGCATAGAAGCTGTCGCTGAAGAACGGCCCCAACTGCGAGTGGACGCCGAACATGAACAACTCAGGATCGAGCGCCGTCGCTCCGCGCACGCCGAGACGATATTTACGCGACTGCCGCTCGATCGCCCGTTCCAGCTGGCGCACCGAGGCCGGGACCGCTTCATCCTCAGGCGGCGCAGCCACCGGGACCTCGCCGGTCAGGGCTGCGACCTTTGGCGGTGGGGCAGCGGTGATTTGCACCGCATCCGCGATCGGCGGCGCCGAGGGATCATTCGACGGCACGAACGACACCTTGACTTGTGCCTGTAAGGGAATGGCCTGCGGTCGAACAGTGTCGTGATCGAGCACGAACAATTGATAGATGCCGTCGCCCGTCTTGACGACGACCGTGGCTTTCGCCGCGGAGACGACGGTTCCCTGCAGCGAGCTGAGGTTTGATGGGGCCGACTGAACGCTCTGCGCTTCAGCCACTACTGCATTGCACGCGAGATAAATCAGAGCGCAACTCGCCAGCATTCGCGATGATGTCCGCATACGCACCTCGCCGGCCCTGAAGTGCATACGCTATGCCGCGAGGTCAACGCACGCGAGAAGTTCTTTCAGAGAAGATGAGCAGCGCCGCTGAAGTCTGCGTGGCTGCGTGGCAGGGCGTCGCAGCCGCGCGCCGTCGTGGTCTGACCACGAATAGCGCGGGTGCAGCGACACGTCGCTCATCGATGTCATTCCGACCGCGATGTGGCAGCACTTTCGCTGCTGGTACTCACGTCAGCGGGCGCGTTCCCGGAGCGTGAGTACGAACGTTCCAGAAACCGCGAGTTTTACGGCGTGGAGACAGGAACGCGAGTGCGTGACTCGCGACGGTGTGTCGCCAACCGCGACATGTCGCGACGGTTCGTCTCGACCGCTGTGCGAGCGGCTGCCGTCCTCATAACTTTGGGAGCAAATGTCATGAAGTCCTTGCTGGCCCTTACTCTCGCTGCTGCTCTGGCGGTGGCGTGCACGAAAACCGAAGAGCGTCGGGCGGATTCCGCCCAGCCGCAACCATCGAGCGCGCAGCCGACGTCGCCGCCGCCCGCATCACAACAGCCCACATCACCACTGCCCGCGGTGACATCACCAGCACCATCTGCAGAGAGTGCTCGTCAGGCCCCACCACCGCAGACGTCCGCGGCACCGGTGAAGCCCCCACCGTCGTCAACCGCCCCCTCGGCTTCAGCCGCGGACACGCCGCCGACGGCAACTGCCGCCCCTCCGCCGAAACCGGTGGAACCACCACCGCCACCGCCGCCGGCGTTTCGCGCCGTCACTGTTCCGGCCGGCACATCACTCGCCGTGTCGGTGCTGAGCGCTCTCGGATCGAAGACGAGTCAGGTCGAGGATCTGGTCAAGGGAGCCCTGGCGAAACCGCTGGTGATCGACGGCATCACGGCTGTCCCGCAAGGCGCTGAATTGAGAGGCGTCGTCAGCGACGCCAAGGAATCAGGACGCGTCAAAGGCAAGGCGACACTCGGCATCGCGTTCGATCGTCTCGTGGTCCGCGGCGAAACGCATCAGCTACAGACTGCGCCTGTGGTGCTGGAGGCGCAGGACAAGAAGAGTGACGATGTGAAGAAAGGCGGCCTCGGCGCCGGATTGGGCGCGGTCGTCGGCGGGATTGCCGGCGGCGGAACGGGCGCCGCGATAGGCGCGGTCGCTGGAGGGGCAGGCACTGTGCTGGCCACCAAGGGTCGTGAAATCGAAGTGCCCGCTGGTACTGTCATCAACGTCCTCTTGCAGTCGCCGCTGACACTGCAGGTGCCCATCAAGCAGCAGCAGTAAAGCGACGCGAAAAGTCGCCACATGCCGCGGGCGGCGCGCCACGTCGTGGCATCACGCCGCCCTGGCAACGACGCGCCTCACCTGAATGCGACCGCGGTCGCAGACGTGTCGGTGCGCACACGCCTGTGCCGATTCGGTCGCAGGCGGGCACGCCCCGTGCTCCTCCTCACATCGTCTGCTGCGACGTGACGTCACAGCGGCCGGAGATCGAGACCGTGACGTCAGCCATGCTTCGACAGCGATGTCGTCAACTCGTCCTGTGTGCGTTCGTCGCAATCGCGCCCGCTGCGTTGCCGCCAGAGGCGCTGGCGCAATTAGTGACGCAGCACGTCAAAGGAGCCGTGGGTCTCAAGGCCGGTTCGCAGCCGACGGATTCGCGGTCCTGAAGACGTTCAAGGAATCCCCGCCGCGGCAGCGGCCGGCCAGTTTCAGCATCGACCAGGCGCTCGAGAAAGCACGCCAGACTCAGGCGGTGATGGCGACGAGCGGCGGTGCGGGCGTGAAATAGCGCTCATTGTGGGTCGCACAACCATGACTGTTGGCACAGTCGGGGGTCGCACAGAGACGCGCACGCTGGACTCCGCTGCGGATCCGGTGTGCGCGTTCTATACCGATCACCCGTATCCGCCTCCGGTGGCGAATCTCGATCGCGCGCGTGAAGAGTGGCAGGACGCCAATCGCCATCGTGCCGACCACCATTTGTACTGGCCCGGCGCGACGTACCGCGCCGATCTCGACATTCTCGTGGCAGGCTGCGGTACCTGGCAGGCGGCGAAGTACGCGCTCTGCCGACCGCAGGCGCGCGTCGTCGGCATCGACGTCAGCACCACGAGCCTCGAACACACGGAGCAATTGAGACAAAAGTACGCACTGACGAATCTCGAGACCATGCACCGATCGATCGAGGGTGTCGGTGTGATCCAACGGCACTTCGATCTGATCGTCTGCACGGGTGTGTTGCACCATTTGCTCGATCCCGCGGCGGGCCTACGCGCGCTGCGTTCGGTGCTCAAACCCGACGGCGTGATCTATCTGATGGTCTACGCCCCGTACGGCCGCACCGGCATCTCCATGCTCCAGGAATACTGCCGCACGCTCGGCGTCGGCCGATCGGACCGGGATATCGCCGATCTACGCGCCGCGATCGCCGCGCTGCCGCCGCAGCATCCGTTGCATGGCGAACTCGCCACGTCACGCGACGCGAGGAACACCCATGCGGTGGCTGACGCGCTGTTGAACCCGCGGGACCAGTCGTATTCGGTGCAGGCGCTGTTCGATTTGATTGAGCGAGGTGGAATGCGCTTCGAACGCTGGTATTGGCAGGCGCCGTATCTACCACAGTGTGGGGCATTCGCAGCAACGCCTCACGCCCATCGTGTGGCGCAGCTTCCTCCGCGCGAACAATACGCCGCATTGGAGTTGTGGCGAGCGACGATGGGGGCACACAGCGTCGTGGCGTCGAGAGACGATGGTCCGGAAGACATCAATATGAAGGTCCGGTTCGATGACGCGCGCTGGAGCGGGTTCGTGCCGATCCGCCTGCCGTACACGATGTGCGTCGAGGAACCGCTCCCAGAGGGCGCCGCGGCTGTGCTGTTGAACCGGAGTCATCAGCACCGCGATCTGATTATGACGGTCACTGCGCCCGAGAAGCGGATCTTCGATGCGATCGATGGGCAGCGCAGGATTGCCGAGATCGCGGTCCGGGCGGGCCTGGAGAACGCTGCGGACTGCGCGAAACGCTTCTTCGAGAAGCTCTGGCGATGGGACCAGGTGGTGTTTGATACGGTGGGACGGTACTAGGTCCCACTCTCGCCGGTGATCGCGTCGCGAATCTCCGAGGTCCAATACGTCGAGCAACCTCAACCTCATTATAGCTACCTGAAGCAGAGATCGCCGCGGCGTGTCTTAATCAAACCAGGTCAGCTGCCATGCCGCACCAAACGTGTGGAAGTCCGCGCCGATCCGTGTGGTCGCACCTGTGCTGCCGGAGAACTTGATCGATTGACGGCGGCCTACAGGGAAGGACAAGGTGGCGCCAACGCGTGAGTTACGTTGCAGGTCGGCCTTCTCCGTACCATTCACCGTCGTCGTACCGCCGGAGTACCACGTCGCGTCGAAGGCGGCCCAGAGTTGCCGGCGAAGTGTGTAGCTCACGTGGGCTTGCAGCGCCACGACCGACGCCTGTTCACGGACCGACGCTCCGGTGTAAAACTCACGGTTCGTTGTGAACAGCACAACGCCGCTGTACCCCTCAATGGTCCATCTGCCCAGCGCGTGTGAGACGCCGATCTCCGGCTTGAACGCCCAACGATTCGCGCCGAGATTGATCAACTTCGCCCCCGTGTACTGCCCGAGCGGCGGAGCGACCGCGAGGCTGACGCCTACGATCGTCGGGCGCGCAGCGCCGGCGAACTCGCGCGGTGTGAGTGCGCGCCCGCCGATCAAGTTCACCGATAGCTTCACACGCGGGTCGGCCAGGCCTGAACGTGTCACCCGTCGCGATTCCTCGCCAACGCTGCCCGAGACGTCACCCCACGCGTACGGCACCACCGCCAGGATGAGCGCCGTACGTCCGAACAGATCGACGGTCCTGCCGAGGCCAATTCCCACTGAATCGATCGTCGCCTCTACGTCGTCAATCTGGAGCGACGGGTCTACTACCACACCACCAGTGGAACGTCCGCCCGCAATGACCAGAAAGTTGACGCCAATTGGAGCGGCGGTGTACGCGCGCGGATCCAGCTCCTGCGCGGCGGCCGTGCGCATCGACGTAACGGTCATTCCGAGACACAGGAAGAGCGCTGGCACGGAGAGTCGTTCGTGATGCTGAGCGTGGCAACGGTACAAAAACATAGTGTGTCGGTGCAGTGCGGCTACTTGCTGCAGGGGGCGCGCCACCGCGCGCGCAGCAGACGCAGCCGGCAGGCGCTTTGCCTGCTTTCAACGAGCAACGACGGGTTGACGGTATCGTGGGAACGCCACGGCTTTCGTATGCTCGCCACGATATTGCGTGACTGCGGTACGCACAGGCCGAGGTCGGCGATCAGCGCCGACGTCAGCGATACCGTTTCACGTTCGGCGCGCCACGTGTGTTCGGTCGCAGCGGGGGGAGCGTTAAACCACAATAACCATCAACCAACCGGTCCTTCAGTGACAGGTCAATGACGGGGGAAGCGACAGACATCGTCTTCGTCGTGGAGAGAGACGACGACCTGCGCGCACGGTTGTCAGGCTATCTCTCTGCCTCGGGTTTCACCGTCAAAGGGTTCAGCTCTGCGGAGTCGTTTCTAGCAAGCCTTCCCATCACCGGTCCGGCTTGCGTCGTCGTCGATCAACATCTGCCGGGACTCTCGGGGCCCGATCTGCAGCGACAACTGCTGGACAATCCAGTGTTGGCGGTGGTGTTCATCACCGACAGCGGCGACGTGTCCACGGTCGTCCAGGCGATGCGGGACGGCGCGGTCGATTTTCTGATGAAGCCGATCGAGGTCGACCAGCTCATCGCTGCCGTGACTCGCGGCCTGCAGAAAGGTACGCGAGCCGAGACGGCGCGGCAGGTGCGTGACACCTTCCTCTCACGCGTGGAGATGCTGACTGCTCGGGAGCGCGAAGTCGCCATGCGTCTCGTCGCCGGTCGATCGAACAAGCAGATCGCCTCGGAGCTCGGGACGACGGAGAAGACCGCGAAGGTACACCGCGGTCACGTCATGGCGAAGTTGAAGGTGGGCTCCGTCGCCGAATTGATTCGGCTTGCTGAGGAAACGCGGCCCTCACCGATCGTGCCGCCGGCTCCCACCGATTCGCGTCTTCGCCGGTAAACCCGGCAAACGATCGTGATCGTGTAGCGGCTCGTGTCCGGGCACCGGATTTGCCAGCGCGTCTCGCGCGTGGCGCATCATCGAGCGCACTCTTCGTCGGCGTGTGGCTCATTCAGTGGTGACATCCTTGCCAGGCGCGTCCACCTGCCCACGGCATTGCGTAGTCCTGCTCCGTCAGCGCGGAGACTGCGCGCGCGCCGACGATTCCGCCATCGGTCCAGCGGCTGTACGACAATCTCGATTTCCAGCGAGCCGTGCAGGCATTCCTGACGGCGATGCCGGCCCGCGTCGCTCGCGGCGATGCGCGAAGGCCTGCAAAGCATAGGTGTCAACAACACGACCGTCGCGATCTTTGAAACGCTGATGGACTCGAACTCGCTGTTTCTGACCGGAAACACCGAATCGATCTACGGTGCCGGCTGGGTATATGTCTTTCGGTCGAACACCTGCGGTAATTGGCTGCTCATCCGTCGCTTCATGGTGGACGGCGATCCCGCACCGGCGGTGAGACGCCTCAAGGCGAGCTTGCGGATCTATCCCGTCGCGCAGACGGCCCGTCCGCCGCATACACATTTCGTGAACGCATCCGGGCGATCGTTCAACACGATTCACCCGACAGACGCGACGTTCTTCGAGACGGTGAATCGCGTCGTGCAGGAGGAACCCGCGATCGCCATCGATGCGGAGACGCTCGGCCTGCTCGCTTCGATCGGCATCGAGAAAAGACAGCGCTTCGCGCGCGCATGACACAGATCCTCGAGCACGCCGCTGCGGTTGGTCACGCGACGGCGCGCGCCTGCTCGATCCGCGCAGGTCGATGGCTGGTCGGTGGTGCTCTACGACAACCAGACGCGATCGCAGCTTCAGACCGATCAGCAGTTCCCGAGCATCAGCAGCCAGAAAGCGGACATGGTGGTCAACCCGGATCGATCAGTGGACATCTATTTCGGCCCCAAGGCGCCGCGCGGTGCGCCGCGCAACTGGATCCAGAAGTGCTCGGGGAAAGGATGGAATGTGATGCGCCAACCACTCAGCACCTACGCCGGAGCGTGAGCCCCCATGTGCCGCTTGTTCCACACCGTGTAGGGAATGCCGGCGACGAGGCCGAGGAGCATGTAGAGAATGATCGCGGCTCCGAACTGCTCGTCTGGGAAGTTCGCTGACGCGATCGCTAGCGCGATCGCCGGATGCCGGCACGCCGTTGATATCGCGAGCACGATCGCGTGATCCGGATCCGGCCCTCCCATTACGTGCCCAACCGCGAATCCAATCGCGAGAAAGAGCACCATAGCGACGAGCGTACCGCCGCCGATGAGACGCCACATCGCCGGTGCCGTACCGATGAGGAGCACGGCCGCGGCGAGTGGCATCAGGATCTTCGGGATTATCACGACGGGCTTGTCGAGCCGCGCAGCGATCGCTGGCGCCAACGCGCGCACCGCCATGCCGACCGCCAGTGGCAACAGCACCGCCTTGAAGACGATGCCCGCGATGGCCAACGCGGGTGCGGCGAAGCGGCGGCCGAAGAACGCCGAAAGGAGCTCGGCCAAGAGCGGAACGACCGCGATCGACAGGAGAGCCAGCAGCGCCATCAGACCGAGCCCGTAAGGCTCGTACCCTCCGAACCTGGCCTCTCGACTAGGCAGGAGCGGCGGCGTGGGAGAAATGGCGAGCGCGATGAGTGCGATCTCGACCGTCCGCGGAAAGTCGAACCACCGCGCGATCGCCACGGCCACGACCGGCATGATCACGAACACGGCGATGAGCGAGCGCCCGAGAAGCGCCGGTCGTCGCACGACGTACAGCAGGTCATCCAGCGTGGTCTTCAGGCCAAACCCCAACACCGTGAAGACAATGCTGATCTGAAGCGTGAGTATGACCAGTTGCTTCAGATCCATGTGTGTTGCTCCTGCGTCGCGAGCGCGATCTTCATCTCCGCCTCGCGATCGACAGCGGTGCTGCAAGAGACTGGCCGGACCTGATTGACGAGTGGTTCAGCCGAAGATCGATGGGGTTTTCGGCCGCGGCGCGTCGACGGCTGGGGACATGACGAACCGGCATCATGAGCGCGCCTGACCCCGCAACGATCTGGCCGCGACGTGCCGCGGCTACCGTCGGCGATCAGCGATCCGAGAGAACTACAGTCAGAACTCCGGTCAGAGATCTCGTGGAACACGCGGGTGTCCTGTGGCAAGCTTGGCAGTGACTCCACGGAGCCTACTTGCGAACCATAGTCCTCTCAGCCGCCGTCGCATTCGTCCTTGCCGTGGTGTTTGTCGAGCCTGCGGGCTACGCTCAGGGGACAGCCGCGCCGTCTGGTGCTGTGGCTGGGTCGTCCTCCGACGCCGCCCTCGTCAAGACGTACTGCGCCACCTGTCACAACGACCGCACCCGTTCGGGCGAGTTGTCGCTCGAGCACGCGGATCTTACGGACATTTCAAAGCATGCTGAGCTCTGGGAGAAGGTGATCCGGAAAGTCAGGGCCGGCTTGATGCCGCCCGCCGGGATGCCGAGACCTGAGACGGCTACGTTCGAAGCGTTCGTCAGTCATCTCGAAACGTCCATCGATCGCTCGGCGGCAGCCAATCCACGACCGGGCCGCACCGCGCTTCATCGACTGAACCGTGCCGAGTACGCAAACGCGATCCGCGACCTGCTGTCGCTGAAGATCGACGCCACGGCGCTCCTGCCGCCCGACGATGAGAGCAGCGGGTTCGACAACATTGCGGACGTGCTGACGGTTTCGCCCTCGTTGATGGAGCGTTACCTCTCGGCGTCCTGGAACATCAGCCGGATGGCACTCGGTAACGTCAACATCACGCCGAGCACGGCGACCTATCGCGTGCGGCCGGATCTGTCGCAGGACCAGCACCTCGAGGGGCTGCCGCCGGGAACCCGCGGCGGGATGAAGATCGACCACACGTTTCCCGTCGACGGCGAGTACGTCATCAAGCTCCGTCTGTGGCGCAACACCTTCGACCTGATGCGCGGCATGGAAGATCCGCACGACATCGAGATCGCGCTGGACGGTACGAGGTTGACGGTGGTCACCGCGGGCGGGCGCGACGACTTTGGCCGGATGGCGGAGAATCCGGGCACGTTTGGTGCCGATCTCGATCGGCGCCTGACCGTGCGGCTTCCGGTCAAAGCGGGCACGCATACGCTCTGGGCGACGACCGTCCTCAAGAGCCATGCGCCGCGGGACGATCTGATCAAGCCGTTCATCCGGACGACGATCGATGGCCTCGACATCCTCGGCGATCCGTCGGTCGATCGCATCACGATCGAAGGCCCGTACGCCGTCGCAGCTCCCGGCGATTCGCCATCGCGACGAAAGATCCTGCAGTGCCACCCGTCTCGACGAAGCTCGCCGGATATCGAGACGACCGAAGTCGGATGCGCGCGCCGGATCCTCACCACGCTCGCACGGCAGGCATATCGCAAGCCGGTGGATCCCGCGACCGCCGACGTGCTGATGAACTTCTACGCGCGTGGCCGGAAGGGTGGCGATTTCGAACGCGGGATCGAGTCGGCGCTGTTCTGGTATGTCGCAGCCCTCGGTCTCGTGTGC
>DAINQP010000213.1:1484-10108 GCA_036742665.1 Vicinamibacterales bacterium | reverse complement strand
ATCGTGGACGGGCTGAGGAGGACGTGCTGCACACCGAGGTCATCGGCGAGTCGGCCAATCAAGTCGCCGCCTTCCCGCCCGAGCAGCCGTTCGCCATAGCGATTGACCAGCACCAGCCGCTTGTCGCTATCGAAGGCAAAGATCGCGACGTCGATCTCGGCCATCACCGCGCGGAGCAGTACGGTCGCTTCCTGGGCGCCAAGCCGTTGGCTGCGCAGCGTCTCGGCGAGCGTGTTGACCTCGAGCATCACTTGCCCGAGCGCGTCGTTGGGCATCGCGCCGCGGGCGCGGATCGAGAAGTCGTCTTCGCGAAGCGCAGCGAGGAGATTCGACACCGTCTGCAGCGGCCGGATGATCCGGTCGCGCAGCGCAATCGTCACACCCAGCCACAAGCCAAACAGAATCGCGCCGATCGTGACACGGATCAGCCACGGATACTGGCCAACCCACAGCAGCACGAATGACGCGACGACGGCCGGGAGTCCCGCCGCGAGCGCGAGCAGCGTGACCTTCCGGTCGTAGGTCATCGGAGCAATGCCCAATGCAGAATGCTCAATGCGCAATGCTCAACGAAGCCTGAGATCCTTTGGGCATTCGGCATCGTGCATTCGGCATTGTGCATTGATTAGGCGGGCCGATAACGTTCGAGACGGCGATACAGGGCCGAGCGGCTGAGGCCGAGCGCTTTTGCCGCATGGCTCACGTTGCCGTAACGCGCCATCGCCTTACGGATCAGAAAGCCTTCGACATCTTCGAGACTCATCTCCTCGAGACGCGCTGAGGCATCGCCGCTTCCGGTCTGGCGCAGGCCGAGATCGGCGAGGTGAATGACATTGCCCGGCGCCATGAGCACGGCTCGCTCGACGGCGTGATCGAGCTCGCGGACATTGCCGGGCCAGGGATGATCGATGAGCGCCTGCAGCGCCGCCGGATCGAAGCCCGTCATCGCCTTGCGATACCGCTGCGCATGCTGCACGAGAAAATGCTTGGCGATGCGCGGGATGTCGTCGCGCCGCTCGCGCAGCGCAGGCAGTCGAATCTCGATCGTGTTCAACCGGAACAGCAGATCCTGGCGGAAGCGTCCGGCCGCCACTTCGGCGTTGAGATCGGCGTTCGTCGCAGACATCAAGCGCACGTCGGCCTTCCGCGTACGCGACGATCCGAGCCGCTCGAACTCACCGGTCTCGAGCACGCGCAACAGTTTCTGCTGTTGGCTGAGCGGAACGTTCGCGATCTCGTCGAGGAACAATGTACTGCCATCGGCCAGCTCGAACCGGCCGACGCGATCCTGTTTGGCGTCGGTGAAGGCCCCCTTCACATGTCCGAAGAGCTCGCTTTCGAACACGCCTTCCGACACGCCGCCGGCGTTGATCGTTACCATCGGCCGGTTGGCGCGCGACGACACGGCGTGCAACGCCTGTGCGACGACGCCTTTGCCTGTGCCGTTCTCGCCGGTAATCAGCACATTGGCGTCGGATGGACCCACGCGAGCGATGATCTGCAACACCGGCTGCATCGCTGCTGAATCCGCAATCAACAGCGGTCCGCCGTCGTTCTGCGTCGTCCGCGACTGGGCCTCGAGCCGCGTGGCGCGTCGCAGGGCGCGGCCGAGCTCGGCTTGCGTCCGGACAATCGCCTTGAGCCGCTCGTTGTCCCAGGGCTTCTCGACGAAGTCGCGTGCCCCGCGGCGCATCGCTTCGACGGCGACGTTCACCGATCCCCACGCCGTCATGACGACGACCGGGAGCATCTCGTCGGCGCTGTGGATCTTCGTCAGCAGCTCGAGGCCTTCCCGGCCGGACGTCGTGTCGCGCGCGTAATTGAGGTCGATGATGACGACGTCGTAGTCGCGTTGCTCGAGTGCCTTGAGTACGGCAGCTGGCGATTCGACGGCATCGATCTGATAGCCCTCAGCCTTGAGCAGCAGGCGTAGCGCTTCGAGCACGTCGCGCTGATCGTCGGCAATGAGAAGACGAGTGGACGGTGTGGACATAGATTATTCGGCCCGCAGCGCGCGCGGCGCGTGTGCGCCGAAGATGTCGACGCCGTGGAGCAGAGTCGTTCAGTTCTGATCGATGTATCCGTCGCGCAGCTTGATGATGCGACTGCCGTAGGCGGCGTTGCTTTCCGAGTGCGTGACCTGCACGATGGTCGTACCCCCATCGTTCAGCTGCTTGAACAATTCCATGATCTCCTGGCCCTGCGACGAATGCAGGTTGCCGGTCGGCTCGTCGGCGAGAATTACTTGCGGGTTGGCGACAATCGCGCGCGCGACACCGACCAACTGCTGCTGTCCGCCGGACAACTGATTCGGATAGAGGTCCTTCTTCGCGACGATGCCGAAGCGATCGAGCACGTTGGCGACGATGCCCTGGCGTTCCGACTTGCGCACGTCGCGATAGGAGAGCGGCAGCTCGATGTTTTCGTAGACGGTCAGGTTGTCGAGCAGGTGATAGCTCTGGAAGACGAACCCGATGTGGCGCTTCTGCAGCGCGGCGCGCTCCTTCGCCGGCAGCGCGTGAATCGGATGGCCCATCAGGTGATACTCGCCGCTCCATGCGCTGTCGTGCATGCCGAGGATGTGCAGCAGCGTCGACTTGCCGGCGCCCGACGGTCCCATGATGGACACGAACTCGCCCGGCTTGATGTCGATGCCGATGCGGCGCAGTACGTAGGTCTGCCCGGCGCCAACCGGGAATGACTTCTCGACGGCACGCAGGGACATGAGGGGCTGGTTGCCGGTGGGTTCCCACGGGGCGTCGGTGAGGGCGGACGAGGACGAGCGTTTGAAGAGCATGTCGGATGCCTCAGATATCAAGCTGCGTGCCGCGCAACAGCTTAGGGAATTCGTGCGATTTTACTGTGGTTTTGTTCGATGGCGGGAACAATCGTCCCATAAACGGACATTAACAAGTTCCCAACGACCAATTCCCAAATCCCAACCATTCCCAACGCCCAAATCCCAACGCTCAGCGGACGCGCGCAGCGCTCTACTTCCCGGGCGCTCGCGCCTTCAGTTCCTCGACCCAGTTGAGGACGGTGTGGATGCGCGGGTTCGGCGGAGCGGTCGCGGCCGCCTGCGTGGCCGGGAACACCATCACCAGCTCATGCCCGTTTGGCAGGATGTCGTATTCCCTGTAGTTCACCACCGGCTGGAACCCTTTGATCGGCAGCGGCTTTTCGCTCGTGAACGCGGGCACCGGTTGTGTGGTGATCGCCACCGCGTTCAACCTGGGAACGTTGCCCTCCGTCGCGTTGAGCCGGTAGAGCAACTCGCGACCGCCTGGCACCCAGATCGGCCATGCGCCGCCGGTCTGCGAGATCTCGTACTTCACACCCGTGGCCGGATAGGGCTGGATGTAGATGGCGAATCGCGTCGCGGGACTGTTGGCATCTGGTCCCGCGTTGCTGGCATACGCGATCCACTTGCCATCGAGCGAGAACTCCGCGCCGAACTCGTTGGAGTTCGGCAGATCGTAAAAGAGCGCGGGCTTCCTCTCACTGGCATCGAGGCGCATCGTCCACAACCCCCACGAGGCCGCCCCCAGACCGCGCACGTTCGCGAACGACAGAACCTTGCCGTCGGGTGAAAACGACTGGGGATAGTGGACGGATCCGTCTTCGGCGGTCGTGAGACGTTCCGGCAGGCCGCTCCCGTCCGCCAGTTGCCAGTAGACGCCGTGCGCCTTCTCCCTGTCCGAGCCATAGGCAATCCGCTTTCCGTCGGGGGTCCAGACCGGCCGCGAGTTGTTGCCCTCTTGCGTGAGACGACGGATGGCGGACGTGCCCGCGAGGTCGTAGACCCACACAACGCTCTGACCACCTGCCGTGATCGTTTCGACGGCGATGCTGCGGCCGTTGGGGGATACGCGCGGGTTGCGGTAGTTGGCCTTCGGTATGTCCAGCAGCCGGAGGCCGCCATTCCGGTCCGCGATGCCGAGCGTGCTTTCCGGCGTCGCAGCGGCGGTCACGCTGTTCAGATAGACGAGATCTCCCCGATCCGATAGACCGTAGTTCGCACTGGCCGTGTTCGTCGCTGCGGCGGCGGCGCGTTGAACACCATTGACGATCGCGACGGCCCCGCCCACGGTTTCGAGCCGGTCTGGATCGAACGCGATTGCGTACAAAACGTTACCTACCGCGTACACGAGATGCCCGGTTGGGACCCACCTGGCGTCGCTTCCTCCGCGGATCAGCACCTTGGGCTGACCGCCTGGCTCCTGCGCGATCACTTCGGCTTGATCCCAGCGTGTGGCACCGGCGACACGGGTTAGCGTGTAGAGGATTGTCTTTCCGTCGGGCATGAGGGACGGGCCGTGCACCACGTCGCCGGACTTGATCGCAATCACCAGCTCCGATGAACCGCCGTTGGCCGACACGCGCTTGATGCCCTCGGGCTGCCCGAAGAGAATCTGGCCGTCGCGTCCCCACGTCGCCCCGAATGGGTTGACGGCAGGGCCAATCGTCACGCGCGCTCCGCCACTGATTGCAATCTTCTGCAGCGCCGTCGCCTCGTTCGACCAGAACGCCAGCCATTGGCCGTCTGGAGAAAAGAACGGCGTCGTCAACCCAGACTCGGTTCCTGGGACGAGGCGTGACGTGAGCGTGTCCATCGCGCGCAGAAACACACCGGTCGGGGTGTTGTAGGCAACGTGACGTCCGTCCGGCGAAAACGCCAGCACGGGCCGCCCGGTCCCGCGGAACCCGGGATTAGTTGGATTAGTTGGAACCTCGAACTCAAAGCGAACGAGTGGTCTGGGCTCAGGAGCAGGAGCGGGCTTCAGCGTCCATGCGGTGGCCGCGGCAACGATTGCTGCGGCCGCCGCGTACGGCAGCGCAGCCTTCACACCAGCCCTCGGCGGCGAGGCCACACTCGCCGCCGGCGTGAGACCTTCGTTGGGGTTGGCGAGGATTCGCTCGAGCTCCACGCGCAGGTCACCAATCGCCTGCCATCGTCGCTTCGGGTTCTTCTCGAGACACCGTTGGAGCGCCTCTTTGAGGCGTGGCGCGATCGTCGGCGGCAATTCGGAGAATTCCGGCTCGCGCACGAGCACCGACGCCAGGATGTCGGACACCAGATCTCCGCGAAACGTCGGGCGGCCCGTGATCATTTCGAAGAGCACGCACCCGAATGCCCAGATGTCCGCGCGGTGATCGACTGTCTGTCCGCGCGCCTGCTCGGGAGCCATATACGCCGCCGTCCCGAGGATGATGCCCTGCGCGGTTGCGGCCATGCTCAACGTCGGTGAGTTGGCGACGTCGCCGGCCTCTGCCTGCCAGGCTTTCGCGAGGCCGAAGTCGAGCACCTTCGCCTTGCCGTCAGCGGTGACCTTGATGTTGGCGGGCTTCAGATCGCGGTGGACGATGCCCTTCTCATGCGCGGCTTCAATCGCCTCCGCGATCTGGAGAGACAACCGGAGCGCCTCCGGCATCGACAGAGGACCGCGCTTCAGCAGATCCGCGATCGTCTCGCCATCAACGAGCTCGAGAACCAGGAACCTCGTGCCCGCGGCGGCTTCCAGACCGTAGATGCCGGCGATGTGCGGATGATTCAGCGACGCGAGGACTTTGGCTTCACGCTCGAAGCGCGACAGACGATCGACGTCCTCCGAGAATTCCGGGGGCAGCGTCTTGATCGCGACGTCGCGTCCAAGCCGCGTGTCCGATGCCCGCCACACTTCTCCCATCCCGCCCTTCCCGAGCAGGACGCTGACTTCATAGTTTCCGAGGGTCGCACCGCGTGAGAGAGACAGGGCCATCGCGGGAGACGATATCCCAAAGCGGATGAGTTGGACACGCGAATCCGCGAGCGTGCGGGGAAGGTTATCATGTCGCGCGTATGCGCGCGCGACATGGTCTGACGAGTCGCCATCTGCTCAGGGTCATCACGGCACTGTCGTTCGTGGTGATCGACCTCGAGGCGCAGACGCCGCAGAATACGCCGGCCACGACGTGGCCAACGTACGATGTGATCTCGATCAAGCCCCACGCCGGTGATCCGAATTCGAGCAGCATGCGGCAAATGCCCGGCGGCGGCATCATCCTCGTGAACGGAACCGTACGGACGCTGATAGGCAGAGGGTATCCAGGCCTTGTCTCCGAACCCATTGGGTTGCCGGCCTGGGCGACCAGCGAACACTACGACGTGAACGCGACCGCGTCGGTGAAGAATCCCACGATCGAGGATCGGCAGGCGATGATGCGCGCGCTGCTCGCCGAGCGGTTCAAGCTCGCCGCCCACCTCGAAACGCAGGAGCAGCCGTCCTTCGATCTCATGCTCGCGCGGAAGGACGGTCGGCTTGGCCCAGGACTGAAACCATCGGAAATCGGTTGTGCCGCCCGCGCAGCCGCGCAACGCGCTGCTGCGGATGCGGCGCGCGCCGCGGGCACGCCGCCACTCACCTTTACTCCTCCGGCGCCCGGTTCGATTGTGGCGCCCTGCACCACACGGATGATGGGCAACAACGTGGAGGGCGACTTCACGATGCCAGTCTGGCGTCGCTCCTGCGCTCGACGGCCGGCCGCTACGTTGTGGACAAGACCGGTCTGACGGGCAACTATCGGGTGAAGCTCCAAGTTCGAGGGTCCCGGCCTCGATCCAACGGCGGGCCCGACGCGCCGTCGATCTTCACGGCGCTGCAGGAGCAAAGCGAAAACTGAGACCCCGCGACCTTTTTACTCTGATGCGGCGACCGTCGGTCGCCGCAGGCGTGTCCGTTACGCGAACGTGACAACGAGGAGCGAGACGTCGTCTTGCAGTGGACCGGGGGCAGCCACTTCCCGTACGGCGTTGTACACCCGTTCCGCCTTGGAGATCTTCGGGACGTCCGGCGTGCCGGAAGATCCTGGTTGCAGGAGCAACGGCAGAAGGTCAGACAACTCCCACTGATGCTGATCCTTGGTAACGATCTCGAACAGACCATCACTGAACAGATACAACGAGCTGTCCGCGGGCACGGGCGTTTGTTCGGTCTGATAGGTCATGTTGGGAAACGCCCCGATCATCAGCGCCGGGGATCCGATGGGACGCGACGCCTGCCGATCGGCCGGTACGAGATACGCCGGATGATGGCCGGCGGAGCCGTAGGTGAGCACGCGATCGTCAGTGCGATACACGCCGTACCACATCGTCAACATCAAATTGTTATGGCTCTCTCCCTGAAACATGTCATTGAGGTTCGCCAGCACCTCGGATGGATTTCTGAAGTCGACGTTGGGCAGCGCCCGTTGGCGGAGCACGTTGAGTACTGTGACCGAGTGCATCGCGGAGCCGACGCCGTGTCCCGAGACATCGACGAGGTAGAACACAAACGTTGTTGGGTCGAGCCAGTAATACCCGAACGCGTCGCCCCCGAGTTGAGACGAGGGGACGAAGCTCCACTCGGCGAGCACGGGCCCGGTGTGGATCGGAGCCGGCAGCAGCGACTGCACGTACTTCCTCGCCTTGAGGAGGTCGCGGTCCATTTCCTTGGTCCGCTGGACGTCCTTACGGCTGCGTCGCTCGTATCTCAGCGCGTGTGCGCCGATTCGAACGATGTTGCCTTCGCGGAGCGTCGTTCTGGTCGCCACGCGCGTGGCGTCGACAAACGTCCCGTTCGTTGACTGGAGATCCTCGACAACCGCCCTGCCGTTGACGACGCTGACCAGCGCGTGGACGCGGGAGATCCCCGTGTCCGGAAACACCATCGTGGCTTGCTTGGCGTCGCGGCCTATCGTGAGCGCGGTGCTACTCAGCTCGATCCGTTTCCCTGGCTCACTTCCTTCTACGACCACGAGGTAGTGGGCGATGTCGTCGCTGACGCCAGCCACGGGGAACAGGGGGCCGGCGCGAAAAACCGTTCCTTCGAATTCGTCGTCTATTGGAGACACGTCGCTCCTGGGATGTAGGCTCATCATTCTACTCGGAGACGTGCGATATACTCTGCCGCCTCGCGCAGGATTGAGGATGCACCGATGCCAAAGCTGATCGTGCTCTATCCGCCGCCGGTTGACGCTGCGACCTTCGAACGCCGGTACAGCGTTGAACATGTGCCGATGGTGTTTGAGAAGATCCCTGGCCTGAAGAAGTTTGTTGCCGCGCGAGTTCTCGGCACGCCGACGGGAGCGGCTCCGTATCAACGCGTGGCGGAGCTGTACTTTGAATCCTCAGCCTCCCTGCAGGCGGCGATGGCCTCCGCCGGAGGCCAGGCGGCGGTTGCTCACGCCATGGAAATTTCTACTGGCGGTCCACCGCTCGTGTTGATTGCCGAAGACGACACCGCGTGAGATAGCGCAGCCGCGCGTTGACGCTATTGTTTGTCGAAGATCAAGGTGTTCGTGAACGCTCGTCCCTGGGCGGTCTTTCCGCTGATCGCCTGCGTCATCGTTCTGCCGTCAGTCGAGACGGAGACCGTGATCGTGGCGATATCCGCCGGCTTGCCACTGATGGTGAAAGCCATGGCCTCGGTGTATCGATCGATCGCCTTCACCATGACGAGTCGAATCGAGTCCACGCCGAGGGCCGCTTCCGGGTACGGCTTGCCGTCGCGTTTATAGACCAGATACGAACGCGTCGTGCCCTGAGCAGTGACGACGTCGGTGGTCATGAAGATCGTGCCATCGCCGCGGTCTTCATACGTCCGTAT
>DAINQP010000213.1:0-1384 GCA_036742665.1 Vicinamibacterales bacterium | reverse complement strand
TACTTCGACTTTTCCGGGCTCAGCTGCCACACGCCGACGAATGGATCGCTTCGTGGCGGTGTGGTGGTGGCCCGAGGAGCGGGTACGGGGGGCTTGGCTGCAGGCTTCGGTTTGGTCTGTGCGAAAGCGACTGTGCTGAACGAAAGCGCCAAGGCAACGAGCGGGACGAAGGTTCGGCGTCGATGTCGCATGCTCAAGTGTCCCACATAGGCATCAGAAACTGAATGCGACTGAAAACACGACCACTGGCTGACTGTCGTCCGGGTTGAAGACGTAGCTCGTGGCCTCGAGGTGCTTGTAGCGGACGCCGACGAGCAGGCCGCGCTGGATATCGCGTTCGGTCTCGTAGACGCGCGTGCGCTGCGTCACCAGCCCCATGCGAAACCATTCTGCCGGTACGAAGGTCAGCTCCGACCAGTTGTAGAAGAAACTGTCCGCCGAGTCGTCGGCGTCGAACACGTACTCGCCCTCGCTGTAGAACTCGAGCTGCCGCCAACTCAGGGAACCCTTGTAGCCCGGTGCCACGCCGTCGGTCTGGCCGAAGATGCCGCCGATCGCCGGCGTCAACGCCCATTCGACCGTCTCTCCACCAGAGAAGTTGTAACCAAACCATAACGAGCCGGTGTCGAGATCCTCATAGTTGAAGCGCGCTTCGAGGTGCAACCAGCCGCGATCGGTCGCGATCGTGGGCTGCGCGTAATTGCCCTCGTCGGTAAGAAGTAGGTATAGACCGACGCAGCGACGGTCCATTCAGGATCTGACGTGGCCGTCTGCGCAGATGCGTGAGCGGCGGACGTCACGAGAATCGCGGACGCGATGTATGCGGCGCGCAGCGGTTCAACCCCCGAGCGCAATCGTCAACGCGACAAGGACGCTGCCCACTGCCACCATCACCACGCCGACCGCCCATGGAGACCAGCCTACGACGCGGCCATAGGCGACGCCAGCCATGAACATCATCGCGACGGCGATCGCATTGGATGCGCGCATCGCCCTGGTGGCGTCGTGCATGACGATGAATGGAATTGCCACCGGGAACAGCGAGATGAACACGAGGAGGAACACACCCAGCGCACCGAGCCAGTCGGAGCCGATCAGCCGCGGCGCCAGCGGCGGATTCGGCAACAGCTTCAATCGTTGATGTATCCGATCGAAATCCGCTGGGTCGAGGACCGCCGCAATAGTCGGCGGCAATGCGTGCGAGATCAGGCGACGGGCACGCGCGGTATCGCGTGTGACGCGAACGGCTCGGTAGATCGTGAGGTTGCTCCCGCGCTCGCCGAGCGCACCCATCAGATACAGCACTCCATCGATGACGCCCCACGCGATGTTGCACCCCAGCGCGCCGACGAGCATCGCGAGGATGTCTTCGCGTCCGGCCTCG
>DAINQP010000212.1:3395-10218 GCA_036742665.1 Vicinamibacterales bacterium | reverse complement strand
CGCGCGCTGCTGTTCCTGGAGCACAGCCACTACGTCGGCATCGCGCCAGTGCCGCTGGCCCAGTACCAGCAGTACATGACGCAGTATCAGGCGGTGCCGCGCCGGATCGGCCGCAGCCGCGTGCGCGACGCGTTCTCGCACCTCGTCATCAGCGACAAGGTGCTGGGGCAGGTCGGTCCCGCCATTACTGCCGGACATTCGATGTTCATCTACGGTCCCCCGGGCAACGGGAAGACGGTGATCGCCCAGGCCATCCGCAATCTGCTCGAAGGCGAGATCGCGATCCCGCACGCGCTCGAAATCGAAGGGCAGATCGTCAAGTTCTTCGACCCGGTGAACCACGAGCCGCTGCCCGAGAGCCCATCCGGCTCCGGACTCTTCACAAGCCAGCAGCAGGACGCACGCTGGGTGAGGTGTCGTCGGCCGATGGTGATGGTCGGAGGCGAGCTGACGCTGAGCGCGCTCGAGCTCGCGTACTCGCCGACGATGGGGTTCTATTCGGCCCCGGTTCAGGCGATTGCCAACGGCGGCGTCCTGGTCATCGACGATTTCGGGCGCCAGCACTGCTCGCCGCGGGACCTGCTGAACCGCTGGATCGTGCCGCTCGAGAGTCGTATGGACTTCCTGACGCTGCAGACCGGGCAGAAATTCCACCTGCCGTTCATGGTGCTCGTGGTGTTCGCCACCAACATCAAACCGGCGGAACTGGTCGACGAAGCGTTCCTACGCCGCATTCATTACAAGGTGTTCGCCGAGAGCCCGACGCGCGCGGACTTCCTGCGTATCTTCTCTGACTGCTGCCGTCAGCGAGGCCTCGCCTACGACCAGGCGCTCGTCGAGCGTCTCCTCGACGAGTACTTCCAGCCGAAGGGCATCACCATGCGCGGCTGTCACCCCCGCGATCTCATCGAGCAGGCGCTCGCCCAGGCCGACTACATGGGCGAGCCACGTCACCTCACCTATCCGCTACTGGAGGCTGCGTGCGCGGGCTACTTCGTCGACGACGCCGAATAGCTGTCGGTAGCCGCCTGATCCCGATCGCCGCAGCTGTGGCGATCGCGACGTTCGCGGCGCCGGCGAACGCTGCCGCGAGCGACGCCGTCGCACCCGCCGTGCGCATCACCTCGCCGATGGGACGGACCGGGCTCGATGGCCGTATCCGGATCGTCGCCCGCGTCACCGCACCCGAGAAAGCAGCGGTGCCCACTGTCCGCTTCTACGTCAATGGCGAACTGCTTGCCACCGACAGCGACGGGGCACCATATGTCGCCGAATGGGAGGACCTCAACCCCTTCGAGGCGTGCGCGTTGTCGGTGGAAGCCGACTTCGGCGACGCCGCCGTCAGCCGCGATGCGATCACGTTGCAACCGCTGGAAATCATCGAGACGACGCAGGTCATGAGCGTTGGACTCGAGGCAACCGTCGTCGATGCACGGGGTCGCTATATCGCGAGCCTCGCGTCCGGCGACTTCGTGCTGCGCGAGGATGGCCGCGCGCAGACCCTCGACACGGTCTCGTCCGAGCCCGTTCCCGCAACCTTCACGCTGCTGATCGATACCAGCCAGAGCATGTCGCGGAGCATGAAGATGGTTCGCGACGCGGCCGCGCGCCTCAGCGATCACTTGCGCGAGATCGACAGCATCGTGGTGGCACCGTTCCAGACCGGCATCCTCAGCATCACCGGTCCAACGCGTGACCATGTCACGGTGGCGGACGCCGTGGCAGCCATCCGCCCGAAAGGCAGGACCGCCATCCTCGATTCACTGATCCGTGTCGTCGAACAGGTATCGATCACAGACCGTCGCGTCGTCGTCCTCGTGACCGATGGGTATGACGAGGCGAGCGAGAGCTCGATCGATACTGTGTTGCCTGTTCTGAAACGGACGCAAGTGACGGTGTACGTTATCGCCGTCGGCGGTGTCGCTGGCGTGTCACTGCATGGCGAGGCCCTGCTGCGTCGATTGGCCGAGGAAACAGGAGGCCGTGCGTTCTTTCCCTGGAACGGCGCTGAATTGACTGCCGCCCACCTCGCGATCGCGGAGGACGCCCGCAGTCGGTATCGCCTGGCCTACACGCCGACGAACCAACGTTGGGACGGCACATGGCGGAAAATCGAGCTCGCGGTCAGCGACCCGACCTACCGCGTGCGCGCGCGGCCCGGTTATACCGCCCCGATCCCGCCGCCCGTGCGAGCCTCGATCGAGTTCACTGCCGTGAACAGCGACCAGCAGCTTGCGACGCTGACGCGCGACGACCTGGAAGTGATCGAGGACGGCGTAGCCCAACACGTGGACGTGTTCCAGGAGGCAACGGCGCCGGTCTCAATCATGCTGGCGCTCGACGGCAGCGGCAGCATGAAGCGGGCTGCGCCGACGGTCCAGCAGGCCGTGCTCGCGTTCATTGGCGCGCTCAGGCCTGACGACCCGCTCGGCATGCTGGTGTTTGCCGACACACCGTTCGTGGCCCATGGCTTTTCGCTCGACCGCTCGCAGTCCGCACAGACAATCGCCGACTACATCACCAGGGGAGGGACGGCGCTCTACGACGGTCTCTACGATGGCCTGGCGCAGCTGGCGACGCGCGAGGGCAGACGAGTGCTGGTTGTGATGAGCGACGGTCGCGACGAAAACGCCAAGTCCACTGGACCTGGCAGCACTCGGACATGGGACGAGGTGCTGAAGCAGGCGAGAGACATCGATGCAACCGTCTACGTCGTCGGCCTCGGGTCGAAGGTGGACCGAGCGCGCCTGGAACAGATTGCCAACATTACGGGTGGCGAGGCGTACTTCACGGGCAATGCGTCCGAACTCGAACAACATTACCGGCGCATTCTCGAGGAGTTGCGCCGGCGCTATCTGGTTGCCTACACGTCGACAAACGCGGCGCGCAACGGCACGTGGCGGAAGGTCGAGATTCGCGCGCCAGCAACGAAAGTGCGCAGCCGGGGTGGATATTACGCCCCGCCGCAGTAAACGCCCTTCGACGCGTTCACCGCAGGCGCACGGTTCAGGACGCCGACCGCAGCGACAGCAGATGTCCCGGCGCCACGTCGTTGCGTGCCGCGGTCCCGGCTGCAAGCTCGATCGTCGCGAATGCTCTCAAGGAGACCGTCATCCGCCACGCGGGAACGCTCGCAGCGATCCGCAGCACGCGGCCGGTTCGATCGACGAACACGATGTCGATCGCGAATCGCATGAAGAAGGTATGGACGGCGTTGCAGGGCGCAATGATCAGCGCCTCGTCGTCCAGACCGGTGCGGCCGAGCAGACCACGTCGCCGTGATGTCGAATCCACCGCCGCCTCGACACTGCTGGCGAGCAACTCCCCGGTCGTGATGTCGTGTAGTGCCCAGAGTCGGTGGGGGTCGCGCAGGAGCGGCGACAGGAACATCACGCGATCGGGTCCGCGGGACGCGGTGTGTCGGCACCGCGCACACCGGTGTCGTGCTTCACGTCGCGGAACTCACGATAATCCACGACGCAGTCATGCGCGGCAAGGAAGTTCATCAGCTTCTTGTAATCCTGGGCTTCCATGCCGAACAGCTGCAGCACACCGCGGTAGTTGCCGCCCGTCATCGCCAGACCGCGCCGAATGAGCTGGCGCAGATCGGCGCGCGTGATGTCACGGTTCGTGAACATCGTGTGCACGTCTTCCCAGAAGCGCTTGCCGCCGGAGACGAGCGAATCGTAGACTTCGTCGGCCACGCGTCGCCGTCTCTCGCGCCGCGGATAGGCGTGACTGCCCTGTGGAGCGCCAATCGGCGCCGGCAGATCCGCGATGCCGATCTCGTCGCCGTCGACCATCGAGGCCATCTGTTCGACGACGTTCTGCAGCTCACGGACATTGCCCGGCCAACGATAGCGTTCGAGCAGGACCATCGCCTCCTCGGCGATGACCACGCGTCCGTCGCACCTCGCCAGCGTGTAGTCGACCAACGCGCGAATATCGTCCTTGCGATCGCGCAGCGGCGGCACGTGGATGTGGGCCACCTTGATGCGATAGAGCAGGTCCTCGCGGAACTCGCCCTTCCCCACCATTTCAGCCAGGTCGCGATTGGTGGCCGACACCACGCGCACATCCGCTCGAATCGCTGGCGCATCCGAGCCGACCGATTGAATCTCTCCGTTCTCGAGGAATCGCAGCAGCATTGCCTGCATCCTCAGGCTCATTTCAGCGATCTCGTCCAGGAAGATCGTCCCACGGTGAGCCTGTTGCAGCTTCCCAACCTTATCGCGGTACGCGCCGGTGAAACTGCCTTTGACATGGCCGAACAGCTCCGACTCGAGCAGCGTTTCAGAGAAGGCGGCACAATTCAACGCCACGAAGCGCTGGTCTGCACGCGCCGATCGCGAGTGGATGAACCGCGCGATCACATCCTTGCCGACCCCGCTCTCGCCGGTGATCAGAACCTTCGCGTTGCGCTTGGCCACGCGCTCCGCCACCTCGACGAGCCTGCTCAAGGCATCGCTCGTGCCGACGATGGTGGGGGCTGCCATCGGCTGACCCGATGTCTTGCTGTGGAGCAGGCGAATTTCCTCGCGACCGGCTGGCGAGGACGGGTCGCGCAGTTCAACCTTCATGCGCATACCCCCGTCCGGCTGGCGAGCTGGGAGAAATCGCGTATGACAAGACAAATGACGTTGCGTATTGATCGGTGACGAGTTCGCGATATCCGATGGTTGTCATCAATTCTGTAAACCCGTCCACCAACTCAGCAAGCGAGAAGCCAAATACGAATTCGAGATTCGCGTGGGCGATATGGCGGCCTCGATCGTGATCACGACCTCTTCATGCACCGAGATGGAGCACTGCCAGGATCGTGATCGAGCGATTAAGCAAAGTGGCGCATGGTCGATGAGCTGGTGCGCCAGAGTGTCTCGCTCATTCGCACGATGGAACACGAGCGAGGTGGACGTGTCGAGGTGAGTAACAGTTTTTGACAGAATCTTCTGAGCCGCGTCGGAACTCAGACGCCATCCAGATTTTCACTGTGAGATGAGCACGACGCTCGATGCATTGTCGAAGTGAGGTGCACCCGTGGAGTACGCGCGCCGCGACATTTGAAGCATGGTGCAACGGCGTCCTGAACCTTGTTTCGCCAACCCGGCGGACTTCTCGCGGTCAGGGCCTGCGTGGGTAGTCACGTTCTCGCACTGCGCCGCGCAGGTTTTAGCTGTTCCTCGTGCCCGTCGAATCGACGCGCCTGTGGCAGCAGGCTTGCTGCGACTTGGTCGTGCCATACAGGAGCACGATCGGTAATTCATGAACGAACAACGACGTGGGCAGCGGAGTGTGTTGAGTACACCCGGCATGGCGACGGTCCGCCTGAGGATGGACGTCGAGCTGACGCGTCTCGACGAAAAGGAGGCAGCTGTGATTACAACGCAAGCGCTGCCCTCCGGCGAACGTGTATTACTGGAAATTCCCGCGGAACGAGGCGCTGCGTCGAACGCGCGACTAGTTCGCACCGGAAAGATCCGTTTGGTCTTGAGTCACAGTCAGCTCCGGCGCGAAGTGGAGCTCGCGTTCATCGGCCACACCGGAATTCGGCATGAGCACGATCCCGTCGACCATGCCGCGCCAATGACGGCGACGGCGGCAGCCGTCATTCGCCGCGTTCCCGTGCGTCTCGTTGAAGTCAGCGTCTCAGGATGTCTGTGGGATGCGGCAGTCCCTATGGACGAGGGGAACGTGGGATTCCTGGAGGTGAGGACACGCGGTCAGTGTCGAACGGAGGCTGTGCGAGTATTGCGGAGGCAAGCCACTGTCGACTCGAACTGGCCATACCGTATGGCCGTCGAGTTCCTCACGTTGGCGCCCGCGTCACCTGACTCACTGCGCGGCGTCGCGGTTGTCGTCGCGACCGGGTCTCCATCCGGACAGGGACGATAACGCCTGCGGCCGCACGCCGAACGGATCAAAGCCGTCGCGGCGGTAACGCGGAGGGCCGGTCCTTTCCGCCTGCGCGACGGCTACGGCAGACTGCCGAAGCGCGAAGAGCGAAGGCTGGTCGGACCGGCTTGCGGATGATCTGCATTCGAGACTGCAGTGATCGTCAGAACAGCGTGAGACCGGCAAACAGCAGTTCCGGCTTGTCAGGCTTGTTTCGCTTGCGCGCCGCGAGGATGCGCAGCATCGACACTTGCACCGACCGGTACATACCGGATCCTGGCTGCACTCCGAGTTGAATCAGCGTAATGAGTTGATGCTCGTACGCCGACTTCTCATCGGGACCGTGGCGCACGTGCCACGCTTCGTGCGCGAGAATGCTGGCGAGCTTCTGCATCGCTGTCGAAGCGCTGCATCCCACGCGAGAACTCAACGCCGTCTGAAATACCGATGACGACGTGATCAGATAGATCGTCCGGTTGTCCCGCTGCACGAATGCCTCGGCTCCGTCCGACACGTAAGGCGGCGCAACGTCGATGAGCTCGATGCGCGGCATGTTCGCTTCGCTGCGACCGAGTACAGACAAGGCGCACGCCAGGACCGATGCGGCGGTCCACATGGCCAGCCCTCCTGATGCGGGCTGGCGCTCACCTATACTGAGGCAAGTCCTGCCCGCAGCTCACTCCTGCGGGTTGTGATCAGGGGTGCCGACGCGTTGCCGCGCGCCGGTGCCCCGCCGTGTTCTGCTGGTAGTTTGACGGCACGACCCGGCAATCGGTTCATGCCTAAATCAGGTAAGTCTTCTCGTTACAAGTGCTTCGTTCGATTCCGAACAGTGCGTCCCGCGGGCGGACACGGTTACTTCCGATGGCTTGAAAAACCGCGTTCTCGAAGTCGCGCTGCAGCGCTGGCGTTGATGTCTGCATGAGGATGA
>DAINQP010000212.1:0-3295 GCA_036742665.1 Vicinamibacterales bacterium | reverse complement strand
GAATCCGAACGTGTGCCTGGAGCGAAGCGGTTGGGGCCTCACTCAGCGACCGAGCACCTCGCGGACCTTGGCGATCAGGCCTTCCGCCGAGAAGGGCTTTTCGAGGAACGCCAGTTCGCCCTCGACGATCGTATTGTCGAACATTGCGTAGTCGGTGTAGCCGGAGATGAACAGCACGCGCAACGACGGCCGTTTGGTATGTAGGAGGTTGAACAGCTCGAATCCCGATTGCCCGGGCATCACAACGTCCGTGACCAGCAGATCCGCCGCTTCGATGGCCGCAAAGAGCGTCTCCGCTTCGTCGCCGTTCGCGGCTTCGATGACGGAATAGCCGGCACGCTCGAGGATCATCCGTACCAGTTCGCGAACCGCCTGTTCGTCCTCGACAAGCAGGACCGTGGCTGTTCCCGTGGCGCGTTGCGGCTCGGCTGAACGCTGCGACGTATGCGCCGGGCCTTTTTCGGAGGGCAGATACACCGTGAATGACGAGCCCGTGCCGAGCTCGCTCTCGACCTGGACCGCGCCACCCGTCTGCATGACGATCCCGTACACCGTCGCAAGGCCGAGACCGGTTCCGTGTCCGCGCGGTTTCGTCGTGAAGAACGGCTCGAACAGTCTGGACCTGGTCTCGTCAGACATCCCGCATCCGTTGTCGCTGACGGTGAGCGTGACGTACGAGCCGCGTTTGAGCTCGAGATGCGGAGGCGGCACGTCTACCGTACTGGTCTCGATGACGATCGCTCCACCGCCGGTCGTCGCATCACGCGCATTGACGACAAGGTTCATCAACACCTGTTCGAGCTGACTGCGATCGGCGCGTACGACGGAGAGCGCCGGTCCCAACGACGTCGTGAGCTCGATGTCCTCACCGATCATCCGCCGCAGCATCGTCACCATGTCGACGATCAGCAGGTTCACATCGATCGCCACCGTCTCCATCACGTGACGACGGCTGAATGACAGCAACTGCTTGGTCAGGGCGGCGGCGCGGCCGGCGGCCTTGACGATTTCCTCGAGATCGCGGCGCTGTTCGCCGTCGCCGGGCGCGCGCTCGAGCGCGAAACGTGCGTAGCCGATGATCGCCGTCAGCAGATTGTTGAAGTCGTGCGCGACGCCACCAGCCAGCTGCCCCACCGCCTCCATCTTCTGCGCCTGTCGGAATTGCATTTCGAGCGATCGTCGATCGGTGATGTCAGAGAGCACACCGACGACGCGCGCGGGTTGCCTCGCCTCGTCGAGCGTCACGCGTCCGTCGAATTGAAACCAGCGGATACCGCGGTCGGGCAGCAGCATTCGGAACGACAAGGCGAAATCGGAACGATCGACAACGGCCTTTTCGACAGTCGCCCGCAGCCGGGCACGATCGTCGGGATGCGTCCGCTGATACAGCTCGTCCCGTGACACGTACCTGGCATCGTCGGGAAGGCCAAGCAGTTTGGTCAGCGACTTCGAGACGGCGACCGTCGTCGATCCCAAATCGCGGTAGGACACGCCCATCCGGCCGGCGGTCATGGCAAAGTCTGTCTGTTCCTCGTGCGTCCGCAACTCCTCGGCCTGTGCCTGAAGACGCAACATCAGCCGCGCGTTCTCATAGACCATGCCCGCTTGCGCGGCGAAAGTGGTCGCCAGGAGCGTATCCACATCCGAAAACGCCGGCGCGCCAATTTTCTCGACAACGGACAGCCACCCATACACGCGAGATGGCGACGCGATCGGCACGAACAGAAACGAGTGAACCGGCGGGTGCGCCTCTGGCAGTCCCAACCCTCGCGGATTTCCTGCGGGGTTGGTGCCGCAAATCACCTCTCGATGATCTATGACTCGACGCGCGGGATGATCATGTTCCCGCGCGAGCTGTCGCTTCAGCTCTGCAGCGGCGGCGTCATCGAGGCCCGCCGACACCAAATCTTGAAAGCGTCCATCGTCGCCGACCATTCCGACGGCGGCTATACGCGCTTGGGTGATGTCGCGAGCCGCGGACGCCACGTGACGGAGGAGCGCCTCGGGATCGCGCTCGGCCATGAGGCGCTGCGACTGCTCGAGTAACACTGCAAGTCGCCGCTCGCTGGCATCAAGCGGCGCACGAAGCGACTCATCGCCGGGGTCTGGGGTGTCAGACATCAGGGTTGGTTATCGACCCGAAAAGGCGATGATATCGCGGTCCATCAGCCCGATTACGAGTGGCGTCCCGTAATGACGAATCTGTGCGCGCGATTGGCAGTAGCGATTCACGTACAGTCCATAAACCCCGGGAAACACCGGATTTCTGGAGGTGGCGATCCCCTTGCTCGTCATCTGGGCGAGAGAAGAATCATGCGCAAATTCATGTTCACACTCGTACTCGTCTCGTCGCTCGTGACGCTGGCGCCCTCAGTTGGCGTCGATCGCGCGTTCGCCCAGACTGCGTTCAGCGTGTCGGCTCACATCGGCGACTTCCACGTCGCGGTGGCGAACTACTACCACGTGCCCGAGCGCGAGGTCATCGTGATTCGCGAGCGGCGGATCCCCGACGACGAGATTCCGGTCGCGTTGTTCATCGCGCGCCACGCCGGTGTGCCGTGGACCCGCGTCGTCGATATGCGCCTGCGCGGCGATTCGTGGTGGAACATCTCGGTGCGCCTCGGTGTCAGCCCGGAGGTGTATTACGTCCCTGTGGCAGTCGTCTCCGGTCCACCCTATGGGCGGGCGCTCGGCCACTACAAGAAGAAGCATCGGAAGGAATGGCGGACCATCGTGTTGACCGACGCGGATGTGGTGAACCTCGTGGAACTGCGGTTCCTCAGCGAGCACTACCACGTTGCGCCAGAGCGGATCGTCGCCCTCCGCAGCAATGATCGGGACTTCGTGACCATCCACGCTCAAGTACGCGGCGGCGGCGACAGCGACGACAAAAACGGAAATTCGCAAGGCAATGGGAAGCGATCGAACAAAGGCCATGGCAAGGACCACGATCGGGACTGAACCAGTCGCCTAGCGGGCCGTCTGATAGAGGCTGAGGAACCTGGGGGAAAACGCCCGGGAACTCGGCTGGAAGGATGCGTTCAACTGCTTCGTCCGGGCGATCTCGGCCAACGCGTCGTTCCGCAGTTGCGCGTTGGACTCGCCGGATCGTACGAACAGTGCATAGAAAGCCGCGGCGCGGAAGAGATGCGCGTGTACTTGCAACGGCGCGTCGGTTTGTCCGGTGAGCGGCTCGAGCGTGTTGAGCGCTTGCTGATACTCACCGTTCAAGTACAGCCGGACACCCTCTTCCAATGATTCGTGCACGCCGCGCTCGCGCAGCGTGATCGGTCCG
>DAINQP010000211.1:0-10261 GCA_036742665.1 Vicinamibacterales bacterium | reverse complement strand
CGAGCTCGACGGACGAGCGCTCGAGCCGCCGGCGGTTGGCGGCAACTTCGCCCGCCATCCGGTTGAACGCGTCGATCAGCGAGCCGAACTCGTCACTTGTTTCCGCGGTCACACGATGGTCCAGGCGCCCGGCCCCAATCTCGTCTGCCGCCGTGGCCAGCATCTGCACGGGGCGTGTGATGCGTTTCGCGAGGTACAGACCCATCCAGGTCGATCCGACGAGAATCATCAACGTCAGCATCAGAAAGAACGACAGGTAGACGCCGGCGAGCGGCTGCTTCAAAACACGCAGCTGCTGATACGACTCGTACGCAGCCGTCAGGCCACGTGCACGTGCGGCAAACTGATCAGTGAGGTACTCGCTCGCGACAACCACGCCACGCACCGGGGCGGATGGCGCCGTGCGAATCGGCATCGCCGTGCGAATCAGATCGCCGCCGCCGGACGACTGTTCGACGGTTCGCTCCTCGCTACCACTCGCGGCCGCCCGCTCGGCCAGGCGGTCCGCTGACGCGCGTGAATATTCGCGGGGGATGGACGGCGCGGCGACATCGAGTACGGGGACCAGCGCCGCCCGCGGCTCGGCTGACGTACCAACGCGATAGACCTCGACCAGATCGACACGCTCCTGCAGAACATCGGGCGCGACGAGATCGCGGATGGCGGAGGAATTGGCTGCCTCGAGATCAATGAATCTCAGCGATCGGGCGAACCGCTGGGCCTGCGAGGACACCAGCCGCTGCTGCTGCGCGTAGTAGTCGCCCGCGATGCCGTTCGCCGATGACAGGACCCCATCGAGATCCGCATTGAACCAGCGATCGACGTTGTTGCGAATCAACTCGCTGCCGATGATCAGCACCAGCACCGCTGGAATCAGCGTCATCCCGAGCAGCACCGTCACCAGCTTGAAGCGGAAGCGTGCGAACGGCAGCGCCTTTCGCCGCTCGACGACGAGCTTCACGATGTTGCGGGCAAGGACGAATGTCAGCGCGACGAGAATCGTGAGGTTCGTCGCCGACAGCGCGTAGAGCACGACGTCAGCGACAAAGTCGGGCGCCAACGCCGACGATCGGCTGCCCAACGCCAGCAATCCGGCCAACGCGAGCATCAAGGCGAGGATGCCCGCCAGCAGCACGGGCGTGTTGTCGAAGAAAGACTTTCGGCCCTGCGGAGCAGAGCTTCGACGTGCGGGCGTCGTCGGCGGCTTGGCCGGCGCCGGAGGATGTCGAAGCGTCAGTGCCATGCTGGTTGCTGGTTAGTGGTTGCTCACGATCACGTCAATCTTTCGCGTTCAACAGGTCCTTCAGCTCGCTCATGAACTCACCGATGTCACGGAAGTGGCGATACACGGAGGCGAACCGGACGTAGGCCACCTTGTCGAGCCGTTTCAGCTCGTCCATCACAAGCGCGCCGACCTCCTGCGTCGCCATTTCCTTCTCCGGCCGCTCCTGCAGCGTCGCCTCGACCTTGTCGGCGACGGCTTCGATCGCCGCGATGCTTACCGGCCGCTTCTCGCACGCCTTGAGCAGACCGGCGATCAACTTCTGTCGCTCGAATCGTTCGCGCGTGCCGTCCTTCTTGATCACCATGTACGGGATCTCGTCGATCCGCTCGTAGCTGGTGAACCGCCGTCCGCAGTCGAGACACTCGCGGCGCCGACGGATGACCTCGCCCTCCTTGCTTTCGCGCGAGTCGACGACCTTATCGCCCAGATGGCCGCAGAACGGGCACTTCATCGGTGTGAGCCCCTTCCTTTTCGTCCTTCTGGCGCGCCGCGCCAGCCAGGTCTTTCAGACCGCTGACGCTCAAGCCATCCTGCGCCATGAAGACGACGCCAAGGAGGACGACCGGCACGAAGGAGATGGCGTGCGTGACGATGGCGGCAGCGACGGCTCGATCGTTGGGTGCACCAAAGAACGTCGTCACGCCGATGCGATATGCCTCGTGATAGCTGCCGACGCCGCCGGGCGTCGGAACCGCGACGCCGATCACGAGGAGCGCCTGCAGGAGGAACGTCCCCGCAAACGGCATGTCGATACCGAACGCCACGGTCACGGCCCAGGCTTCTGCCGCAATTGCCAGCCACAGCGGAAAGGACCAGACCATCGCGAGGAGCAAGGCGCGGGGGTTACGTGCGGCCGCGAAGCCGCCGCTGAACGTCGTCGCCAGATGCCCGACTCGCTCCGAGAAGCGGCCCGGAAGGATTCGCGCCGCCGCTGCCGCGAGCGTGCCGATCCGCTCGGGATGGGTGGCGAGCACCCACATCACGGCCATGAGCACAACCGACGCGGCCGCCGCGAGCGTGGCCGAGACCTTGACGGGATTCAGCAGCCGATCCGGGAGCGGACTGTCGCCGGTGAAGCCCCACACGTAGATGGCCAGCAGCGTGAGCACGGCAATCAGATCGAGCACGCGCTCCATGACGACCGTCGCTATGGTCGCTGTCGTGGCGAGGCCCTCGCTTCGCGCGAGCAGATACGGACGCAGCACATCGCCCACACGCGCCGGCAGAATCGCCAGAGCTGCGAACCCGATCACGGTCGTCCGTAGGACAGTGCGGAACCTCGTGTGGCCCACCGGCGCGAGCAGGTACTGCCAGCGGATCGCGCGGGCCCAGTAGGTGGCCATGACGAAGATAAAGCCGAGAATGAGCAGGTCCATGCGCGCATGACGCACCTGGGTCCACACATCGGCGATGTTTGCGTGTCGCAAAAACCAGGCGACCAGCGCGAGTGCAAGAAGCGAAACAAAAGCGGTACGCAGATTCATTCCCGGGGAAAGCCACAATATATCAGGCTCCTTGACGAGAACAGCCGGGACTATTGCGTACGGTTGCGGTCACTGTGTAACACCGGTAAGATTTCGCCTCCTCTTAGGATCATCACGTTGCCACTCGCAGCTCCCCTACTCGAAACGCGTTTGGACGGCGTCGCCCCGCAGCGTCACGGCAAGGTCCGCGACATTTTCGACCTAGGCGACAGGCTGCTGCTCGTTGCCACCGACCGCATCTCGGCCTTCGACTACGTGCTCGGCTCGGGCATTCCGGACAAGGGCAAGGTCCTCACGCAATTGTCGGCGTTCTGGTTCGCGCGGACGCAGTCGATTGTGCCGAACCATCTGATGAGCGTCGATGCGCAGAGCTATCCGGATGGCCTCGGTCGCCACGCCGATATCCTCGGTGGGCGCTCGATGCTCGTGCGCAAGACCAACCCGGTGCCGATCGAGTGCGTGGCACGCGGATATCTATCAGGATCGGGCTGGAAGGAATATCAGAAGTCCGGGTCGGTGTGCGGCGTGCCGCTGCCAGCCGGGTTGCGAGAATCGGATCGTCTGCCATCCCCAATCTTTACGCCGGCCACCAAGGAAGAGAGTGGCCACGACATCAACATCAGCGAGGCGGAAGCCGGCCGGATCATCGGCGAGGATCTCACCCGCCGTCTTCGTGATCTGACCCTGACCTTGTATGCGCACGGCGCCGCCCACGCGGAATCCCAGGGCATCATCCTTGCCGACACGAAATTCGAGTTCGGCCTGACGCCGCAGGGCGACATCATCCTCATCGATGAAGTGCTGACGCCGGATTCGTCACGCTATTGGCCGCGTGACCAGTACAAACCGGGCGGTGCCCAACCGAGCTTCGATAAGCAGTTCGTACGCGACTATCTCGAAGAGATCCGCTGGAACAAGCAGCCACCCGTCCCATCACTCCCCGACGAAGTGGTGCTTAAGACGCGGGACAAGTATCTCGAGGCGTATCGTCGTATCACCGGCCACGAGCTGCCGTGATGCCGCTGAAGGAGCAACTTGACCGCCTCGTCGATGAATTGGTCACGCGAGGCGTGCGCTACGAAGACGCGCACCGCGAGTTCGAGAAAAAGTTCATCAGCCACATCCTGACCAAAGCCGACGGCAATCTGTGCCAGGCCGCGGATCTTTTAGGGATGCATCGCAATACCCTGAGCCGCAAAATTGCCGAGTACCGCCTCCGCCGAACGACCGCGTCGTGAGACGCCAAAGGAACAGCGTCGTGAGACGCCGAGGAAACAGCGTCGTGAGACGCCAAGGAAACAGCGTCGTGAGACGCCAAGGAAACAGCGTCGTGAGATGCCCGGGGAACGGCACCTCGTGCGGCGGCCGGGCTGGCCGCGCCGCGCGGCCTCTTGACAGCGTTTTTTGCGCCCAACTACAATTGGCAGTTGCGCGGCCTGAGTGCTAGCACTCAGGTGACATGCCACGAATTCTCTAGAGAAACACCCGATGGGGTTGCGTCCTTCTGGAATCTGGAAGCGCAGCCCCGACACTACCAGACACTGCTGGAGTTGAAGACACATGAAAGTCAGACCGCTACACGACCGCATCATCGTTCAACGCATCGAAGAAGGCGAGCAGAAGATCGGCGGAATCATCATCCCCGACTCGGCGAAAGAAAAGCCGCAGCAGGGCAAAGTGATTGCCGTTGGCCAGGGCAAGGTCAAGGACGACGGAAAGCGACAGCCGCTGGACGTCCAGGACGGCGACACGATCCTCTTTGGCAAGTACTCAGGCCAGGAAATCAAGATTGACGGCGAGGACTACCTCATCATGCGTGAAGAGGAAGTGCTCGCGATTCTCGCCTCCAAGTAGGGATAGGCTAGGAGTTCATAGAAATGGCGAAGCAGATCATTTACGGTGAGCAGTCGCGGCAGGCCATCCTGCGCGGCGTCAATCAGCTTGCCGACGCAGTGAAAGTCACGCTCGGTCCGAAGGGACGCAACGTCGTCCTCGACAAGAAGTTCGGCTCCCCCACCATCACCAAGGACGGTGTGACGGTGGCCAAGGAGATCGACCTCAAGGATCCGCTCGAGAACATGGGCGCGCAGATGGTGCGCGAGGTCGCCAGCAAGACGTCGGACACCGCTGGTGACGGCACGACGACGGCAACGGTGCTCGCGCAGGCGATCTATCGCGAGGGCGCCCGCAACGTGGTGGCCGGCGCCAACCCGATGGAATTGAAACGCGGCATCGAGAAGGCCGTCGAAGTGATCGTCGAAGAGGTGAAGAAGATGTCCCGGCCTGTGACCGGCAACATGGTCGCGCAGGTCGGCACCATCTCGGCCAACAGCGACGCCACCATCGGCAAGATCATCGCGGAAGCGATGGACAAGGTCGGCAAGGACGGCGTCATCACCGTCGAAGAGTCGCGGACGCTGGAAACCTCGCTGGACGTGGTCGAGGGTATGCAATTCGACCGCGGGTATCTGTCGGCCTACTTCGTGACCGACCCGGAGCGGATGGAAGTCGTCCTCGAGAATCCGGTGATTCTCATTCACGAGAAGAAGATCGCGTCGATGAAGGATCTGCTGCCGGTGCTCGAGCAGGTTGCCCGTCTCGGACGGCCGCTGCTCATCATCGCGGAAGACATCGAGGGCGAGGCGCTCGCCACGCTGGTCGTGAACAAGCTGCGCGGCACGCTGCAGGCGGCCGCGGTGAAGGCGCCCGGCTTCGGCGATCGCCGCAAGGCGATGCTCGAAGACATCGCGATCCTGACTGGTGGCCGCGCGATCACCGAGGACCTCGGGATCAAGCTCGAGAGCATCAAGCTCGAGGATCTCGGCAAGGCCAAGAAGGTCACGATCGACAAGGACAACACGACGATCGTCGAAGGCGGGGGCACGTCGTCCGCCATCGAAGGCCGCGTGAAGCAGATCCGCGCCCAGGTCGAGGACACGACCTCGGACTACGACCGTGAGAAGCTCCAGGAGAGACTCGCCAAGCTCGTGGGCGGTGTCGCCGTCATCAAGGTCGGTGCGGCCACCGAAACCGAGATGAAGGAGAAGAAGGCACGCGTCGAGGACGCGATGCACGCCACCAAGGCGGCCGTCGAAGAGGGCATCGTCCCTGGCGGTGGTGTGGCGCTCCTTCGCGGGGCCAAGGCGCTGGACAAGCTGAAGCTCGAAGGCGATCAGGCCGTCGGCCTTCAGATCATCAGGCGCGCGATCGAAGAGCCGATGCGCTGGATTGCCCAGAACGCCGGGCAGGAAGGCTCGATCATCGTCTCGAAGGTCAAGGAGCAGAAGAACGCGGATGACGGGTTCAACGCGGCCACCGAGACCTACGAGGATCTGGTCAAGGCCGGCGTCATCGACCCCGCGAAGGTGGTTCGCAGCGCGCTGCAGAATGCCTCGTCAATCGCCTCGCTGCTGCTGACGACCGAAGCGCTGGTCTCGGAGATCCCCGAGGAGAAGAAAGAACCCGCCGGCGGCCACTCACATGGCGGCCCCGGCATGGGTGGCATGTACTAAGGTCAAAAGGCAAAGGTCAGGTCGAGGTCGGGCCGCTCTTCGGAGCGGCCCTTCCTTTGTACGTCCGTCGAATCATTTCGTCAGCGCGAACGCCACGGTGACCGTCATCACGACGGGTACCGCCTTTCCATTCAGCAGCGTCGGCGTGAACTTCCAGTTGGCGACGGCCTGAAGCGCCGCACCATCGAGCAACTGGACCGAGCGCAGCACCTTCACTTCGCGCACGTTGCCGGTCTCGTCGATTACCGCCTGCAGGATCACCGTGCCTTCTTTCCGCGCGGCGAGCGCAAACTGTGGATAGGCCGGTGCGACGTAAACGACGCGGGTCGGTGGCCGGATGTTTCCACCGATGGGAATCGGATCGTTGGGTGCCTGCGTCACGGGCGGGGGCGTGAGGTCGTGACCTGCCGGTCCATCGCCGATAGGTATGCCGACGACTCCACAGGAATTACAGGCATCGATCTGCGGCGTCGGAACGGCGATCAGTGGTGGGTCGTCAACAGGCAGTTCCTGCGGTTCATCGATGGGGAACGGTTGAATCGACTTGGTGGGTGGCGGCGATGGTGATGATGGTGTAACCGCGATCGCGGGCGTCGCGATGATCGCCTCGAACGTCAACGGACGACGAGGGTCGGGAAGATCCGATGTGGCGAAGATTGGCGCGACGAAAATCGCCACGACGACTGCGGCGTGCGCACAAATCGAAACAGCGAGAGTCCAGGTCCGCATAGGCCTCCTTGCGTGAAGGCCTCGCCGGCGGGCTTACTTCGTTCGACACCGCACGGCCGCGCGGGTTCCAGGGCTCAGCGAGAGCCCTCACCGGTAGGCTCTCGCGCGTCGAGCGTCCGTCGCACCAGCCTGCCCAGCTCCGGCAGGCTGAATGGTTTCGCAAGATACGCATCGGTTTCTCGCCTCCGGAAATCGTCTCGGCTCACTTCGCCCAAGTACCCGCTGGTAAAAATGACTTTCAACGACGGCCGCGTGTGCCGCAGCCGCTCTGCCAGCTCGAGCCCGTTCATCCCGCCGGGCATCACAACGTCGGTAATCAGAAGGTCGATC
The DNA here is from genome assembly GCA_036742665.1 of Vicinamibacterales bacterium. Classification (GTDB taxonomy): domain Bacteria; phylum Acidobacteriota; class Vicinamibacteria; order Vicinamibacterales; family UBA2999; genus Gp6-AA40. The sequence goes on along the minus strand of DAINQP010000211.1, from coordinate 2,921 downwards.
GTCGATCCGTGCTCGCGCCAGACGTCGACCGCACGCGGTCCACTCTGAGCCTGGAGCAGACGATAGCCGAGACTTTCGAGCAGCTTGAGGACGAGTGCGCGTACGCCATCCTCGTCTTCGACGACGAGAATCGTCTCTTCACCGCGCGGGACAGGCGGCACAGCGCGAGCTGGCGGCGCTTCCACAGCGGCGGCTGAGACCTGCGGGAAGAAGGCGCGGAACGTCGTGCCCTCCTGGACCTGGCTGTCCACTTCGATCCACCCGCCGTGCTGCTGCACGATGCCGTAGGTGGTGGCCAAACCGAGTCCACTGCCCTTCCCGACATCCTTGGTCGTGAAGAACGGCTCGAAGATATGCGGCAGATGCTCGGGGGCAATCCCGGACCCGGTATCAGTTACGCGAAGACACACCCACGAGCCCGTCGGTCTCACGGGCCCGCCAGGCTCCGGTGCGCCGTCGACAAGCGCGGTTTCAATCGAAAGATGCCCGCCGAACGGCATCGCATCGCGAGCGTTGACGACCAGATTCAGCACGACCTGTTCGATCATGCCAGGATCGGCGCGCACATACGCGGGCTGCGGCGTGTAGTGAAACTCGACGTCGATGTCCTCGCCGAGAATCCGGTTCAGCATCCGCGTCAGGTTGCCGACGACAATGTTCATGTCGAGGTCCCTGACCTCGATCGTCTGGCGGCGGCTGAACGCGAGCAGTTGGCGCGTCAACGCGGTTGCCCGTTCGGCGTTCTGCGAAATATCCGCAATCGCCTCCTGGAGATCGGTCGGCAGTCGTCGGTCGTGGGCGGCTTGTTGCGTGCGGCCGAGGATCACCGTCAGGATGTTGTTGAAATCATGAGCGACTCCGCCAGCGAGTTGCCCAATCGCCTCCAGCTTCTGTGCCTGCCGCAGCTGCAGCTCGAGCCGCTGCCGCTCGACCTGCGCGGTGATCGCCGACAGCAAGTTGGCGACCGCCAGCGCATAGGCCTGCTCGTCGGGCATCCACCGGCGCGGCGGTCCCTGGTGGTGACAGGATAGTACGCCGACGGTCACCCCGGGTGAACGGATCGCGACGGACATCATCGAGGTGATACCGTGCGGCTGGAGATATCGATCGGCGAGTTCGGATGTTCGCGTATCCGCCATGGCATCGTAGGCGGCGATCACGTCCGATTCGGCGATCGATCGGAAGAAACGCGGACAGGCATCCTCCGTCAATTCCTCGCCCGACGAGTGACGCATCTGCGGCCACTCGAGAAGATCCTGACATCGAGTCGAGGTGCCGCGATCGTCGTGACGCCACACGCCGACTTCCGCGACCTCGAGCGTGCGCGCCACCACCTCGGTGATCTCGCGCACGATGGTGGTGAAATCGTCCGGCGCTCGCACGTAACTGCGCATCAGCATGGTCAGCGATGCTTCCTGCCGCGCGTAGCGCTCGTTGGCCGCGACGACTTCCGCTGCGGAGCGCTTGCGCTCGGTGATGTCCTGATTGGCGCCGTGGACTTTCACGATGCGTCCGGCCGAATCCTTGACATACGACGCGCGGACCTGCACGACGCCGATCGACCCGTCGGCGCGGCGGATGCGATGTTCGAACTGCGCGGTGTAGCCGGCTTCGGTCGCGGCCCGTGCGGCTGCGGCGAAGTCGCGGATGATGTGATGGTCCTCGCGCGGAATGAATCGACGAACGTAGTCGTCGGCATTCATCGTTGCACCGCCTTCGCGCCCCGCGGTCGTGCCGAGCTGCGTATAGATGCGCTCGTCGAGCGTGAAGGTATTCGTGCGCGCGTCGAACTCCCAGTGGGCCAGTCCGGCCAGGTCCATGGCCATGACCAGCGTTGACTGACTGTCGCGAAGCGCCAGCTCCGCCTGGCGTTCATTGGCCGCAGTACGCAAGGCGTGGATACCGAAGGCGAGGTCGTCGGCGAGTTCCCGCAGCAGTGCCTGTTCCGACGCGTCGAAGCCACTGTCCTCGGCGGCCTCGATGGTCAATCTGCCCAGCGGGCGGCCGTCACCGTCCAGAGGCAGCGCCAACGTGGCTCCGTTCCGGTGTGACGAGGCGTACTCGTCCCACGGACCAGCGTGCGCGACGTGCCGGAACTCATCGTCGGTTGAATCCGCCATGCCGACCCACGCCATCCGATAGCCGCCATCGCGGACGATGACTTCGCAGACCTCATGCAGCAGCGACGATTCGTCGCTGGCATGCACGAGGGCTTGATTGCAGTTGCTGATCGTCCGCAACGAGCGCCTGACCCGGTTGCTGGTGGCGGCGATGGCGCTGAAGTGGCGATACAGGTGCGAGATTTCGTCCGCGCCCCTGGCATTCGGCGTCGGCTCCTTCTCGATCGGTTCGCCTGCCGCAAAGCGCGCCATGATCCCATGCAGAAACTCGATTCGCCTCGTGACAAGAAAGTGCAGCGCCACACCGAGCCCGAAGACCGCGGCCAGTACGCCCACGAGAGCGACGGCAAATTGCTGCCGCAGGCGGAAAGAATTGACCGATTTGGCGAAGCTCAAATCGTAGAGCAGCAGAATCAAGGCGCGGCGATCGAGCCGCAGTTCACCGGGTCCGAGCGGGAGCGCAGCCGGCATCACGATGGCCAGCTCATTTCGGTCCATGGAGAACTGCGAGACGACGCGTCCGTTCTGACGCGCCTGCTGCATCGCCGTGGCCACGCCGCTCTGTCTATCCGGGGACAAGCCGAGTGCGCCCAGATCGAGCGAGCGGCCGGCCCAGTCACGTCGGCTACTCAACACGACCATGTTGTCCGCAGACACGAAGACGCCGGCACGCAGCTCTTCGAACACGCCCAGCTCGCCGAACTCGCGCTGCCCGGTCTCCAGTTCGCCCCGCTCCGCGGCACGCTCCGTGCGGCTTTGAATTTCAGTCGCGCGCAGGAGCTGCGCGCTCTGGAATGCCTG
>DAINQP010000210.1:5173-10276 GCA_036742665.1 Vicinamibacterales bacterium | reverse complement strand
AGTACAGCCCTTCGTCGCTGCCATATCGCGTACACGACCGGCGAGCGCTACGTTGCGCTCGAAGTTCTGGCCCTGAAACCGTGGATTGCCACGACGCCAATCGTCCGGCGCGAGATCGTCAAGGGTCCGGAAGCGGCCTCCGAGAAAGCCACGCCCAAGCGGACTGTACGCGACCAGCGCGACGCCTAACTCTGTGAGTACCGGGAGAAGTTCGTCCTCCGGATCGCGGCTGAACAGCGAGTATTCGGTTTGCACGGCAGCGATGGGATGGACGCGATATGCACGCCGCAGTGTCTCCGCCGACACCTCCGACAAGCCGAGATAGCGGACCTTTCCCTCCCGCACCAGATCGGCCATCGCACCTACCGTGTCCTCAATTGGCACTTTCGGGTCGACACGGTGAAGGTAGTACACGTCGATGTCGTCAACTGCGAGCCGCCGGAGTGAGCGTTCACACGCCTCTCGGACATGCTCTGGCCGACCATCGATGCGCGGCTCCGTACCGATCTCGCTTACGAAGCCAAACTTCGTTGCCAGGATCACGTTTGCACGACGGCCTTCGATGGCCTTACCGACCTTCACCTCGGAATCACCATAAACATCGGCGGTATCAAGAAACGTGACGCCTAGATCCAGTGCGCGCCGGATCAGCGCAACCGCCGCGTCCTCGTCTCGGATGCTGCTCGTGTAGATGTCGGCAATGCCCAGACTCATGCACCCGAGCCCAATGGCCGAGACGCGCGGCCCCACGTGACCTAGCTGTCGTTGCTCCATCCCCGCACGATAGCACCGTCGTGTGTCACGCCGGCAGGCATGGGTTCAGAGACGGTCTCAGCCCGATGATTTCACCCGCCATACCCGCGACAAGGACGCCTGAGAGGCGCGCCATCGAATGCAGGAATTCGGCGCTCGAGTTCACGCGGCCCATGAGGCCCGGCGCAACGATGGTCTGACGCAGGCTCACCTCGTTGATCAGAAACACGAACACCCCGCCATCCCCCAGACCGGAACACGGAAACCGTGTCGGCTGCACAGAAGCGCAGGAAGCCCGGATTACGGTACACACCGTCGAATTGCGCCATTTGTGAGGGTGGAAGTGTTCCCCGGAATATTCCCGCCGCACATCGAGTTTGCATCCTCGAAAGCAAGGAACAAAGGACTACCTGTGCAACTCATTTCAGTCGTGTGTCGGTATATTCACCGGCGTTCAGCTCTCATTGCGGTCTGTGTGATGGCCACCCTTGTGGCCGCGGCTCCTGCAGTGGCCCAGTCCAGGCCGGAAACGACGACGGAGGCGACTCCGCCCGCCTCCGTCGCCCAGCAGGATGACGACGCCGTGCTCAATCCCGCAGAACCCGATTTCGTCGTCGTGAATCTGCCGTCGACGCTGCCGCTGCCGTTGTTCAAGAGCAACTTTCGATTGACGCATCGATTTGCCGGCAACTTGAGGAACGGCTCGTTCAGTCAACAGGCAGGCAACCTGTTCGGGATCGATCAAGGCGCGGTCATCGGGTTCGAGTACCGATTCGCGGTGGTGAAGCATGCGCAAGCGGCCTTCTATCGATCGGGTTTCGACAAAACGATTCAGTTGTACGGCAAGTATGACGTGCTGCAACAACGACGATCGATGCCGGTCTCGATCTCACCACTCGTGTCGATCGAGGGCACCAACAACTTCAAGGACAAGTACGCACCTGCAATCGGCGCGGCGATTTCACGACAGGTCGGCACGCGACTCATCGGCTACGTCACGCCGATGTGGGTGCACAACACCGCTGCGTCACTCGCCCCGATCGCGCATGAACACGACAACGATGCGCATGCGGAATCCTCCGAGGCGACGCAGGTGCATCGCGACACGACGTACGTCGGGCTGGGCGGGCGACTGCGATTCGGTGCCTCGGCATATGTTGCCGCCGAAGTCGCCGTTCGCGTGCAGGGCTACGCGCCCGATGAGCCCGGCTATGGCGTGAGCATCGAGAAGCGCGTCGGCGCGCACATGTTCTCGTTGACATTCACGAATACCTTTGCCACGACGTGGGCCCAGGTCGCACGCGGCGGTGCCGCCAACAGCCTCTTCCTCGGATTCAACCTCGGTCGGAAATTCTTCTAATCATCAACTGGAGCTGAAGACATGAAACCCTTCGTCTATCTGTGTGCCTTATTCGTCAACATCCACACCGCAGACAATCCGGGCGGCGTGGCGCGCGGCCAGTTGACGGCTGCGCAGTGAGGAAGGCGATGCGACGGTGGCCTGCGCTCGTCGCTGCTCTCGTGATGCTGGCGCTCGGATCGGCAGCCCTTTCACGCCCGCACCAGCCGGTCGACGGCGCCGATCCGTCGACCTCGTTGAACGCGCAAACGTCTGTGCCGGAGCCAGTGATGTCGTCGCTTCGGCACGCGTGCTTCGACTGTCATTCGGACGAGACACGTTGGCCGTGGTACGCGGACCTGCCTGTCGCATCACATCTCATCGAGCGTGATGTGACGGCGGGCCGCGGGCAACTGAATCTGTCGCGGTGGACGCAGTACAACCCGTTCGATCGCGCAGACCTTCTCGACAAGATCTGCGAGAGGGCGTCGACAGGCACGATGGCGCCCTGGCAGTACCGCATGCTGCATTCCGAGGCACGACTGTCGGCGCCAGACATCAGGGCGCTGTGTGACTGGAGTGAACGTGAGGCGGCTCGTCTCGTGCAGGGGGGATCATGAGTCTGAACAAAATAACGCTGCCACTTCTCGGCGCGGTGATCTCGTTCTTTTACCTTTCGGCCGCTGTCGATGTCGCGAGAGTCGCGACCGAGGCACCCAATGCATCGGAAGGCTGGCACATCCCGGAGAGCGCGGCGATGGAGCTCAACCCCGAACCCCGCAACGCCGCCGTGCTAGCCAAGGGCCAGAGTCTGTACAAGTCGAAGTGCCAGCGGTGTCACGGCGCGGACGGTGCGGGACACGGTCCCGAGGCCGACCCGGATCACCCGGCCGGCAATTTGACAGATGGACGTCTGGCCTCGCGCAACCCAGACGGTGTGATGTTCTACAAGATCTGGAATGGCCGCGCGAAACCAAAGATGCCGGCGATGAAGACCGACATCACCCGCACTGATGTGTGGACGGTCATTCATTACGTGAAGACGCTGCGCAAGTAACGGGCGTCTTCTTGGGAGCAAGAACGTGAATACCTTTCTGGAGTTGATGCAAAGTGTCGAGGGCGTGGAGCTGGGTGAACTGGAGCCAATGACGACTGTGCTCGTGTGGACGTGGAATTCTCTCTACCGAGTCGTCGTGGCCGGAGGATCCGATGTGTTGGTACAGGGTGGGTTGATGTTTCCCCAGCCCACGCCCGCACACGTTGACGGCGCGAGTACGGGCGGCGGTCCTCTGAAGATCGGGTGGATCGGCCTGGGACTTATGATGGAGCTTCACGTCAGCGGGACGCGCATCGTCACGACACCTGTGATCGCGATAGCCACCGAACGGACGCGAATGTCCACCGTCGATTAAATCGCGCGCAGACCAGGGTCCAGATTCGCGCGCTGCACGGCGATTGAAATCCTAACGGCCAGCTCTAGATCCGTCTGATTGTCGCGAACCAGGCCGGTGCACTGTCGTCGCGGATTCTCGTCTGAATCCGGTCCGGTTCGATGGCGACGACATTCCATCCGGTCCTGGGATTGAACGCCGCTCTCAGCTCTTCCTGACTGATCGGGTGCGGGCCAGTATCGGGGCCGTCGTCGCTGAAGCACAACACATACACGGTCCCATCGCGCTCCGTCACGGACGCGAGACTGGCCACGTATCCTGGTCGTTCGTCGTGGTCGAAGGTGTGGAACAGTCCGCAGTCCAGCACAGTCTCAAACGTGCGCCCCAGACGTTCCAGATGAAACGCATCGGCCGCAGTGAACTCCACCTCGATCCCACGATCGGCGGCCTTCTCTCGGGCGATCGACAGTGCCGTTTCAGCTACGTCAACGCCTAGAACCGACAATCCCATCGAGGCGAGGTGAAGAGCGTTCTCTCCGGTCCCGCAGCCCGCATCGAGCACCGTTCCGGCGAATCCGCCTTCGGATGCCACGCGCACTATTGCTGACTGCGGCTGGCCAATATCCCAAGGCGCAGGTCCATGGTGGTACGACGCATCCCAGGGCAGTCCCGTCATCCGTTCGTGACTGGTTGGGCGCCTACCACCGAACGAATCGTCACTCCTCACAAGCAGGAAGCCTAGGGGAGGTCGTCGCAGCGCGTCTTGGAAAAATCGGCCACACCCGCCGACGCCAGACGGCCAGGGGTCGCGCCGGCGAATCGAGCGACGTCGAGGATCAGGTGGGCTTGATCGAAATATCCGTTGTCAGCTGCGAGGGCCGCAGCTGTGGGGCCCGGAACGTGCTCAATGCCGTGGAGCGTCGTTTGAAATCTGATGATGTTTGCGTAGCACTTCGGGCCGTAGCCCACCCACGTGCGCATCAAACGATGCAGGTGACGAGCGCTCACGCGGCATCGCGCGGCCACATCCGCAGCAAGGATGCACCCGTGCGCGTGCTCGATTTCATGAAGGGCGTCGGCAACGACGCAGTGGAGGCGCGCATCGGCGAGCCGCTGTACGAGAAACCGTTGCAGGACGTCGATGCATCGTTCGGGCGTCAGTGGGCGAGGCGACTCCGCAACGAGATCATGAAACGCCGCCACACCGTTCAGCGCGATACGACGACCAACCATCGTATGCACAGGTGTTTTGCTCAGGAGAAAAGCTACGCCTGGACGCAACCGTATGCCGACCAGTTGTGCGTCAGACGTAAAGCGCCGCTCGTCAGGACGGACCAACGGACCGCGCAGAATCCATTCCGGGGTGTAACTCTTCTGTAACTGAATCGAGATCGCGGTGCTGCCGTCGGGCACGACGCGAATCGTCGCGTCGCGCTGCGCGTTGATTACCCAGAAGCACCCGACAAACGGGCGAAGCACGTCGGCGGCTTCGTGAAACTCGATCTCCGCGCGATGGACGAGAGTGCTGCTGATGCTCACGTCAGCTCCTATGCTAGCGCTGATGGCGCGCGTCGATCGGGGTTCATCACGCCGAAGCTCGTGCAGCATGCACGGACATAA
>DAINQP010000210.1:0-5073 GCA_036742665.1 Vicinamibacterales bacterium | reverse complement strand
GGCTCGCGGATCTGACAAAGGTCCTTCGCGAGCAGCACCAGGCGGGCCGCCGAGTGACTGAGCAGATCACGACATTGGCAACCGCGCAGATGCTCAAGGATCCCTCCTCGGCGACCAAGCTGAAGGGCTTGATGCGGCAGTTCGTTCGGATGTACGAACCGCACGAGGCGCGCGAAGACACCGTGCTGTTTCCCGCACTGCGAAGCGTCGTCTCCAAGAACGAATTCGACGCACTTGGTGAGGACTTCGAAAAGAAGGAGCACCAACTGTTCGGCGAGGAGGGCTTCGAGAAGATGGTCGAACGCGTCGCATCGATCGAGAAGTCGCTTGGGATTTACGACCTCGCCCAGTTCACGCCTCGTGGCTGATGACGAGACTGCGCGACGCTGGACTCGTCTCGTCTTCGTCTGCATTCCGGTTCGTGTTGACGATGGGACTCGTCAACCTGTTCGCGGACATGACGTACGAGGGCGGCGCGAGCATCAATGGACAGTTCCTTGGATCGATGGGCGCGAGCGCTGCCGCCATCAGCATCATTGCTGGCCTCGGCGAGTTCTTCGGCTACGCGCTCCGCTCCGTGTCCGGGTACCTTGCGGATCGAACCGGCAAGTACTGGCCAATTACGTTCGCTGGATACGCGATCAACCTGCTTGCCGTGCCGGCGATGGCACTGGCCACGAGCTGGCAAGCCGCCGGCGCGCTGGTGCTCGCCGAACGGATCGGACGCGCGTTCCGCAAGCCGACCGTCGAAGCGATGTTGTCGTACTCGACGGGCAAGCATGGCCGGGGATGGGTGTACGCGGTCAACACCGCGATGGACGAAACCGGCGCAACCCTCGGCCCACTGCTGATTGCGTTGGTGCTCTTCCTGAAAAGAGACTTCCGCAGTGGGTATACCGTCCTCTTGATCGCCGCGCTCCTTGCGCTGGCTTCACTCGTCGCAGCACGGGTCCTGTTTCCCGTGCCGTCGCGGCTTGAAGCGGGAGGCCCGTCCACCGCGTCAGCAGAGGGATTCACTCGGGCCTATTGGCTCTACATGGCCGCAGGCGGATGCTTCGCCGCCGGGCTCATGAGTTTTGAGCTCGTGTCGTATCACTTGTCCAGCACCGGCACTGTGACCGCGCATTGGGTGCCGATCTTCCTCGCACTTTCAACGGCGGGTGCGGTCGTGGCGAGCCTCATTCTCGGCAAGTCGTACGACAAGCTCGGCATCTCAGTCGTGGTCGTGGCCGTCATCCTCTCGGCATGCTTCTCTCCGTTGGTCTTTTTCGGCAGTTTCTGGCCCGCGCTGGCCGGCTTGATGCTGTGGGGCATCGGGTATGCGACACAGGACACGCTGCTGAAAGTGCTGATCGCGAGCGAGCTGCCGGAGGGCCAGCGCAACCTCGCATTCGGCGTTTTCTATCTCGGTTATGGCGGTGGCTGGTTGCTCGGCAGCATCACGACCGGACTGCTCTACGACCGCTCGCGCCTGGCGCTGGTGGTGTTCGCGGTGATTGTTCAGTTGGTTTCGATTCCGTTATTCGTGGCTGGATCGCGTCGCGCGAGAGGCGAATACTGAATGTGGAGGCTGGATGACGAGACACGCAAACAACGTCAAAACGATGCTCGTCCTGATCGCCGCGGCGGCGTGGCTGACTCCGGCCATGCCCAACGCTCAGGCAGCGTCTGCGCAAGCGCTGGTCGCGTCGCTGAAGAAAGGCGGTTACGTGCTCGTGATGCGGCACGCGAGCTCTCCACGTGAGGCACCCGATGCGCGATCGGCGAATCCCGACAACGTCAAGGCAGAGCGGCAGCTGGACGAGGCCGGTCGCCGCGGATCGATCGCCATGGGCAAAGCCGTGCGCGATCTGCACATTCCGATCGGCGAGGTGTTATCCAGTCCCACGTACCGTGCGCTCGAGACTGTGCGCCTGGCGGAACTGCCGAACGTGCAGTCTCACCCGGAGCTGGGTGACGGAGGGCAGAGTATGCAGGGATCGAGCGCCGCGCAGGGTGAATGGCTGCGCGAACGCGCGGGCCGGCTGCCCAAGGGCACGAACACGATCATCGTGACGCACATGCCGAACATCTCGCGTGCATTTCCGGCTTGGGGCACCGTGGCCGACGGCGAAGTTGTGGTCGTCGGACGGGACGGCGATCGCGGGGTGAAACCGCTTGGGCGGATCAAGATCGAAGACTGGCCATCGCTGCGGCGGTGACATTCTCGGTCGTCGGTCGGATCCCCGAGGTCGCGATCGTTTACATCGTCTTGGCGCGGCTGAAACACGACCGCCATCAGGCGCCTCCACACTTGGGTCCTCATCCAGGGAGGCAGAATGGCACCTTCGAATTTCAGGACTCGTCTCGACAGACGCTCGTTTCTTGCTCGTACAGCGGCGACCGCCGGCATCAGTGTGGCCGCTCCGTTCACAGCACTGCTATCAGCCAGGCCAAGTTTTTCGCGTCCTGGCCGCGGACCCAGTCCCGACTACGGCCCACTCTTTCCGGCGATCGATGAAACGACGGGATTGCCGCTGCTCATGCTGCCCGAGGATTTCAGATATCTGTCATTCGGGTGGACGCGCGATCCGATGAACGACGGGCGGCTCACGCCGTCGGCGCATGATGGGATGGCGACGTTTGCAGCGGGACGCGGCCGCATCTATCTCGTGCGCAATCACGAAATCGCTGACGGCCCGGACGCGTTCGCGCCGGACCTCGCCTACGATCCGGAAGCCGGCGGCGGCACGACGACGCTGGAGTTCGACACGAATCGTGGCCTCCTTCTGAGCTCCTGGTCCAGCATCAGCGGCACCGTTCGAAACTGCGCCGGCGGAACGACGCCGTGGGGATCGTGGCTGACGTGCGAGGAGACGACACTCGGCATCGGCGATGGCGATCTCACAAAGAACCATGGCTACATCTTCGAGGTTCCCGCGTCGGGCCCGACGCTGACGGCCGGACCCCATCCCACTCCGTTCAACGCGATGGGACGCTTCTCGCACGAGGCGCTGGCCATCGATCCCGCGACGGGATGGGTGTACGAAACCGAGGATGGCGGATCGAGCTCGGGGTTCTATCGCTTCAAGCCGACGACGCCGGGTGTGCTCGAAGATGGCGGCGTCCTCGAGATGCTCGGCATAGCCGGTGTTAACTTGGCCGACACGCGCACCAATCAGAACCACCAGTGGCGCGACGTGGTGTGGCACGTGATTGATACTCCGGACCCGGCGGTGGCGACCGGCGCCACGAGCGTGTACAACCAGGGGCGAGCGAAAGGCGCGGCGCGCTTCGGCAAACTCGAAGGCGCGTGGTACGGCCTCGGCGGCATCTTCTTCGTGGCGAGCAGTGGCGGCAACGTGGGACAGGGACAGATCTTCGAATACGATCCCGCGAACCAGCGGCTGCGCCTGGTGTTCGAGTCGCCCTCCGCCGACGTCCTCAACGCGCCCGACAACATCACGGTGAGCCCGCGCGGCGGGCTTGTGCTGTGCGAAGACGGTGACGGCACCGAGTACGTGCACGGCCTCACCACCGACGGCGTGATCTTCCGCTTCATCCAGAACAACGTCGATCTGCGCACGATTCCGTGGAACGGTTTCAATTCGGACTTCCGTGCCAGCGAGTTCGCCGGTGCGTGCTACAGCCCGGATGGCAAGTGGCTATTCGTGAACATTCAGTCGCCCGGGATCTCGTTCGCGATCACCGGGCCGTGGGGTAGTGGTGGAATCTAGTCAGTCCTTGGTCCTAGGTCCGTTCGTGGTCCTTGGTGCTTGGTCCGGTCGGCGGAGCAACGGGCTCTGCCGGCCGGCGCCTCGTCGCCGGGAGTCCTCCGTATCAACGCGTGAAAACACGCGAACGCGATCATCGAGCATCGAATCCTGCCTGACTCCCACGCAGATGTGGCGCGCGGACGGCGGCACCTCACTTGCGTTGGGCAATTGCCATGAAGCGATTGAAGCAGGCCGCCCTCGTCTTCATCGTCGTCTTCGCCGCTGCGCAGTTCGTTCGTCCCGGGCGCGCGAACCCGCCGATTGATCCAGCCCTAACGATTCAGACATACGTGGGCACCGCGAGCGGGCTCGTCGCGGTCCTCGATCGCTCGTGGGTGACTGTCACTCGAATGCGACCGAGTGGCCGTGGTACACGCAGATCGCTTCCCTATCGTGGCGCGCGGCGTCGCGGACGGGCGACGGGCGGTCAACTTTTCGGAATGGGGCACCTACTTGTCGGATCAGCAACGGGCGCTGTTAGCGGTGTCATCTCAGGACCCGCAAGAAGGCAGGATGCCGGGTTCTTCCTATACGCTGCTTCGTCCTGAAACGCGGCTCTCGGCGCAGGACATCATGACGATCTGCGCGGCGGCGATCCGCGCCGGAGGGCGCCTCGTCGGTGAGGAGCGGCGATGACGACCACAACGCTCGACATGAAGGTGCAGGACTTTCTTGCGCAGAAGCGTATCGCAGTGGCGGGCGTGTCGCGCGACAAGGGTCACCACCCCGTCGGCAATGTGATCTATCACCGCCTGAAGACCACCGGCCACGAGGTCTTTGCGGTGAATCCACACATGCAGACGTTCGAAGGGTCACTGTTCTCCCGATCTGCAGTCAATCCCTGGTGGCGTGGACGGGGTCGTCATCATCACGCGACCGACAACGACACAACGGATCGTACGCCTGCAACGAGGCGGGCGTTCGACGCGTGTGGATGCATCAGTCGATGGACAACAGCACGAGTGTTTCGTCCCGAGGCCGTCGAGTACTGCCATCAACACGACATCAGTGTGATCGCCGGTGCGTGCCCGATGATGTACGGCGAGGGCCCTGACGTCGGGCACACATGCATGCGATGGCTCCTCAGATTGACTGGAGGACTCCCGACATGACTCGTCGCCAGATTTCCTGGATCGCGGTCATGGCCTTTCGCCGTGGTGACGGCTGGGCATGGTGGGCGCTGCTCGTAGGCAACACGATCGCGTTCGCTTTCACCACCCACCCGCGCGCCTGCCGGCGCATCGTCCCGCGGCGGATGCGCGCCACCAGCGACACCGGGATCAGGACGATGACGAGAAGCGGAATCAGCAGGAGCGCG
>DAINQP010000209.1:0-10335 GCA_036742665.1 Vicinamibacterales bacterium | reverse complement strand
TCGGCGAAGTCGCCGTTCGTCACCGGCCTGCCGATTGCCGGCATCGATGGCTCCCTTTCAACGCGCATGAAGGGAACCCCAGCCGAGAACAACGTGCGCGCGAAGACCGGCACGATGTCGAACATCCGCACGTTGGCCGGCTATGTCACGACCCGAGACGGCGAGCACCTGGCGTTCGTCGTCCTGATGAACAACTTCGAAGGCACCGGCGCGAACGCAAATGACGCCCTCGATGCAATCGCCGTACAACTCGCGTCGTTCTCGCGGAAGTAGTAGCGCGAGGCCGTTTAAAGATCAACCCCGCGGCCGCTAGTAGCTCGACGTCTCTTACGCCTGGCGGGCATCCGGAATATTCGAAGCTGCGAGTAGATTAATGATCACGGGGCTGCCGGCACACTGCGTCTATGCGCATCACCATCCTCGACGACTACTTCGATACGCTGCGGACCATGCCGTGTTTTCGAAAGTTGGATGGCCACCACGTGGACATCTGGAACGATCACGTCCAGGATACTGACGCGCTGGCCGAGCGCCTGCGAGATACCGACGTCCTGGTCCTCATACGCGAGCGCACGCAAATCCGAGCACCGCTCCTCGAGCGTCTCGACAAACTCAGGCTAATCAGTCAGCGCAGCGCGTACCCGCACATCGACATCGAGGCGTGCACGAGCCGCGGCGTGATCGTGTCATCAGACATGCATCCGGGCAGTCCCTCTTATGCTGCCGCGGAACTGACCTGGGGACTGATCCTTGCCGCCATGCGCCAGATTCCGCAGCAGATGCGCTCGCTGCAGTCAGGCAACTGGCAAATGGGCGTCGGGAGCACACTTCGCGGCAAGACGCTTGGCATTCACGGCTACGGCCGAATCGGCAGCACGGTCGCCGGCTATGGAAAGGCATTCGGCATGCGAGTGCTGGTCTGGGCACGGGACGCCTCACGGCAACGAGCGGAGGCGGACGGCTACGAGGCCGCCTCGAGCAAGTCCGCGTTGTACGAAGAGTCGGAGATCGTCTCCCTGCACATGCGCCTGGTGAATGACACTCGTGGCATCGTCACTGCCGAGGACCTCGCGCGCATGAAGCCGTCCGCGCTGCTGGTCAACACCAGCCGCGCTCAGCTCATCGAGTCGGGCGCGCTCGTGCGTGCGTTGCGTACGGGACGCCCCGGCCTCGCCGCTGTCGACGTCTTCGAGCAGGAACCGCTGCGTGATCCGAACGATCCTCTCCTCGCGATCGACACCGTCGTCTGTACGCCGCATATCGGCTATGTCACTCGAGACGAGTTCGAGACCCAGTTTTCGGATGTGTTCGATCAAGTCATCGCATACGGCCGGGGACGACCGATCAATGTGGTGAACCCGGCCGTCCTGACGCGACTGAAAGGTATTGCTGGAGGGTGAGGGTGATCAGAGCCGGGTTCAAGAGGGCTGGGCCTACAAATCAATCCGGAAGTGGTAACAGTTGATCGTTAGCCCCTCGCGGAAATAGAAGCGATGCGTCTGCTCTCGCTGGACGCCAGAATCGAGCTGCAGCTGCACGCAACCGCGCTCCTTCGCTTCGTGCTTCAACCAGTCCATCAGCATCTTTCCGTGGCCACGTGAGCGGCGCGTTTCGTCCGTATTGAGGTCGTCCACGTAGAGCGTCTTGCCGGCGTAGAGCATTTCCATGAATCGGTAGCCTGCCACGGCGACGACGTTCTCGCCGTCGAAGACGGCAGCTTGCAGGTACCCGTCGGTTTCCATCATGCGGCGCACGGTGGAGAGGTAGGCGGCGTCCGGAATCTGTGGTCGGAGCTGGCGCATGACGCCGCGTGCCGCGAGGATGTCTTCGTCGGTCGTCAGGTTTCGGACAACGGCGCTCACGTGATTCTCCCAGTCCGGCTAAAGCCGGACACTACGTACGAATCAGGTCGCGCGCCGCCGCGGCAATCTCCTGCGGATCGCCCGCGAGAC
Source organism: Vicinamibacterales bacterium (assembly GCA_036742665.1). Taxonomy (GTDB): domain Bacteria; phylum Acidobacteriota; class Vicinamibacteria; order Vicinamibacterales; family UBA2999; genus Gp6-AA40. Next base: position 8,383 of record DAINQP010000209.1, on the reverse strand, counting down.
CTGCCCCCTGCGCGAGTTCAGCCTTGCCACCGCCCCGGCCGCCGAATCGTTTCAACAATTGCTGGAGTACTGCGTTTGCGTCGAGCGCGACATCTGACGACCGCGCCACAACGAGCCCCATCGGGGCTGACGTGCCGAGCAGCGCCACTGCGATGCCTGCCTGCGCAGTCATCGCGGAGGCGATTGCCTTGATACCGGCCGAGTCCCAGCCGTCCACGACGTGCGCAGTACGGCGATTGCCGTCAACAGCAGGAGATGCGGCGATGAGCCGCGCCGCTTCATGGACGGCGAGATCTGACTGCAGTCGCGAGATCGTCTTGCGCGCCTGCTTGCCCTCGATCTGAATCCGTTCGACAGTCGCCGGCAACTCGTGGGGCAGCACAGACAACGCGCGAACACTTCCGGCAACCGCGTCTCGATATTCGCGTAGCGCGCGCAGTGCCCGCCCACCGCATACGAACGTGAGCCGCATCCCGCCACGAAACTTCTCGGTCGCCGTCACCGCGATCAGGCCAATCTCGCCAGTGCGCGAGACGTGCGTTCCGCCGCAGGCAGAAAGATCGAAGTCCGCGATGTCGATCAACCGCAGCGGTCCCTCACGGACGGGCTCCTTGCGCAGCGGCAAGCGGGCGGCCTCTTCCGGCGAGGCAAATCGGATCGTGACTGCGCGGTCCTCCCATACCACGCGGTTGGCCTCGTCCACGCATCGCTCGACGTCGGCTGGCGACACTTCACGCGCGAGGTCGATCGTCGCTGATTCTCCGCCCATGTGGAAGCTCATAGTGCGGTTGTCGAGCACCCGATCAAAGGCCGCCGACAGTACATGCTGACCGGTGTGCTGTTGCATGTGATCGAACCGCCGCACCCAATCGATCTCCCCGCGGACCGTTTCGCCGACGCCCAACGGCGACTTCACCACATGCAGCACGTTCTCACCATCGTCGATCGTGTTCACGACGTCGGTCGTACCGAGACGGCCGATGTCGAACGGCTGCCCGCCCGAGGTGGGATAGAAGGCCGTCCGATCGAGGACGACTGCCAAGGTGCCTTCATGCACGACGGCAGCGGTAACCACGGCATCGAATGAACGGCGCGCAGCGTCGGTGTAGTAGATGCGCTCGGTCATGGTCTGCGTTCGCGTGAAGGCTTTGGCGCGGTATGTAGCGCGGGGTCTGGCACACCGACTTCCGCAAATCCTGCGGCACGAAGGACGCAGCTGTCGCAGCGGCCACACGCGCCCTCCGGGCCGGGGTCGTAGCAGCTGTGGGTGAGCGAGTAGTCGAGCCCGAGCGCCATACCACGCCTGATGATGTCGGCCTTGTTCAGCATCTGCAGCGGCGCGTGAATGCGAAAGCGTTCGCCGTGCACGCCTCTCGCGGTCGCCAGCGTCGCGAGATGTTCAAATGCCGCCACGAATTCCGGACGACAGTCGGGATATCCCGAGAAGTCGAGTGCGTTCACGCCGATGACGATGTCGTGGGCGCCCAGGACTTCGGCCCAGCCGAGTGCGAGCGCGAGGAAGACCGTATTCCTGGCCGGGACGTAGGTGGACGGGATCTCGTTCGGGTCGATCGGCCGATCCTTCGGTATCGGAGTATCGCTCGTGAGCGACGAACCGCCGAACATGGACAGATCCACAGCGAGCTCGATGTGGCGCTCGACGCCAAGCCACTTGGCAACGGCGCGCGCCGCCTTCAGCTCCGTTGCGTGTCGCTGACCGTAGCGAATGGTCAACGCGAACAGCCGGAAGCCGTCCGCCCGCGCACTCGCCGCGGCGGTGTACGAGTCGAGTCCCCCGCTGAGCAGAACGACCGCGTCAGACACCGCGTGTGTCAGGACTCCAGATGTACTTGTGCAGCTGCAACTGGACGCGCACCGGCAGCTGGTCAGCCAGCACCCATTCCGACAGCATCTTTGGATCGAGGACTCCATGCACCGGCGACAAATGAATCGCCGCGGCGCGGCCAATGAGCTCGTGGCGTGCGATGACATCGCGGGCAAACTCGTAGTCGCCGCGATCCTTGACGACGAACTTGACCTCGTCCTGCGGACGCAAGCGCTCGAGATTTTTCCAGTCGTTCTTCGCGACCTCGCCGCTGCCCGGACACTTCACATCGAGGATCGTCACGACGTCAGCCGGCACACGCTCCGTGCTGCGATGGCCGCCGGTCTCGAGCAGCACCGTCTTGCCACTGTCGAGCAGACGCTGCATAAGGAGGTACACCTCTTCCTGCAGCAGCGGCTCGCCGCCGGTGACCTCGACCAGCGAGCAGCCGTATCGATCGACCTGATCGATGACATCGTCCAGGGAACGCTTGCTGCCCTCGTAAAAGGCATACGGCGTATCGCACCAGCTACAGCGCAGATCGCAGGCGGTGAGACGCACGAACACACACGGCCGTCCGGCGTATGTGGACTCTCCCTGGACCGAATGGAAGATCTCGTTGATGGTGAGCATTCCCGTAGTGTCCGGCTTCAGCCGGACTGGCAATTGGTTATTGTACTAACGTGGGCTTGCGCATCGGAACGTCGGGCTGGAACTACTCCACCGGGAAGGGCAAATGGAACGGGCTCTTCTATCCGGCAACCCGCTCCAAGCGCGCCGGGACCGCCGATTTCGACGAACTGCGCTTCTACGCGCAACATTTCGACACGGTCGAAGTGAACTCGACGTTCTACGGCCAGCCGCGCGCCGACGTGACACGGGGCTGGGTCGAGCGTACGCCGTCAGACTTCGAGTTCTCGCTGAAGCTGTATCAGAAGTTCACGCACCCGAAGATGTTTCGTGAGGCGGCACTCAAGCGAGCGCCTGGCGCTGAGGGGGCATTGCTCGATCTGCTCGCCCAGGTGACGCAGGCCGACATCGACGAGTTCCGCGCGGGCATCGATCCGCTCGCCGAATCAGGCCGGCTCGGCGCACTGCTGGCGCAGTTTCCGCCCAGCTTCAAAGACACTCCAGCGTCGCGCGAGTATCTTGCGCAACTGTTACATGTCTTCGGCGGCCGCGATTACCCGATTGCCGTCGAGCTTCGCCATAAGAGCTGGAGCGATGCGATCGGTGACACGCTCGCGATGTTGAATGCGTTCGGCGCCGCCTGGGTGCAGATCGATGAGCCGAAGTTCCAGTTCTCGATTCGCCAGAACTATCTGCCCAACGTGAAGACGTTCTATTACATGCGTCTGCACGGGCGCAACGCCACGCAGTGGTGGCGTCATGATGCCAGCGAAGATCGCTACAACTATCTGTACTCAGGCAAGGAACTCCAGGAGTTTGCCGACATCGCCGGGGCTGCGAAGGCGCTGGTGCGGAAGTCGTACCTCTATACGAACAATCACTTCGCCGCGAAGTCGGTGGTGAACGCGGTGATGTTGAAGGCGCAGCTCGGTGAGCCGATTGAGGGCGACTATCCGCCGGAGCTGATCCAACGTTATCCGGAAATCGAGGACCTGGTGTCGCAAGGCCGCCTGAAGGCGGCCTCTACTTCGTCGCGCTCTGCTTCACGCTTGCCCGTTTGATGACGTCGGGGACGCGCAGCTTCTCGACGACATCCATTCCCGAAATCACCTGACCCCAGACCGTATAACGGCTGTTGAGCTGCGGCTGCGCAGCCACGACAACGTAGATCTGGCCGTCGAACGAACGCGGGTCGCGCGCCCAGGCTGCGCCAACCGCGCCAGCACGGTGCGGACGTTTCGGGCTCACCTCCGAAACGCCGACAGGGTTTCCGCTGCCTCTCGTTCCCCAGTCAGCCTTCTTCGTCATGTCCCGCGTTTGCGGATCGCCCCACTGCACCAGCATGCCTGGCTCGTAGCGATGTACTCGCAGCCCGTTGTAGTAGTTGCGCTTCACGAGATCGAGCACGAGGGCGACGGTCTTCGGCGCCTCGTTGGGATAGGTCTCGACTTCGAAGGAGCCCCTGGCCGTATCGAACACGATCACCGGCCCCCCACCGGGCGACCGTCCTGGAGCGGCTGGCGCCGCAGGCTTGGCACCGGCCTGAGCGGGCTTGCTGGTACTTGCCTGATCTGCTGCTCCGGCCCCGGTTGCCACCGCAATCGTCATCACCAGCACACACGCTGCGGGTCTCATCGCGTCTCCCTCCGCACGCCAATTCTTCGACAATCAGGCGCGATGGCGCAATCCCCGCACCGTGGATAGACCGGCCGACATACGTTCTGTCCCCAGGTGACCAGATACAGATTGAGCAACGGCCACCACCGCGACTCCGTTGATCGATAGAGCGCCTGCTCGGTCTCTTCCGGTAGTCGCGTCTTCACCCAGCCGAGGCGATTCGAGATGCGATGCACGTGAGTGTCCACGCAGATGTTCTGACTGCTCTTGAACCCGAGAATCAGCACCAGGTTTGCGGTCTTGCGGCCGACGCCCGGCAGTGTCACGAGGTCGTTCATCGTCGATGGGACGCGACCCCGATAGCGGTTCACGAGCATCTCACAGCAGGCTTTCACGTGCCGCGCCTTGTTGCGATAGAAGCTGACTGGATAGATCAGCGTCTCGATCTCCTTCACATCGAGACGCGCCATCGTGCGTGGGGTGCGGGCCCGCTTGAACAGCCTCGTCGAGGCGGAGTGCGTCGTCACATCCTGTGTGCGCGCAGACAGCAGGGTCGCAATGAGGATCTGAAACGGATCCTCGGACTGCGACTCGGAAATCTTCTCGACGGCCGGCAGGTCCATCCCGGTAATCGCGCGGCCAAGCGTGCGCATCACGCGCCCGACGTGCTGGGGGTCTCGCATGTGTAGTGTCCGCCTTTAGGCGGACCGACATCTGATGCTAGCATTCGGCCAAAGATGCGCAGGCTTCCCATCGTACTGCTCGTCGCACTCCTCGCCCACCCTGGCGCGTCGATCGCCCAGGAAATCACTGCGCCGGCCGCGGATCCGCGCATTCAGAAGATCGTGGCCAGCATCTCGGAGGAGCGGCTCTCCGCGCTGGTGCAGAAGCTGGCTGGCTTCGGAACGCGCCATACGCTGTCAGATACCGATTCGCCGACTCGCGGAATCGGCGCCGCCCGTCAGTGGATCTTCGACGAGATGACGCGATCGAGCCCGCGGCTGCAGGTCAGCTTCGACACTCATAAACTGGCACGGCAGGGCCGCATTACCCGCAACGTAGATATTCGGAATATCGTGGCACTGCTGCCCGGCAAGAGTCTTCGACGCGTCTACGTCACCGCACACTACGACTCCGTCAATATCGGCGAAGAGGGCCAAATCAGCGCCAATACGCGAGCCCCTTCAAACACCCCACGACCAGATCCGCAGCTGCGCCGCGACCAGGACTACAACGCGGACGCTCCCGGCGCCAACGACAACGGCAGCGGCACCGCCCTGACCATGGAGCTGGCGCGCGTGTTCGCGGAGAGCGGCGTGGAATTCGACGCCACGCTGGCCTTCGTGTTGTGGGCCGGGGAAGAGCAAGGTCTCATCGGCGCGCGGGCACACGCGATGGAGCTGTTCAAGGACAAGGTGCCGGTCGAAGGCGATTTCAACAGCGACATCGTCGGCAACTCGCGCGGTGGTGATCGCACGACCGATGCTGAGTCGGTCCGCGTGTATTCGGAAGGCCCCGAGGATTCAATGTCGCGGTCACTGGCGCGCTACATCGCGCGGGCAGCGGCCGTGTATGTGCCGTCGCACAAGGTCCGCCTCATGGCCAGGCAGGATCGATTCAGCCGCGGCAGCGACCACACGGCCTTCACGCAGTACGGCTTCCCGGCCGTGGCGTTCCGGGAGTCGAAAGAAGACTTCTCCAGGCAGCACGCGGCCACCGACACGGTTGACGGCGTCGATGTTCGGTACCTCGCGCAGAACGTACGCGTGAACGCGGCCGCCGTCGCATCACTGGCGCTCGCACCTCCCGCTCCTGTGGTGACCAATCCGCGTGGCCAGATGATGATTGGCAGGCAGCCGTCGGGCTACGACGCCAATCTGCGATGGAACGCATCACCTGGCGCATCGGCGTACCGCCTCTACTGGCGGGAGGCCTGGACCAGCGACTGGCAGCACACGCAGCTCGTGGGCAACGTCACGGAGTTCGTGCTGCCGAAACTCTCGATCGATAACTACGTGTTCGGCGTCGCCGCCGTCGGCGCGGGCGGCCATGAAAGTCTCGTCAGCGCATACGTGCCGCCACCGCGGCGCGATCCCGTCATCAAGCTTCGATAACTGCCATGCCCAGACTCATAGAGAGCCCCACGATCGTTCAGGCAGCGGGTACACCTCCGAAACGGATCGAGGAGTACACCGGTCGCGTCAACTCCGGACATTCATCAGTGAGCGTCGCGCGGATGGTATCACCGCCCGGCTGGAAGGAACCGGGCCAGCGGCCGCAGTTCGAGGAGATCACGGTCGTGCTGAAGGGCACGGTGCGCGTCGAACATGAGCACGGCGTGATCGACGTCAATGCTGGACAGGCCGTCGTCACGTTGCCGGGCGAGTGGATTCGCTACAGCACGCCGCACGGTGGCGCTGAATACATTGCGGTGTGTTTGCCGGCGTTTTCGATGGACACCGTTCATCGAGATCCTGGGTGAACGAAGGTCAAAGGGCAAGGGTCAAAAGGCAAAGGCGAGGTTACATAGACCTACGGAATCGGCGTCAGTGGCGGCTGACCTGAGAGGACCGTGATGATGTTCTGCGCCGCAAGCTGAATCATCGTCGTGCGCGTCTCGATCGCGGAACTTCCCAGATGCGGCGACAGCACCACGTTCTCGAAGCCAAGCAGCCCTTTGTGGATGTCGGGCTCCTTCTCGTAAACGTCGAGCGCGGCTCCCGCAATCAGTCGATTCTCCAGCGCCCACGCCAGCGCGGCCTCGTCCACCACCGGACCGCGTGCGGCGCTGATCAGATACGCGCTTCGCTTCATCCGGGCCAGCGTGGTCTGGTTGATGAGATGCTTCGTTTCCGCAGTGAGCGGACAGTGTAAAGACACGACGTCCGACGTGGACAGCAAGCGATCGAGCGGCATGAACTCGCCGTCCACGTCCGATTTCGGCCCTCGGCCGGTGTAGGCCACGCGCATGCCGAATGCCGGTGCACGCGCCGCGACCGCCTGTCCGATGCGGCCGAATCCGATGATGCCCAACTGCTTGCCCCGCAGATCTGATCCGAGCATGAAATCCAGCGCGAAACCCTTCCACTGCCCGCGGCGCACGAGTCGGTCCCCCTCGACGATGCGGCGCATCACGCCGAGGATCAGCGACCACGTAAGATCCGCGGTCGATTCGTTCAGGACGTCCGGCGTGTTGGTGACGATGATGCCGCGCTGGCGCGCGGCGGCGATGTCGATATTGTTGTATCCGACCGCGATGGTGGACACGATTTTCAAATCGTGCCCTGCCTCGAGCACGGCACGATCGATCGAATCAGTGACGACCGAAAGGAGGCCCTGCTTGCCTGCAATGCGGGCGATCAACTCCTCGTGCGGCAGATCACCACGGCTATAGAGCTCGACGTCGGCGGCCTCCTCGAGGCGCGTCAGAACAGACGACGGAATTCGTCGTGTGACGAGAACGCGAGGCTTCGAAATGGGGTCGGGAGTCATTTTCGGAGCTCGACGAATCACTTTCGCGGGTCGCGAAAAATGACTCCGGACCCCTTAGTGCCCCAGTGACTTGCAGTAGCCGCAGTGGTTGCAGGCCACCGCAGGTTCGATGATACACAGACCGTCGCCGTCAGACCCAGCTGGAAGCGCAATCACCGAATGACTCGGGTGCAGGCGCGCCATCGTCCGCGCCGGCGGCGAATCGATGTGTGCAGCGGCGTGTTTCGCGATCGCGTCACGGACCAGTGCGCGAAGTTCCTGCTCCGTCATTCCTGTGCGTCCACGTGGTCCACGATACCAATGATCGCGGCGTCGACGGGTGCGGCTTTGCGGCCGAGCGCCTCGCCGGCGGCGCGGCCTTCGATCACGACAAGCACCTTCTCGTGGACGCCGGCGCCGACGGTATCCACGGCCAGCAGCGGCGTTCCTTGCGGCGTGTCATCGAGACCCACCGGCTGCACGAGCAGCAGCTTGGCTCCGTCAAACTTGGCGTGCTTCTGCGTCGCGACCACGGTGCCGACCACTCGAGCGATTTGCATATGGTTCGTAGGGCGCGTCCTTCTGGACGCGCTTGGCCGTCCAACCAGGACGGCCCTACGGTACGTCTATTTGATCGACGATGCCGACAATGCCCGCGTCGGTTGGCACTTCCGTCGGATAGAACGGAAACGACGCCTCTTTCCCGCGGACAAAAAACACCGTCTCACCCACACCTGCACCGACCGCATCCACGGCGATGAGCGTTCGGCCTACGGCACTGCCGTCTGGACCGAGCGGCTGCAGCACCATCAACTTCATGCCATGCAGCGCGTCGTCCTT
>DAINQP010000208.1:0-10363 GCA_036742665.1 Vicinamibacterales bacterium | reverse complement strand
GAGCGCCGCCTCGAATCGATTGCCCTGCGGCGACCGCGCCGCGGCGCGACGCTCCAATGCCGAGACCGGCTCCTGAGCGCGGCGCGTCTCGGTGATCTGCTGCGTTGCGGCGACGATCGTTCGAAGGAGATCAGGTGCGCTCATGCGACTGCCTCTGCCTGCGACGCGCGCACCATGGCCTCAAGCGTCGCGACTGCGACGCCGGAGTCGATCGCAGCGGCTGCGACGCGGATGCCCTCGCGCACCGATTCGACGCGATCGGCGACGAACAACGCGGCCCCTGCGTTGAGGACAACGGCATCACGTGGAGCACCCGCGTGGCCCTCCAGCACACGGCGCACGATCGCCGCGTTCTCGGCAGCATCGCCGCCAAGGAGTTCGGCGAGCGTGGCCTTGCGAATGCCGAACTCCGATGGGTGGATGTAGAAGGTGTGAACCGCCCCCTCGCGGCATTCGGACACCTTGGTGTGGCCGGTCGTCGAGATCTCGTCGATCCCGTCCGCGCCGTGCACAACCCAGGCACGGGCCGAGCCAAGCAGGCGCAGCGACCGCGCGAGCAGGTCGGTCAAATCAGCGCGCGGCACGCCAACGACCTGACGCGTCGCGCCCGCGGGATTGGTCAGCGGGCCGAGCAGGTTGAACGCCGTGCGAATACCCATCTCACGCCGTGTCGGACCCGCGTGCTTCATGGATGGATGGAATGTGGGCGCGAAGAAGAAGGCGATATTGCCCGTATGGAGAGAACGTTCGACGATCGCCGGTGACGCAGCCAGATTCACGCCGAGCTGTTCGAACACATCGGCGCTGCCACAACGGCTCGACACCGATCGATTCCCGTGCTTGGCCACCTTGGCGCCACATGCCGCGACGACGATCGCCGCAGCCGACGAGATGTTGAATGTGCCGGCGCGATCCCCGCCAGTTCCACAGGTGTCGCACACCTCGCCGTCGGGCCTCGTGATCGTGACGGAGTGCTCGCGCATCGCACGGGCAAAGCCGACGAGCTCGGCCGGCCGTTCACCTTTCATACGCAACGCCGACAGCAGCGCGGCCAGCGCGGCGGACGGCACACGGCCCTGCATGACTTCGCGCATCGCCGCCGTGGCCTCGTCCATGGTGAGGTCCTCGTGGCGAACGAGCTTCTCGATCAAGGGCGTGAACATCACAGGTCGAGGAAGTTCCGCAGAATCTTCCGCCCCTCCTCGGTGAGCACGGACTCAGGGTGAAACTGCACGCCGTGCACCTGATACGTGCGGTGCCGGACCGCCATAATCGTGCCGTCGTCCTTGGTGCGCGCCGCCACTTCGAGGTCGCTCGGAACGCTGTCTGTGGCGATCACCAGCGAGTGATACCGGCCCGCGAGAAACGGCTCGTTGATTCCGGCGAAGACACCCTTGCGATCGTGCACGACAGTGGATGTCTTGCCGTGCATCGGCGCGTTGGCGCGCGAGACGGTGCCGCCGTAGACCATGCCGATGGCCTGATGACCGAGGCAGACGCCGAGCAGCGGCGTCCGAGGACCGAACCGCCTGATCACGTCCGGTGTGATGCCGGCGTCCTCGGGACGACCCGGACCAGGCGAGATCACAATCTGATCGGGCGCCATCACCTCGATCTCGCCGAGCGTCACTTGATCGTTGCGGCGCACGCGCACGCTGGCGCCAAGCTCGCCGAGATATTGCACGAGGTTGTAGGTAAACGAATCGTAGTTGTCGATAACGAGAACCATTACAAGCCCGCCTGCGCGAGTTCTAGGGCGCGAATCACAGCCTTCGCCTTGTCACGCGTCTCTTCGTATTCCGCCGCCGGGTTCGAGTCGGCGACGATGCCCGCGCCGGCCTGGACGTAGGCGCGCCCGTTCTCAATCAGGACGGTACGAATCGTGATGCAGAAGTCGAGATTGCCTGCGAAGTCGAGATAGCCGACCGCCCCGGCGTACACACCGCGCCGACGGTTCTCGAGCTCCGCGATGATCTCCATGGCTCGCACCTTTGGTGCGCCTGACACGGTGCCGGCCGGGAAACACGCCACGAGTGCGTCAAGGCGATCGTGAGACGACTCCAGCTTGCCTTCGACGATCGACACCAGGTGCATCACGTGCGAGTAACGCTCGAGCGCCATGTACGTCGGGACTCGCACGGTGCCGTACTCGGAGACACGGCCAACGTCGTTACGTCCGAGATCAACGAGCATGACATGCTCGGCGCGTTCCTTCTCGTTGCGCTTCAGCTCTTCGGCGAGCCGCACGTCCTCATCCTCGTTCCGCCCGCGCGGCCGCGTGCCGGCAATCGGGTGCGTCTCCACGCGACGTCCTTCGACACGCACCAGCATTTCCGGTGACGAGCCGACGATGGACCGACCGCCAACACGGAGGAAATACATGTAGGGTGACGGATTGACGTGCCTGAGTGCGCGATAGACAGTGAATGGATCCGCAGCGAGCGGCGCTTCGAAACGCTGTGAGAGCACGACCTGATAGATATCGCCAGCAGCGATGTACTCCTTCGCCGTGCGGACCATCTGCTCGAATTCGGCCTGAGTGACGTTGGACGTCACCTCGAAGGCCGCACCGTTGCCTGGCGGCGCCTTCGACAGCGCGCGATCGAGGTCGCGCTCGACGAAGTCGATCTTCGCGCAGGCGAATTGGTACAGCGACTCGAGATCTTCGTCGCCAGTAATTCGTGCGTTGGCGATGATCAAGATGCGATGACGCACGTGATCGAACGCCAGCACCGTGTCGAAGAACATGAAGGCGGCCTCTTCGTCGACCGCGGTCGCGGACTGGAGATCGACCGGCTCGAACCAGGCCGCAGCGTCGTATCCGAGATAGCCGACCGCTCCTCCCGTGAACCGCGGCAAGCCAGGGACGAACGGCGAGTGGAAGCCCGCCATCATCTCCCGCACCGTCGCGATGAACGGTTGATCGGACTCGGTCGTCTGTCCGGCGCGATCGATGATCGTCTTGCCGTTCGTCGAGCGGAGGATCAGGAACGGATCCTTTCCGAGGAACGAATAGCGGCCAACGTGCTCGCCACCCTCGACCGACTCGAGCAGGAATGCGTAGTCGGCGTGCTCGGCGATCTTCAGGAACGCCGACACCGGCGTCAGCATGTCGGCGATCAGCTCTTTGTAAACGGGCACGAAGGTACCGCGCTGAGCCAGTTCTTTGAATTCTTCGAACGATGTGAGTTTCATTCGCTTGTCCGCGCACGCTCAAGCGTGCGCTCTACGTCGTGCGTTCGACGGCTCCCAATTTGCGACGTACCGCGTTTGCCATCACTCCCGGTCCCGGTTTTTGTCCGGTCCACCACTCGAACTGCCGCTCGGCCTGCGCGATGAGCATCGGTAGCCCATCGATGGTCAGGGCGCCCGCCGCTTTCGCGTCACGCAGCAGACGTGACGGGCCCGGTCCGTACGTGAGGTCGTAGACCAGCGGTCCCGCAACGAGCTCGCATGGGAGCGGCGATTCATCGCGCTTCCCCGCGCCGCCAAGCGGCGTGCAGTTCACCAGCACGTCCCACGATCCCGCCGGTGCTGGCCACTCGCCCGTCACCGCGTCGAGTTCCTGCGCGAGCTGCCGCGCCTGCTCCGACCGTCGCGCATGGACGGTGACGATCACTCCACGCGATCGCAATGCGGCGACGACGGCGCGTGCCGATCCGCCCGCGCCGAGCACTGCTGCACGAGCGTTTCTCAGACGTGTGCCGAACACGGCATCGAGCGGCGCGAGAAAGCCCTCGACATCGGTGTTCGTCGCCTGCCAGCCGTTCCCGGCGCGACGCAAGGTGTTGGCTGCCCCCACCGCCTGCGTCACGCGATCGACGGGCGTCGCCGCTCTGAGCGCATCGAGCTTGAACGGAATCGTGATGCTCGCCCCTTCGATGCCCATCGACGCGGCATAGGACAGAAAATCGTCGAAGTCGCATGCCCGCAGCGGCACGTAGACGGCATCGATCCCGGCCTCTTCGAATGCAGCGTTGTGCATCACGGGCGAGAGCGAATGCATGGCGTTCGTGCTCACCACGCCGAAGATTCGCGTCTCTGGACCAACCCGAAAAAAGTGAAAGTCGTCGGCCATCGTCTCGGCCGGAATCTGACCTGGCGCGACACCATGGCCCGCATACGTCCACTTCGAACCGTAGTGCGCGGCCAGTAGCCGTGACGGCACCCCCGCCTCGCCCATGCCGATCACGACCGCATCGCCAACCGCACCGATCTCCTTCAGCGCCACGGTCTCGGTCAATCGTGAGACGGTCACCGCCATCTTGATCGAACCCGCACCGACGCCGCGCATCGCGCGGACACGATCGTCAAGATCGCTCGGCACGCGATCGAAGTCATGCGACGACACGACGACCCGAACGGGGTCATGGCGCACGATGGACATGAAGTCGCCGCTCGACTGCGTGGCGCGCCATTCGACATCCACGTACTCGCCACCGGCCGCGAGCGCACGGGCAAGAATCCGCGCCCGCTCCTCCTCAGAGCCGTCGAACCGGCCGCCTTCCCACGTCGGCCGGCACGTGACCACCGCCGGCACTCGACGACCCTGCAGCGCGCCCGCGACATCGAGATCGTTGACCCCATCGAGACGCAGTTCGACCATGTCGCCGTGGGTCGCCTCGTCACGTGCCCGCACGAGCTCGGCCATCGTGAGGCCGGTCACCGTCTCACAGAGCAATGCGCTCGTCATAATGAAAGGTGTCATCACAAACAAAAACGCCTCTCCAACCGAAGGCTGAAGAGGCGTTTGGGTCTTGCCGAGTTTCGCGCGTGTGTCAGATGCTAGGCAGCCGCCCCTTCAGTTGCAAACCGGTACCACCACCAATAGCTGGCGGAAGCCGGGAACACGAAGGGGCTAAACGAATGCCGCATGTTGACCGAATTCAGAGGTGTAGACAGTACTTCAGCCGCTGGGGTGCTGTCAACGACGGCAGGGCCGGGACCCTAGCAGTTTCAGGTATTTATCCGTATCATCAGGCTTGAGCCCCCGCATGAATATTCTCCGCGGCGCCGTTGTTATAGCCCTTGTGCTCGCAGTTGCAGCCGGGCTGCCAGCCCAGTCACGTACCTTTGCGATCGATGAGATCAAGCCCGGGATGGTCGGCATCGGCCGCACCGTCTTCGAGGGAGATCGCCTCGAGGAATTCACGGTCCACATCATCGGCGTGCTGCGGAACAGCATCGGCCCGCGCCGCAATCTGATTCTTGCCAGGCTCGAAGGCGGGCCGCTCGCCAACACTGGTGTGATCGCCGGCATGAGCGGGAGCCCGGTCTACATCGATGGACGTCTCGTCGGTGCGGTGTCGTACTCGCTGGGCCAATTCTCCAAAGAACCAATCGCCGGCATCACGCCCATCGACGAGATGACCGCTGATGCGACGCTCCCCGGCCCGAGGCGTCAGGCGGCTCGCGTCGATCTGCAGATGCCGCTCACACAGGAGAGCCTGCGCGCATCGCTGCGCCAGGCGTTCTCGTGGATCCGGCCGTTTGCCGACAGCCCGTCCGACGTGCAAGTCTTCGGGGACCCGTCAGTGAATGCCGGCATCGGCACGCTGCTTCGTCCGATTGCCACGCCGCTCTCCTTTGGCGGCTTCGATCCCAACGTCATCGATCCTGTCGTCTCCGCGTTCCGCGATCAGGGATTCGTCACGATCATGGCTGGCTCGGAGCAAGTGGCTTTCTCACAGGTGCAGTCGAATGGCTCGCGGCTGCCCGCCCTCCGGCCTGGGGATCCAATCGGCGTCGGACTCATGAACGGCGACTTCGAAGTGGGCGCCACCGGCACGGTCACCGAGGTCGATGGCAATCGCGTCTACGCATTCGGCCATCCCTTCTATCAGCTCGGTCCCACGCAATTCCCGATGACGCGCGCGCACGTGTTCACCGTACTCCCGAGTCTCGCCGCGTCACAGAAGATCGCCAGCACCGGCGAAGTCGTCGGCATCGTGTCGCAGGATCGCGCAACGACGATCGCAGGAACACTCGGGCCAGGCCCGTCGATGATTCCGGTGACGTTGACCCTGAGCTCAGAGCGTGGCATCCGCAAGTCGTTCAACATCGGCATCGTCCGCGATCAGCTGTTCACACCGCTCCTGGCCTACGTCGCCATCCTCAACACGCTGACCTCCTACGAGCGGCAGAACGGCGTAGCGACCTATGCGATGAAGGGCGCTGCGACGCTGAAGAAGTACGGGAAAGTGGATTTCGAGGATCTCTTCACCGGCGATCAGCCGTCGGTGGGTGCGGCGGCTTCAGTCGTCGCGCCGATCAACCTGCTGATGCGCAATGCATTCGAAGACGTCGATATCGAAAGTCTGAATCTCGAGATCGACGCCAGTGAGCAGCCGCGCAGTGCGACGCTCGAACGTGTGTGGGTGGACGGCCCGCGCGTGAGGGCGGGGGGACCGGCGACGTTGAAGGTCCTGCTCCGCACGTATCGTGGTGACGAGATCACCAAAGACGTCACCATCCAGATTCCGCCGAACGCTCGCGGCAGCGTGCAGGTGATGGTCGCCGACGGTGTTCGCCTCTCGCAGTTCGAGTCGCGCGAACTGCAGGTCCAGCCGCTGCAGACAACCGGGCTGCCGCAGATGATCCGCGTGCTCAACAGTGCGCGTAAGAACAATCGACTCTACGTTCGGCTGGTGAGCCGCGACGCCGGCGCGGTGGTGAAGGGCGAACCGCTGGCGGCATTGCCCAGCTCGGTGCTGGCGGTGATGGAAGCCGATCGCAACGGCGGGAGCTTCCGTCCGCTGCAGAGCGCGCTGGTCGGTGAATGGGAAATTACGCCTGGCGTTGCCGTGACCGGTTCGCGCACGCTCACGCTGCCACTCGAAGAATGAAACGACTGCTGCTCGTCGCCCTCCTGGTCATCGGATCAACTGTTACCGACGCTGCGCTTCCGACATTCTGGCAGGTCTCGACCGAAAGCGAGCTCCTGCGAGGCGAGGTCGAGAACCTCGCGATCGATTCCTTTGGCAGGCTGACGCTCGGTCCAACCTCCTCCACGCTTTACGACGCAAGCGCGCCGTTCTTGTGGACGGTCGTCAATGCCCCCGATGGTTCACTCTACGCGGGAAGCGGCAATGAAGGACAGGTCTACAAGATCGACACGTCGGGCCGGGGCACGGTGTTCTTCGACACCGATGAACTCGAGGTCCACGCTATTGCACCTGCACCGGGTGGTGGCGTGTATGTCGGGACGTCGCCGGACGGGAAGATCTACAAGGTAGACGCGTCGGGCAAAGGCGTCCCTTTCTTCGACCCCGCCGACCGCTACATCTGGAGCGTGGCGGTCGATAAATCCGGCAACGTCTTCGCGGCGACCGGCGATAAAGGCGTCATTTACAAGATCACGCCCGACGGAAAGGGCGCGCCTTTCTACGAGACCAAAGCCACGCATGCGATGACGCTCGCCTTCGACCGCGAGGGCCGCTTGTTGGCCGGCACGGAGTCGCCCGGCCGCGTGTTCCGCATCGACGCCTCGGGCAAACCGTTCGTGTTGCTCGACTCGAGCTACACCGAGATCCGCACGCTCCGCGTCGACACCAGCGGCAACATCTACGTCGCCGCGGTGAGCGGACGAAGCGGTGGATCCGGCGGTGGCGGTGCCCCTGCCTCCGCTCCCGACCCGTCACCGCAAGTACTGACCCCGAACGTCTCCACCGAGATCACCGTCGTCGCAATCGCCGAATCGCCACTGTCGCCGACACAGCCAACCGCCTCAACGCCCTCACGGTCGGGACCGGCCGCCGGCGCACTGTTCCGGATCTTCCCTGATGGCGCATCGGACTTGATCTGGGAGTCGCGCGAAGACCTACCGTACGACGTCGCGTTCGAGCCCGGCGGCACGCTGCTCGTCGCCACCGGGAACAAAGGCAAGATCTATCGGCTGTCGGGCGATCCGCTGCAGCCCACGCTCGTCGCCCGCGTCAACGCGCAACAGGTCACAACACTCCAGGGAGAACGCGATGGTCGCATGATCGTTGCGACCTCCAATCCGGGACGACTGCTCCGACTGTCGTCGGCGCGCGCCGATCGTGGCACCTACACGTCCGACGTGCGCGACGCACAGACCGTGGCGATGTGGGGCACGATCAAATGGCAGGAAGGCGCGACCGGCGGGCGCATCGAGATCTCAACCAGGTCCGGCAACACACGCACGCCCGACGAAACATGGAGCGAGTGGACGACACCGTACGCCGATCGTGACGGCAGCCCGATCACCAGCCCGCGAGCACGGTATCTACAATGGCGGGCCGTGCTCAGCGCCGCGCGCGGGGAGTCACCGTATCTGACATCGGTGACCGCTGCCTTCTTGCCGCGTAATCTCCGTCCGCGCGTCACGTCGATCACTATTCACCCGCCGGGCACGGTGTTTCAGCGGCCCTTCCCCATCGATCCGGAAATCGCCGGGTTCGAGGGCGACCTGCCGGACAAGCGCGGCGCCGCAGGTCCGGCAAGCGCTGGTTCGTCGCCGAGTCTCGGCCGTCGCACCTATCAGAAAGGCCTGCTGACAATCGTGTGGCGCGCGGAGGACGACAACCGTGACGACCTCGCCTACGACGTGCTGTATCGCCGAGAGGGCGAGACCGCGTGGAAGGCACTGAAGCGCGGCATGAGCGAGGCCATCCTCGTGTGGGATACCTCGTCGGTCCCGAACGGTCGCTACTTTGTGCGCATCGTCGCGTCGGATACGCTGTCGAACTCGCCCACCACCGCGCTGACCGGCGCCATGGAGAGCGCCTCCTTCGACATCGACAACACGCCACCGACGATCACCGTGACGTCGCTACGACGTGACGGGCCTCGCGTGACGATCGCCTTCGACGTGCGCGACGCGAACTCCGCCGTGCAGAAGGCCGACTACTCGCTCGATGGTGACCGCTGGCAGACGATCTACCCGAAGGACGGTATTGCGGACTCGCGTTTCGAGCAGTTCGAGCTCGTCCTGGATGGAGACGCGGGCGCGCGCGGACTGATTCTGCGCGCGGCTGATGCACTTGGTAACGTCGCGAGCGCGCGGGGAGAGGCGCCCGAGCCGTCAGGCCGTCGTTGAGGTCTGCAGCCGGTCGGAGCGCTTGAGCGGCGTTTCTTCGATCGACTCGGCCGGCGGAATCCGGCTCGTCGGCGCGACCGACGGCGGCACTCGGATCGCCCGTGGTTCAGGCGTCTGCACCGTCGTCATCACAATCAGCCACACCATGTTCACGGCGACCGCACGGCCAACCGGCGTCTGGGCCGGCGCGAATCTGGACTGACGCACGGCGGCGTCGAGCATCTCGACGTCGTTGGCGTGCAGGTTGCGAGCCTGCCGCCCACTGCGCTCGGAATTGAGCAGCTCGTAGTTGGCGATCCGTCCATCGCGGCTGACGACAGCGGCCACGGCGAACGTGGCGTCTTCCTCGGGAATGCTTTCGAACACCGTGCCGTCGTCGAGCGCACGCGGCATGGAGATGCCACCGGCTCGATCGCTGTCAACATATCCGAACAACCGATCGACGCGTGCACTGTTGCCGGGCATCAGCGGATTGCGTTCCCCGCCGGGTTCGGCCAGCGAGTCGATCATCGTCGCGAGCGACTCGGGCCGCTCGAGGGTGGTGCTATGCAGCACGCTCAAAGCGAGCGCCAGGCCAACAGTCACCGCCGACGTGGCGCCGAGCGCCGGCCACAACAGACGCATGTCGGTAAACATCTCGCGGAAACGGGCAGCCAGCGACAGCTCTTCTTCGGCGCGTACACGAATCAAAACACCGGCGTGCACATGGCTCACTGTCTGCGCTTCCTCGTCATCGGCACGGGGTGCGAGTGAGCCGAGGCGAATCGAATCGCCGATCAGTTGCAAGTCCTCGACACGCGCGCCACACGTCCGGCACCAGCGCAGGTGCGATTCGACGGCCACCTGCTCGTCAACCGACAGCTCACCATCGACAAACGCGTCGAGGTGCTCGCGAGCGTACTCGCATCCGACGTAAGGGATCATGTGCGGAGACCCAGCAGCTCGGCGCGCAGGCTCTGCCGCGCGCGGGTGAGCCGCGACTTCACCGTGCCGACCGCGACGCCAAGTGAGAACGCGATCTCGTCGTATCGCAACCCATCCACTTCGCGCAGGATCAACGCCGTGCGCTGATCAAACGGCAGCCGATCAAGAGCCTGCCAGATACGGGCTGAGGCTTCCTTGCTGGCCAGCTGTCGATCCGGAAGGACCTCAGTCTTGGATTCCACGTCGCCGAATTGCTGCAGGTGATCATCGAGCGAGACCTGGCTCGACCGGTGGCGCCGCCGCCACCATCGCTGCCGATTCCTCGCCTGGTTGATGACGATGCGGTAGATCCAGGTCCGCAGGGCCGACTGGCCACGG
>DAINQP010000207.1:0-10442 GCA_036742665.1 Vicinamibacterales bacterium | reverse complement strand
GATCCCTGCAGCCATGCCGCACGGCCCATCGTTCGTCGGCGGAATTCATCGAGCAAGCGGCTCTTACCGATTCCAGGATCGCCGCCGATCAGCACCGCCTGGCCCTGTCCTCGGTCTGCGTGCGCCAGCAAATCGTCGAGGAGCGCGATCTCGCGAGCCCGCGCGACGAAGGGCGTCGCATGCTCGCGAGCGTCCACGAGTCCGTTGACTCGCCATGTGTCGTCTCCCGCCGAACCGCCCGCGGGCTCGAGCAGAAACCGCCGGTCGAGGACGTGTCGGCTGGCTGTGGACGCGACGATCGGATCACCAGGCGCAGCAGCCAGTAATCGATCGAAGACGGTATGAACCGTGCGACGCGCATCGGAGTCGAGCTCGACACGATCGTCGAGACGGCCGACGAGGATTTCGTCAGTGTGCAGCGCGATGTGCACCGATGACGTTCCGACGGCGCGCTGAATGGCAAACGCCGCGTGCGCCGCATGGTGAGCGGCATCTTCAGCCACATCGAGGCCGAACGCCGCATCCACTGATGACACGCCGATATCGACAATCCGACCACCGAACGCACTCGCCTTGGCGGCAACCTCGTCAAGCAGTCGGGTGCGCTCGTGCTCGCTCACGGGGGAGGCGTCCGGCATGGCCACACGCGCGTGCAGCAGTGTGATGCGCGCACGTAGCCAGCGCACCTGGGGAGACGCTTCGACCGAGGGCAGCGGCTTCGCACGATGCCGACGGGTGGCACCCTCGCTGCCGTCGGAGATGCCGTGGCGCTCCATCCGGTAGCGCAGGGTGTTTCGCGGCAGGCCGAGGCGAGCGGCCGCCCGCGAGATATTCCAACCATCGGCCCGCAGGGCCTCTTCGATCCGCGCCCGCTCGAGCGCATCCATCTGATCGTTCACGGTCTCGCCGGTCTTGTTCGGGGAGGCTGCGACGCGTGGCGTGCGAGGAAGACGCAGGTCGGCGCTTGCGATCTGCTGTCCATCGGACAGGAGCGCGACGCGCTCCATCAGATTGGCGAGCTCGCGCACATTGCCAGGCCATGGATATGCCACCAGCGCTGAGTCCGCGTCCGTCGTCAGAGATTTCGCCGGCAGCCCGTAATCGCGACACACGCGGTCGAGGTAGTGGCGTGCGAGCATGAGCACATCGTCGCCGCGCTCGCGGAGCGGTGGCAGCTGCAGCGTGACGACGGCAAGACGATGAAAGAGATCTTCGCGAAAGCGCCGGTTGCGGATCGCGGTTGCCAGATCTTCGCTCGTGGCGGCGATGACCCAGGCATCTGCCGGTTCGGCGCGCGTGCCGCCGAGACGCCTGACCGCTCGATCTTCGAGTGCCTTCAGCAGCTTGACCTGCAGTGGCTCCTGCATCAGGCCAATCTCGTCGAGGAAGATCGTGCCGCGGTGGGCGAGCTGCAGCAGGCCCGGCTTCGCCTGCTTCGCGTCGGTGAACGCGCCGCGCTCGAACCCGAAGAGTTCGGCCTCGAGCAATGTGTCTGGAATCGCCGCGCAGTTGACGTCGATGAACGCCGCGTCGGCTCGTGGACCGGTCTCGTGAATGAGATGAGCCACGAGCCCCTTGCCGGTGCCGGTCTCACCCTGGATCAAGATGGGTGGCAGCCGTCTCGATGCGCTGGCTGGTCGCCCGAGAAGACGTGAGATCTCCTCTCGCACCGCACTCAATGCCGGACTCGTTCCAAGGAGAGATTGCTCGGGCACGGGCCTATCCTATCGAACACCGAGGCGATCTGCCGGCCTAGACCCAGCTGATCGGGTCGCCGACGCGAATCGCACCGGCCGAGAGCACTCGTGCGAACGCGCCGCCGGCCCACTGCCCGTGCATCGTCTGTTGAAGACCAGGCAGTGCGTCCTCCATCCGCTCGCACGGTGTCGTCTCGCCCCCGATGGAGAGACGTACATTGCCGACGAGCAGCACGCGACCGCGCGTTTCAAACAGCGATACGCCGCTGAGGAGCAGGTTGGCGCGACGGGCGGAGGGGTCGAGGTCGGCGTGAAGCTCGCGCATCAGTCGTGCCCAACTCTCCGACTCGAGCAGCGTCACCTGACGTCGACGACTGCGATCGACGCTGCCGATGAGCCCGCGTTCAGGCTCGAGTTGCGCCGCCTGCACCCGGTCCATCGGGCCACGATGCGCGCGTTTGATCCAGATCGCCTCGAGATGTCCGTTCGGCATGTCACTTCACCAGCGAACGCCAATCGATGACCACCGACGTGGGCGCGCTCGTTGATGATTCGACAGGAATCAGCGCGAGCACGGCGTCGCGGCGATGTGCCACGTCGAAGTCCCGGATACCCGGTAGGTCGAGGACCACCCGTGGCGTCGTGAACGCGGATCCGGACAGATCGGCGCGAAGGAGTTGCGACCCGCGGAGGAAGAGCACTGCGCGCCCGTCACGGTTCCAGCGCGGCCGAGTGCCGCCGGCGAACGAGACGCGCAGCCGCGGACCGCGTGGCCACGGCGAGGCATAGACATCAGGCTGTCCCGATTCGTCCGATACGTACACCAGCCAGCGGCCGTCGGGCGAGAGCCGAGCATCGGTTTCGCTGAAACCGGTGTTGGCGATTACTTCGCGCGCGCCGGTCTGCTCGTTAACCATCCACAGATCGAAGTTGCCTTTCGCGCCCGCTGCGTGAACGATGATTCGGCCCTCGCGCCAATCTGTGGGTGTCTCGTCTAACTGGGACATTGGAACGATCATGTCCGCAGTGTCCTGATCGTGTGCCGCGTGGGTGAAGAGACGTGGCGGCCCGTCCTGCAACGACCGGAACACAAGCCGCCGTCCGTCCGGTGACCAGACCGGATCGCTGTCGGGTGCGACCCCTCGCGTGAGCGGCTCGTTGTACGCAGTCTCCGACAGCGGCGCGAGTACGACGTCGAGCGTTCTCACGAGCGGCGTGGTCTGTGTGAGTGCGGCGAAACGGTCGTCCGATGAGAGGCGAATCTGCCAATAGTCGCCAGGTTCACGAGTCGGCATCCCTAACCCGCCCGGAAGCGCGAACCACGTGAGCTGATACGGTCGCGAGATTCCGGGCGAACTCACCAGCACACGTCGTGAGGCGGTGAAGTAGCTACGTCCGTTCGTGTCGCTGCCGACGGACAAATTCACGGGGATGGCACGGCCGGAGACCTGACGCGTCTCGGGAACCAGATGCTGGCCGAGCAACACACCGTCGCGCACGTAGAGGAGAGTGTTGTCGACGAGTTGACCGTGACCGGTGGTGGTCGCGAGGTCGCGCTCAATGCCGCCCTGCGCGAGCCGAACGATGCGGCGACCGTCGTTCAGCGTCGCGGTATAGACGAACGAGCCATCGTCGCCGGCGCGTAGAGGAAAGCCGTGCGCACGGTCGCCGTTCTGCAGCTTCGTCGCATCGCTGATGGTGCCGTTCTGCAGACGACGAATCGGTCCGCGCGGATCGGACGCAAATAGCAACGAGCCGTCAGGCAGCCACGACGCACCACGCGCGTTGCCCACCATGGTCAGATCGCGGACGGTGCCGTCCTGGATCGATAGCTGTTTCAGGCGGCCACTCGCGAAGAACGACACGGCATTCCCGGTCGGCTTCCAGGCTGGAAACTGCGCGCCGTCGGTGCCCGCCATGCGATCTGCGCGTTCGCTGTCGAGCACGCGACGCCAGAGCGCGGCCGCGCCGTTGCTCGTTGCGACGAAGACGATGTGACGTTCGTCCGGAGAGATCGCCGCATCCAGTGGCTGACCGCCCGAGCCCGAATCGGTTCCCGGTGGTGCCGGAAACGCGGCCCGGATCGCAGGTGCCGGCGACGTAGGGACTTCGCGAAGATGACGGAGGGCGGGAAAGGCGAGCGCGATCGCCGCGAGTGCGACGATCGCGAGCCCGGTCGCTAGAACTTTCGCGCCCACGTCGACGGCCAGCGTTCGACGACGACCTTCTTTTCTGTATAGAAGTCGATCGCGTCGCGCCCCTGCGCGTGCAGGTCGCCGAAAAAGCTGTCCTTCCATCCCGAGAACGGGAAGTAGGCCATCGGTGCGGCGACGCCGACGTTGATGCCAACGTTGCCGACGCGGGTTTCGTAGCGGAACTGTCGCGCCGCGGCACCGCTCGTCGTGAACAGGCACGCCATGTTGCCGTACGAAGAACCGTTGACCAGTTCGATGGCGGCTTCCACCGAATCCGCCCGCATCACGCTCAGCACCGGACCGAACACTTCGGTGCGCGCCAGCTCGCCCGCGGGATCGACGTCGGTGAGCACCGTCGGCCTGATGAAGTTGCCGTGGTCGTAGCCAGGAATCTTCGCCTGACGTCCATCGACCAGCGGCTTGGCACCGGCGGCGATGCCCTGTGCGATCAAACCCTCGATGCGAGTGCGGCTCTCGGGCGAGATCACTGGTCCCATCTCCGTCCCTTTCTCGAGTCCGTATCCGACTTTGCGCGCGGCGGCCACCTCGCTGATCTGTTGCGTGAATGGCTTCGCAGCGTCGGCGACGGTGATCACGACAGACGAGGCGAGACAGCGCTGACCAGCGCAGCCGAACGCCGAATCCGCCACAATCTTCGTCGTCATCTCCATGTCGGCGTCCGGGAGCACAACGATCGGATTCTTGGCGCCGCCCTGGCACTGCACACGCTTGCCATTGGCCGCGGCGCGGCTGTAGATGTAGCGCGCGACGGGCGTGGAACCGACGAAGGAGATCGCACGGACCTCTGGATGGTCGAGCAGCGCGTCCACCGCGTCTTTCCCGCCGTGTACGAGATTGATCACGCCAGGCGGGAAACCGGCCTGCTCCGTGAGTTGGAGAATCCGCGCCATCGTAAGCGGTGTCTTCTCGGATGGCTTGAGCACCACCGTGTTGCCGCAGGCGACGGCGTAGGGAAGGAACCAGAGCGGGATCATTCCGGGGAAGTTGAACGGCGTGATAACTGAGACGACACCAACCGGCTGACGAATCATCAGCTCGTCGATGCCCGAGGCGATGTCCTCGAGGTTGCTGCCCATCATCAGCGATGGGATGCCGGCGGCAACTTCCACGTTTTCGATGCCGCGCTTCAACTCGCCTTCGGATTCGGCGAGTGTCTTGCCGCACTCCTGCGTGACCAGCTTCGCGATCTCGGTGAAGTTCGCGTCGAGCAGTGCCTTGAGCCGGAACAGCGGCTGGATGCGATCACCGGCCGGGGTGCGGCGCCACGCGTGCAGCGCGCTCGACGCGGCCTTCACCGCTTTGGCAACGTCGGCTGCCGATGAGAGCGGCGCGGCGGCGAGCGTATCGCCCGTCGCCGGATTGCGGACGGGAATTGTCTGTGCGGCGGAGGCAGCTTCCCACTGACCGCCGACGAAGTTCAACAGTGTGTCTTGCCCGATCATTCCTGCTCCTCTGACCCTAGGGAACAACTATAGCTCTGCCCACGATCTCGCCACGCGCGAGCGCCTGATAACCCGCATCCGCCTGATCCAGCGAGAACCGCTGCGTCACCATTGTCTCCGGCCTGAAAATGCCCTGCGCAGCGAGACGAATGATTTCCGGCATGTCGCTGCGCGTGCGGGCTCCATACGAACCGATGATGCGCAGTTCCCGGCGGACGAGCCGGGTGATCTCGACCGGTGCCGTCGTTTTGCCGGGCGCGATGCCTACCGCCACCATGCGGCCGCCGTCGCGAATGATGTCGAACGCCTGCGTAAATGTCTGCGGCAGGCCGAGGACTTCGAACGCGACGTCCACGCCTTTACCGTCGGTCAGCGCGCGCACGCGGGCCGTGACATCAGTCGCCGTCGCGTTGACGACATCGCTCGCGCCGAGACGTTTCGCCGCCTCGAGCTTGTCGTCGCGGATATCGACGGCGATGATTTGCGAGGCGCCGAACGCTTTCGCGATCTGAATGATGTTGATGCCCACACCCCCTGTGGCGACCACCGCGATGCGCTCGCCGCCGCGCAGCTCGGCGCCATGGCGGACCGCGCCGTACGCCGTGAAAATCGCGCAGCCGAGCACCGCCGACTCTTCGAGTGGCAGGCCGTCAATCAACGGGAAAACGTCAGTCGCCGGCACCACTGCGTACTCCGCCAGGCCGGCCATCGAATACATCGCGATCGGCGTTCCGTTCCGACGACGTAGCCGCGACGTGCCGTCGTAGAGCGTGCCTTTCAGCCGGTTCATCGCGAAAAAGTTATCGCAAAGATCGTCGCGCCCCGCGCCGCACGCGGGGCAGAACCCGCAGGGCATGATGAAAGCGGAAGCGATCTTCGTTCCGATGGCGGGACCCGTGACGCCAGGTCCCAGCGCCGCGACCGTGCCGGAGATCTCGTGGCCCATCACGGCTGGCGTGGGGAATGCGACTTCGGCCTTCATCACGTGCAGGTCGGTGTGGCAGACGCCGCATGCGCTGACTTTCACGAGCACTTCGCCGGCGCGCGGCTCAGGGACGGGAATCTCTTCGATGTGCAGGCCACCGGGAGCCGACTCGAGAATTGCCGCTTTCATTGTCTGCATAGGCCGTCCGCGCAGGCTGAAGCCCGCGCTCTACGGAGCCGTCGTAGTGCGCACACCTCAGTGTGCGCGTGAACGACAGATCTTATTCGATGTTCTCGCGGTGAGTCTCGGATGCGGCGATCACGGCCACGATCGTGATCACGGCCATGAACACGACGTACCACGCAACAGCGCTGCGTCCGTAGCCGCGAAGCAACGCGGCGGCGATGATGGGCGAGAGTCCTCCAGCGAGCACTGAGGCGAGCTGCGCGCCGAGCGAGGCCCCACTGTAGCGGACCCGCGTGCCGAACATCTCCGACAGGAACGCCGCCTGCGGGCCGTACATCGGCGCGTGGGAAAGCATGAAGACGACGAACATGGCCACGGTCATGAGCAGGACCGAGCCGGTCTCCAGGAGCCAGAACAACGGAAATGCCAGCACGGCGGTCATCACCGCGCCAAACAGATAGACCGGCCGGCGGCCAATGCGATCGGACAGCGCGCCGTAGAACGGAATCGCCGCCAGCTCGCAGACCGCGGCAAAGAGCATCGCGTTCAGGATCAGCGGCTGCGGCATCTTCAACTGCTGTGTCCAGTAGGTGAGCACGAAGGCGCTGTAGATGTAGAACGCGCCGTTCTCGGCGATGCGGGCGCCCATCGCCAGCAGCACTTCTCGTGGATAGCTGCGAAGCACTTCGACGATCGGCTGACGCGCTTCCGCTGATTGCTGCTTCACTTTGGAAAATGCCGGCGTCTCGATGATCTTCATGCGGATCACCAGGCCGACGCCGACGAGCACGGCACTCAAGAGAAACGGCACGCGCCATCCCCAGGTGAGGAACTGATCCTCCGGAAGTCTGGAGAAGACCGCGAAGACCGCCGTCGACAGCGCGAGGCCTGCCGGCACGCCGACCTGGGGCCAGCTTCCGTAGAAGCCGCGTCGGCCGGGAGGCGCGTGCTCGACTGCCATGAGGACGGCGCCACCCCATTCACCGCCGACACCGAACCCCTGCGCGACGCGCAGCACTACCAGGGCGACAGCCGCCCACGGGCCAATTTGTGAATACGTCGGCAGCAGTCCGATCAGGAAGGTGGCGATGCCCATGATCACGAGCGTCAGCACCAGCATCGACTTGCGGCCGATCCTGTCCCCGTAGTGGCCGATGATGATGCCGCCGACCGGACGCGCGAAGAATCCGACGGCGAACGTGCCGAAGGCATAGAGCGTCCCCATCAGGGGATCCGAGTTCGGGAAGAACAGCCGATTGAAGACGAGGGCGGCTGCCGTGCCGTAGAGGAAGAAGTCGTACCACTCGATCGTCGTACCAATCAGGCTGGCGAGAGCGACCACCCTCACGGATCCGGGTTGTGGCTCGGTGCGGGTCTGAATCATCCGGCCGAGCACAGTAACAGTAAAAGGGGTCGGGAGTCATTTTTCGCAGCAATCTGCCTGCTCGTCGCGAAAAATGACGCCCGACCCCTTTGGTATGATGCACAGTTCATGCATACGGAACTCCAGGAAGCCATCGACTTGCACGCGGCCATCGTGGCCGAAGCGGGGAACGCCCTCGTCGGCTACGACACTGAAAAGGCTCTCGCCAACGTGGTGCTCCTGTCCGAGATTCCGACCACCTACGACAAGGATCAGAACCGGCAGGTGAACGCGGGCAACCTGCTGCTGCGAGGCGTGCCGGGCGTGGGCAAGACGTTCTTCGGCGTGATTCTCGCGGCGATCAGCGATGCGACGTTCGCGCGCTTGCAGGGCAGAGCCGACCTGCAGCCCACCGAGATCGTCGGCTTTCAGATGATCAACCCGGCGACCGGCGAGTTCATCACCGAGTTCGGTCCGCTGGCGTCCGCTGAAGTCATCCTGCTCGACGAAATCAACCGCATTCCGCTGAAGTCGCAAAGCGCATTCCTGGAAGGGTTGCAGGATCGAACCGTCACCGTCGGCAAGCAAACCTATCAGCTCTCACCCTTCAGCTTCGCGATCGCGACGATGAACCCGGTGGAGCTGGGGCAGGGCACGTTTCCGCTGTCAGAAGCGGCAACGGACCGCTTCGCCATCATGATCAACATCCCCTACCTGCGCCCCGAGGACGAAGAGAAACTGGTGAACTTCGACTTCAAGCAGGTACGGTTGAGCCCGCTGGTGAAGAAGGAGCGCATTATGGAACTGCGCGCCGTCATCACACGCGAAGTGTTCATGCATCCCGCGCTGGCCAAGTACATCCGGCGTCTCGTCGGTGCGACGCGGCCGTACAACGACGAAACTGAGTGGCATCATCACTCACCGTCGGCACTGGTCGAGAAGTGCGTGGATCTGGGCGCGTCACCGCGCGCGACCATCTGCTGGGGCCGGTTGGTCAAGGTGTGGGCGCTGCTCATGCACAAACGCGCCGACGTCTATCCTGAGGACATCCAGGAATTGGCGCGCTATGTGTTGCCGCATCGCGTCTGGCTCGGCCCGCATGCCGCCAGTCACGGGGTCAGCGTGGACATGGTCATCGACGACGTCGTCGATTCGGTGCCGGTGCCGTGATCGGGGATCGCGGCGCGGCGGTCCACGCGCCCAGGCACGGTGACGACGACGCACTAGTCAACCTGGAGGAGATTGCCGAGATAGAGCTCTTCATTCTGAAGCGGATGAAGGAGTTCACACTTGGCGACCACGCCAGCGTCTTCAAGGGTGCGGGATTCAACTTCGTCGGCATCCGCGATTGGGAGCCAGGCGACCGGATGTCGTCGATCGACTGGTCGCAATCCTCGCTCACGAATTTCAGCCCGATGATCACCCGCGAGTTCGAGCAGGACAGCAACGCCGCCATCGTCGCGGTGGTCGATGCGTCGCTGTCCACGCGGTGCGGCGTGGCCGGCGGGGCGACGATTGCGATGGCCATCGCAAGAGCGGTTGCCGCTGCCGGGCTGTCGGCGACGTTCTTCCAGGATTTGTTCGGGCTCGTCACGTTCGACGAGCAGTTTGCGCCGCTGGCATCCGCGCGGCCGCGTATCGGCCGATCGCACCTGCTGTACTGTCTCGACCTCTACCGGCAATCGCTGTCGCAGATTCGCGATCCGGAGCGCGTGCAGGATATCGTCGCCGCGATTGAGAGCCACGTGCGAAAGGCCTCGCTCGTGCCGGTGATCTCGGACTTTCTCTTTGCGGATGCGAACACGCTGATTCGGCAACTCTCGCACCTCAACGCGGTACATGACATCTTTCTGCTCATGGCCGACGTACGCTTCGCCTACGAAATGCCGTCTGTGTCGGATGGATGGATGGAAGTATTCGACGTCGAAAGCGGCCGGGTGCGTGTATTGTCACGGCGCGAGATGCGCCGGCTGGCAACACGCATTTCGGAATGGCAGGACCACATCGAGCGGCTGGCCCGTGATGCGGATCTGGACATCGTGCGCGTCGGCCTCGATCGATGGGAGATGGAAACGGCGTTGGTCAAATTCACGGCCGAGCGGCGGCTCAGGAAGATGTGATGAGGATCAAGGGTTCAGCACTCATAGTCGCATCCGCATTGTTGGGAGGGCACGTCCTCGTGGACGTGCCTTTCTACGCGCAGTCCCAGGCACCGCCGTCGCGCCCTGCGCCCGTTGCGGTGCCTCAGGGCACGCCGCCTCCGCCGCGCCAGGCCCGGCCGAGTGTGCCAGCGATCGCGCCGCGCGCCGCCAAGCCGGGCGAGGTCGAGTCGGATCCGATTCGCTGCTGGTGGAAAGCCGATCGCACGTCCGTGCGCGTTGGCGAGAAGTTCGGACTCGTGCTCACGTGCAGCGTGATCGAGACCGGTCCGATTACGGTCGTCCCCGTGCTCAATCAGCTCGAGCCCGGTGCGCTGTCGCTGACCCCATTCGAAGTCGTGAGCGGCATCTCGCATGACGATGTCATCGTCGCGCCGTGGCGCTACATTCAGCGTGAATATTCGGTCCGTCTGCTGAGCGACGGCTTCTTCGGACAAGACGTCACCATCCCGGC
>DAINQP010000206.1:0-10471 GCA_036742665.1 Vicinamibacterales bacterium | reverse complement strand
AGTCGAGAATCTTCGCGTGGCCGTCCCACGTGATGAACACGTTCGTCGGCTTCAGGTCGCGATGTCGAGGACGAGAATCTCTGGATGATTAAGCGCCGCCGCCGCATGCGCCTCCTGCTCGAAACGCTGCAGACGAGCGGCGCCGGCCAACGAAGACTCGGGCAGAACCTTCACCGCCACATCGCGCCCGAGGCGGGCTGCTTGGCGGAAGCGGCATCGCGCTTCCGTCGGATTATAGTCGGACGCGTAGGGTCCGCCCGTGCGGACGGGCGAACAATTAACTCCGATTCGGATAGACGTTGAACGTCTTGCCGTTGAACGTCACGCGCTCGGTCTTGATCTCGAACTTCTTCAGGTCACGGTTGCGGTGCCCGTGCACGGTGACCGTGGACCCGACGGGAATCGCGTCCTCGGTCAGGCCGGCGCTCTTCGTCTGCGGCGCTGACGCGAGCGTCAAGTCCCATACCTGTCCGTCCGATGCCTTGATCTTCATCGTCGCGTGCGGTCCAACGAGGTTGACCGGACTCGAGACCGTGCCAGAAATCTCGAACTCCTCATCACTATTCCCGGCCCATCCATGATGAGCGACGGCCGAGAGCGGCAACAGCACCAACGCACACACGACAACGAACCACACAAATCGCGAATGCATACGCCCTCCTCTACCTGCTCGTAACGGCGGGTCTTTAGACCCGCCTCGAGACCGCCTCATCCTACCAACCCGGCATCAGATTGAATCCGAACTGCCAGCCTCGACCCGGCCGCTGGAACGGCCTCGTGACGTCGAACTCGCCTACCGCGAAGCCGAAGATATTCACGCGGAGCGCCACACCCGCCGAAGACACTCCGCCACGCGAGCCGCCAAAGACGTCCGGGCGCTCACCCTTGTTCCACGCTGCGCCAGCGTCGGCGAAGAACGCCACTTCAACCGGCACCGGTCCATACATGTTCCCGGACACGCCAAACGGACGCAGCAACGGGAAGCGGAACTCGACGTTGCCGATCAGCATACGGCTGCCGGTCAGCCGATCGATCGCGGCACACGAGGTCGTCCCGTCGCCGACGCACTCGTCGGAATCGAAGCTCCCCACATCATAGCCGCGCACCAGCCACGGATACCCGATGTAGAGCGGGAAGATGCGCGGATCGGACGAGTCGCCGCCATACCGGCCGTAATGCATGACGCGCACGCCGAGCGTGTAGAAGTTCGCCGGCATGAAATAGCGGCGATAATCCGCCAGAAAACCCGTGAAGTTCAGTGAGCCGAACGTTGGCGACACTTCGAACCGCGACCGCTGGCCTTGCACCGGGCTGGTCGCGCCGAACACCGACGTGTCGAATACATACGCCGCCGACGATGTGCCCAGCGACAGCGTCTCGCCGAGCGGCGTCGTCTCGGTGGAGTCCTGCAACACCGCTCCCGTGATCCGCGAGTACGACTGCGTGGTCACGATCTGATCGAACGACAGCTGGCTGCCGCCGCCCTGCAGCTCGAGACGCGAGGCGCGATTGAACGGATACGCGACGACGCCTGACGCGCTCCGTTCGGTCTGGCGGAACACAAACAGTTGATCAGTCTGAACGACGTCGCCGTTAGGCCGCTGACTCAGCGAGCTCTGGAAGCCGCTGCTTAGATACGGCATCTGCCCGCCGACCAATCCCCAGTTCCACCGGTGTGCCTGGTTGAAGTACCCAACCTGCATCCCGATGTCCTTGAAGCTCGTACTCGTCCCCAGGCCCGAATTGACCTGAAACGCCGTGACGAGTTGATGATTCCGAAGGGTGTCCGAGAAGGAGAGCGCCAGACCCCCACCGAACGACGTGCCGAAACGGCTGACGCCGACGCCGACCACTGGCTGCGCAACGCCTTCGATCCCGAGCTTGGCACTGTATGGTTCGATCTCCGGCGTCTGTGGCTCCGGCAAGCCGAGCGTGTGCGACTCGAGCAACTCCGCCACATCGCTGGACTTGCGATCGGATGGCGGCAGAACTGCGGCGTTCTCTGTCACGGGTGCCAAGGGCCCACCCCGCGCCCCGTCCACTGTGAAGATGTCGTACTTCCCGTCCTGATACACGCTGAACGCCACCGTTCCCGTCCGCGACGCGACCGAGAGTGCCGGACTCGTGGCCGTGATCCCGCTCACGCCGGTCGCGACGGTCGTCAACTGCGTCAGGGCCGATCCAGCCTGTGTACCAAGGCCGACGCGATACACGTTCGGGACGCCACCGCGATCGGAGATGAAGTAAAGCGATTGCGAGTCAGGCGACCACTGCGGGTTGAGATGCTTGGCGCCTTCGAATCCTTGCACGGCTTCGATAGCGCCGGTGTCCGGGTCGATAACGGCCAGCCGATACGGGCCAATCGCCAGCGATGACAGATCGCTGGTCAGTCGATCCGTGGAAAATGCGATGCGCTTGCCATCCGGCGACCAGGCCGGATGCATTTCGGAGAACGCGTCGTTGGTCAGTCGCCGCAGGCGGTTGGCCGACAGGTCGTAGATAAAGAGATCGGTCAGGCCACGCTGCATCGCACTGAACGCGATGGCTTTTCCGTCGGGCGACCAGGTTGGATTCAAAATCTCGTCGACGTCTGGTACGGCGATCTCGCGCGTGCGCGATCCTTTTTGCGCATCGTAGATTGCCAGCGCGGCGCGGCCCGACGCCACCGTGCCCACGGCGATCTGCCGGCTGGCACTGTCCCACGCACCGGCCGAATAAATGAACTGAATGCTGGATGTATGCGGATCGGTCGCTGTGCTCGTCAGCTTGCGGACGATCTTGCCGCTGGCGGCCTCAGCCAGATACAGATCGGTCGAGAAGAGGCTTCGTGTCGAGAGGAACGCGATCCACTGCCCGTCAGGACTGATTGACGGTCCGACGTTGAGCTCCTCGCCAATGCGCTTGCCTCCGACGACCAGCTTGCCGATTTGATCGGACCGGCTGGCGTCCGCGAGAACGTTGCCGTACGTCCGCTGGATCGCGGCGTGCCAGTCAGTCGAAAACTCCTTCGACTTCACGCCGAGAACATGTTCGAACGCCGCATCGATGTCGCCGGTCGCCGCAGCCGTGAGCAGCAACTGTCCGATGACCTCATCGCCCCATCGGCCGCCGATGTAGGCCCACACGGCCTGGCCCCACCGATACGGAAAGTACTTCGGATTATTCAGGTCCTTGATCTCCGGCAGCATCTCCTGACGTGCGGCGTCGCGAATCCACATCGCCGTGTTCGGATCGACGGGACCGATCGACAAATACTCAGCCATCCCCTCGATGAACCAGAGCGGCAAACGATCCATGCCGCTTCGGCCGGGTGGGCTGTCAGGACCTGTCGTCATGTCGAACTGGAACGCGTGCACGAGCTCGTGGCCGATCACATGGTCGGTGTCGGCGAGAGGACCGGCGAGCGGCAGCACGATGCGCCGCTTCACCGGCTCCGTGACACCGCCGGTGCCTTCCCCAATCGCTCCGCCGATGACATTGGTCTGCTCGAAATCGGTATGCGATCCGTACAGTACGAGTGGCTGGCGTCCGCGCAGCTCGTGCTTCAGCAGCCGCTCGAGACGCACCCTCCAGCGCTCGGCCATACGTGCCGCGATGTCGATGCCCGGCCGCTCACTCTCGTAGAAATAAATGTCGAAGTGATCGGTCTTCAGGACCTGGAAATCGAAGGAACGATAGTGAACCTTGTTCTGACCGAAGTACTGCGCGGCAGCGGGTGCGCTCGTCCCGCAGATAGCGAACAGCGCCAGAACTGTCACGGAGCATCGGAATGGCAGGAACCTCGACATGCAGACCTCATCTGTGTACCCCGCGGCACTGGCAACGGCGACGTACGCACCGCGCAAAAGCTGCAAGTGGCGCACCAGTAACCACCGTGAGCCTGCACGTAAGGGACAACCCGTATCGAGCTTCACCCACCGCAACGGACTGTTAACAACGAGGAGCAGAATGACTTCAAACGTGTGCACCTGCTGGATCCCTCCTGCTACAATCCAACGGATCCATGGCGACGACCGGGCGACCAGCGCTCGCTCCAGAGATCGATCAGTTCCGGAACCAATTCGAACAGCTCGCGGCGGAGGCGGATGCGCTCACCACCTCGCTGTCTGACGAGCAGTTCATGTGGCGGCCTGGGCCCGACAGCTGGTCGGTGGCCGAGTGCCTCGACCACCTCAACGCGACAGCGCGTGTTTATCTGCCGACACTCGACGAAGGCATCTCAGATGCCATCCGCCGCGGCGTGTACGGCGAAGGCCCGTTCAAATACAACTGGCTCGGACGTCTGTCGGTGCGGTTCAGCGATCTGCCACTGCGCCGAGAGGCCTCCGACGAGGTACAGCCGGCCGCGGGTCGCACGCGGCGCGAGATTCTCAGCGCGTTCCATGCGTAT
Source organism: Vicinamibacterales bacterium (assembly GCA_036742665.1). Classification (GTDB taxonomy): domain Bacteria; phylum Acidobacteriota; class Vicinamibacteria; order Vicinamibacterales; family UBA2999; genus Gp6-AA40. Next base: position 6,081 of record DAINQP010000206.1, on the reverse strand, counting down.
CAGGTGCAGTACATCGACCGGCTCCGCCAGGCCAACGGCGTCGATCTGGCGCGGGCACGCGTTCGCATGTCCGCCAGCGGCTGGCTGCGCATTCCTCTGGGATCGGCATTCGCGTTGATGGTCGTCCACTCTCGTCGCCATCTGGCGCAGGCACGACGGGTGATGGACGCAGAGAATTTTCCGGGCTAGAGCCTCAGACGAGTCCGTCGAAGATGACCACGTCGCCGTTGTTCTTCACCACAGCGGCGTAGAGATACTGCCCGTCCGGCGACCACGACACCTGACGCAGAATGAGGGTGGGCTGTTCTCCGAAATCCGTTACCTGCCGCCAGGATCCATCCTCGGTTGACAGCATCCACAGATTGGTCGTGGTTCCGTCACTGAGTGCCTGGGCGAGCCATCGCCCATCTTTCGATAAGGCGGGGTGAATGTACAGCGACGAGAACGGCAAGCGATTTCCGGCAACGCGACCGACAAGCTCGGATGCACCGTCCTCAGGCGCGGCCCGCCGGATCTCCCAGTCGAAACTGCCGAATTCAGGTGCGACGAGGGCCACGAAGTACAGCACTCCCTGACCCTCGCTCGGCCCTGTCGAATTGTCCTCGCCGCGAACCAGGACTGGCGTCCCGCCCGTGAGCGACACCTTCTCGATGCTGTATCGCTCGGCATTCACGTTCGGCGTGTAATACAACCACTTGCCGTCACCGCTCCAGGTCGCCCACATCCCTCGCTCAACGAGTTTGCGCGCTCCGCGGCCGTCTGGACGGATCACCCAAAGCTGCGGCAGATCGCGGTTGACGATGTAGACGATCGCATCGCCGGCTGGAGACCATTTCGGCACGCCAATCGTGACCGCCGGATCGCGCTCGAAAGTGATCTGACGCGCTCTCGTACCGTCGGTGCGAATCACCCACAGGTTCGCGTGTCCTCCGTTGTCGGACAGATACACCAGCTCGGAGCCATCAGGACTCACGGATGGCGTCTGGACCTGCCCGGTTTGTCGTGTCACGCGGGTCATGGCGCGCGTGTTCTCAATGGCCGATCCGCTCACGGGACATTTCCAGATGTCCGACTCACTGCGAACACGGCAGACCACGAGCCGGCCCGACGCGTGCACGTCAGGCTCGACGAACGAGACATCGCCCGACGTAATCTGCGTATCCGTCGAACCATCCATGCTGACGATGCGCAGATTGAATGTCGGCGGGTACGGCAGCGTGCTGCCCTTGGAGGAACTGTAGATGAGAGCATTTTGATCCGGCAGCCACGACACGCCGCGCATGAACGTCGCACGCGCAATCGTCCGTCGATCACCGCCCCGCGCGGGGACAATCGAGAGCACTTCGTCCCAAATGGTCAGTCCTCGACCATGAAAGGCAAGCCATCCATCGTCGGGCGACCAGCGCGGTGACTGCCACAAGTGCCCACGCGGCACATGCGCGACGGGCTGCGGATCCGAGCCATCCCGCGCGACCGTCGTCAGGACAACATGGCCGTGGTCGGCGCGGAGTAACGCGATGCGTCGGCCGTCATGGCTGATGTCTCCGCCGCCCAGGGCACCGATGATCGGTCGCGGCAAGCCGCCGAGGGCTGAGATCTCCCACAGCGCGCCCTCGCCGCCCGGATCGTCGGGCGGGGTGTAGTAAATCAGCGAACTCGAGTCCGGAGTCCAGCGCGGAGAGAAATGATCGGCGTCGTCTCGTGTGACCTGGAGTGGCGCACCACCGGTCAGTAGCCGGATCCAAACCTGCTGTCGCCCGTCCACCGTGGCGACGAATGCCACTATCTTGCCATCGGGAGAAATCGCTGGCGACTGGTTGATGCCGACTTCGTCGGTGAGACGCTGGAAGTCCACCGCACGCAAATGCGCCGCAGATCGCATCGGAGCAGAATCGGTCGTCTGGACTGGCGTGAGATAGTCCTGCACGTCGCCGATATCACGCAGGCGGCGGCGTACGTCCTTTTGCAAACAGCGCTCAATGAGTCGGCGCAGGTTCGGCGGAACACCGGCCGGGAGCGTCTTCCAGTTGGGCTCGTGCTCCAGCACCGCCACCACCGTGTCGGAGACGGTTGCGCCGCCGAACGCGGCAGACCCGGTGAGCATCTCGAAGATCACGCAGCCGAACGCCCAGATGTCGGCGCGCTTGTCCACCGTCTGGCCACGCGCCTGCTCGGGACTCATATACGCGGCGGTGCCGAGCACGCGTCCGGCGCCTGTGGCCACCACGGTCTCCCCGAAGATCGTGTCGCGATCGTCTTCGATGGTCTCAAACGACAACTGCGTGGCCCGCGTCTTCGCCACGCCGAAGTCGAGCACTTTCACGGCGCCGCTCGGTGTGAGGCCGACGTTCGACGGCTTCAGGTCGCGATGCACGATGCCGCGCTCGTGCGCCGCATCGAGCGCATCGGCAATCTGCCTCGCCATATCGACCGTGTCATCAATCGGCAGCGTGCGTTTGGCGATGAGGCGATCCGCGAGCGTTCCGCCGTCGACGAATTCGAGGACCAGCGCGCGCTGGCCATCGCACTCTTCGATGCCGTGGATCGCGGCGATACCAGGATGGTTGAGAGAGGCGAGGACCCTGGCCTCGCTATCGAAGCGCGCGAGGCGTTCCGCGTCGCGCGTGAACGCCTGCGGCAGAACCTTGAGGGCAACGTTGCGATCGAGGCGCACGTCACGCGCCCGATAAACCTCGCCCATGCCGCCGGCGCCGACTGGCTCGACGATTTCATACGCACCAAAACGCGAACCGGAAGTCAGAGTCACTGATGCGAATTACACAAGGTCAAACGGCAAAGGTCAAAAGGCAAAGGCGAGGTCGAAGGATTAGGCGCAAGGCAAAGGGAGTGACAGGTGTCCGTGCCGACGACAGGGAGACATCATCAGGCTCGGTGTTCCGGCGGCACGATGCGGATCTGCAAGCGTCGTAGTTCGACGAGTGCGCGGCCTCGGTCCGATTCAAAGACCTGGAGTTCTGCCTGGTGCGGCAGCCCTCGATAGATTCCCGTGAAGGACCCGCTCCACTCTCCAGGCACGAGTGCGAAGATGCCAATCGCTTCGAGCGCGCCCCTCGCGAACGACGCCTCGAATTCAGTTTCGAACGTCGCGACAGTAGTCAGCGCCTCGTCCTCGTGATGAGCCATGGCCTCAAGACACCTAAACCTAAACCTCTGCCTGACATTTGCCCTTGCCCTTTGGCCTTTGCCTTTTGACCTTCGCTCACTGCGACAGCGTGCCGCCGCCCTCGACGGCAACGGCGGCGTGCGAGCGGCGGGGATCGGCGCCACCTTCGACCCGGCCACGCAGCGTATCGACCACCACGCCGGAGGCATAGCCGTATCTGAGCTCGCCCTTGCGGCCGATCTTCTGGAAACGGTGGCCGCGCGTCATCAAATCCTGCAGGACCACACGGGGGAAGCGGTCTTCGATCTCGACGCGCGCACCGGTGCCAATCGAATCGGCGGGATCGCGCGTGACGAGGAACCGCGGTGCTTCGATGGCCTGCTGCATCGAGAGTCCGCCGTCGACGACCGCAGTGACGATCGAATACGTGGACGCGGGGATCCACGCGTTGCCGGCAGACGCGACCGCAAACGCCGGCACCACCTGGCCGTCCTGACTGCGAAACGCCAGCACCGGTAGGTTCGCCGTATTCGATCGCATCCACGGCATCAACTGTCCATACGCGCCGGGCGTCGTGCGATTCGATCGCAGATGGTTGTTGTAGAGGAATCCGAGTCCACGCGTCATGTAGAACGAGCCGCCCCACGTGCTCAGCGTCTGCGTTACGGCAATCATGTTGCCGTCCGCATCGGCGATAACGAACCCGCTCGTGCCGCTGCCGATGCGCTCCGGACCTCCGGCGATTTCCTCAGAGTCCTCGGAGAATCGCGCCGCACTGTCACGGCGAATGTGGGCGAACAGATCGGCGGCATGCGACGCCTGCAGGTGTTCGTCGTAGTCCACCGTCCACTGCGCGGGATCCGCAATGCGTGCGATCCGATCGCGTGCCTTCCAGGACTCGATTAGATAATGCAGGTAGTCGGCGTCTCGCCCGACGGTGGCACGCGGGCGCGGGCCGTAATTGCCGAGAATCTGCAGCGCTTCGAGGACGCTCACGCCGGCGCTCACCGGCGGACCGCCCGTATAGAGAAGATGCCCTCGATAACGGCCGGAGACCGCCTTTCGCTCAATCGCGCGATATTGCGCCAAGTCCGCTTCTGTGATCAGCCCGCCATTCACCAGCATGTCGGCCGCGATGCGCTTGCCGATCGAACCGCGATAGAACGCCTGCGCGCCTTCGCTGGCAATGGTCTTCAGCGTCGCCGCGTAGTCGCGATTGACGAACCGTTCGCCGATGCGCGGCACGCGTCCATTCGGCAGGAAGATCCGTGACGAGCCGGTGTACTTCTGAAACCACGGCCGTCCTTCGGCCACGCTCGACGGCAGCGTCGCGTCGAGCACAAAGCCCTCATCGGCATATTTGATTGCCGGCGCGATGAGATCAGCCCAACTCACATGCTTGTTGCTGTACTTCGTATAGAGATAATCGAGTCCGGCCACGACGCCGGGAATGTTGACCGACATCGGGCCATCGCTCGGCAGACGTCCGTTGCGCAGCAGGCCGGGCGCGTCGAGTGTCGCGGCACGCGGCGTTTGATCCTTGAACTCGATCACGGTCGGCTCGGACATGCCCTTGAGATACAGCACCGCTTGTCCGTCACCGCCGATGCCCGACGCATCCGGTTCGACGACACCCAACGCGAACGACACGGCGATGGCGGCATCCACGATACTGGCACCCTGTTCGAGGACCTCACGGCCGGCCGCAGACGCCAGCGGATGCGCGGAGACGACCACCGCGCGCGAGGAGCTCACCGCCGGCTTGACCAGCGGCTGCTGTGCGACCAGCTGATCGACGACGTCCTCGAGTGCCGCCTGCGTCCGCGACTGCTCCGCGCGTGGCCGATACTCGGCGCGCAGCGCTTCCCATTGCATCGAGGCGCTGCCCGAGTCGTAGTAGAGCCGCTTCAAGGTGCTCCACACGCTGTCAAACGTGCGCGTCAGCGCGGCCGGTGATGGGGCCGTCGGCGAGAGCACCGCTCGTCCGCCCTCGTCCACCAGGCGCGGCGCTGGGACCGTCCACAGCTGATAGGCGCGGCCAAGGGTGAAGAGCGTGGGGGGATCGGCTCGATCACGTTCCGGGTTGCCGTTGTAGGACGGCTCGGGTTCGGGAATGTCACCGATCGCCAGCGTCTGGCCATCCGGCGACCATGCGATCGTCCCGCCATGACGCGACGCGAGCACCGGCGGCGCCACAGGTCGATTCGGCCCGGCACCGGACTCATTCAGCGGCACAACACCGGCCACCCACGTCGATCCCAATCCGTCGCGAACCGCGTAGTAGGCCAGCCGCGTGCCGTCAGGCGACCATGCCGGATGCCCCTCGTATCCGGCCAGCCGTGCGAAGCGAAACGCCGGACCGCGGCCACCGGTTTCATCAGGCGTGTTCTTGTCGAACAGCCGCATCAACCAGATGTCGAAGTCGCCTTCGTCGCTGCCACGATTCGATGCGAACGCCAGGCGTCGTCCATCCGGAGAGACGCGCGGCTGCACTTCGTCGTCCTGTGATTGCGTGAGCCGCAACGGAATCCGCTTGTCCATCGCCATATCGGGATCGAGGACGAAGAGATCCCACTGCGTGGTATCCGACGCGCGATTGGCAAACACGATGCGGCCGTCTGGCGTCCACGACGGCCATCGTTCGTCGCCTTCAAGCACGGCCACGCGTTCCGGTACGCCGCCGTGCGCGCTCACGACGTAGAGATCGAAACCCTCACCGCGATCCGCGGCAAAGGCGATGCGCTTGCCGTCAGGCGACCAGGCCGGCTCACGCTCTACGCCGGGTGTCTTGGTCAGCTCAGTCCCGTCCCGCCCATCCGGGCGACCGGTACCGGAGCCATCCCCGCGCCCGGCTCCATACGCCCCGCCGGGCCGAGGTGGTCGACCGGCTCTGGGACGAGGGGATGCTCCCGGCCATCTACTTCATCTTCAGCCGCAACGCTTGCGGCGATGCCGCC
>DAINQP010000205.1:0-10479 GCA_036742665.1 Vicinamibacterales bacterium | reverse complement strand
GCTCGCGGCGCACCGTGTCGAGCAGCTCCCTGCGTAGCTCCGGCGTGACCGTGTGACCGAACTTGAGCAGCACGAACGCCGCGATGACCTCACCGCGCATGTCGTCGGGCCGGCCGACGACACCGCATTCGGCGACGGCCGGGTGCTGCAGGAACGCACTCTCGACTTCGATCGTGCCCAGCCGATGCGCGGCGATCTTGATCACTTCGTCGGCGCGGCCGGCGAACCAGAAGTAGCCGTCGGCATCCACGTGCGCCGAGTCGCCGGAGTAGTAGACGTTCGGGATGCGCTGCCAGTAGTCGGTGGCATAGCGACCAGGCTCACCCCATAACCCTGGTGTCATCCCAGGGAACGGCCGCTTCAGCACCATGATGCCTTTTTCGTCAGTGGGGACTGGTTCGCCCTCGAGCGTGACGACCGCGGCGTCGATTCCGGGCAGTGGCACTGTTGCCGACCCCGGTTTGATCGGCAGCGGCTCGATGCCGTACGGATTGCCGAACACCGGCCCGCCGGTCTCTGTCTGCCACATGTGATCGATCACCGGCACGCGTCCGCCGAGCGCGGTGTTCTGCAGCCAGTCCCACGCGTGCGGGTTGAGCACCTCGCCTGCGCACACCACGCGCTCGAGTCGCCGGTGATCGACGTCGCCGAGCGTGCCTTCGCCGTAGCGCATCAACATGCGCACCGCGGTCGGCGAGGTGAAGATGCCGGTGACACCAAACTCCTCGACTGCCACTCTCCAGTTCGCGTCGGCGTGTGGATGATCGAGCGCGCCCTCGAATGCGATCGTGGTGCAGCCCACCAGGAGCGGCGCATAGACCATGTAACTGTGCCCGACGATCCAGCCGATGTCAGAAGTGGCCCACCACACGTCGGTCGGCCTCAGGCCGAAGCACCAGCGACCCATGTTGACGATGTGCACCTGATAGCCACCGTGGGCATGAATGGCCAGCTTGGGCCGCGCGGTGGTGCCTGACGTCGCGAGGATGAACGCCGCCTCGTTCGATTCCATCGCTTCGTGTGCGCCCGACTGTCCGTGGCCGCGCTCGAGAAAGGCCTCCCACGTCATGTCACGCGGCGCATTGAGTGCCGCCGGCGCCGAGCCCCGTTGCAGTACGACGACGTGCTCGATCGCGTGAGGGACCAGCGCGAGTGCTTCGTTCACAATCGACGTGAGATCGAACTCCTTGCCCTTGCGATACGTGACGTTGGCCGTGAACACCAGCCGCGAGCCGCTGGCCTGAATACGTTCGCCGAGCGCGCGTGCGCCGAAGCCGGCAAAGACGACCGAGTGGATTGCGCCGATGCGCACCGTGGCAAGCATCAGCACGATCGCCTCAGGCGATGTCGGCATGTAGATCGTCAGCCGATCGCCTTTGCGGAGGCCGAGCCCGCGGAGCGCCGCCGCCGTGCGAGTCACACGGTCGAGCAATTCAGCGTAGGTAAATGATTGCCGCTCGGCGCGCTCGTTGAAGTAGATGAGAGCGGTGTGCGCGCCGCGGCCGTTCGCGACGTGATGATCGAGGGCGTTGTAGGCGAGGTTGGTCTGCGCGCCGATGAACCAGCGGAAGGTGGGAAAGGTCCACTCGAACGCGCGGTCCCATTTTCTGAACCACGGCACGGCTTCCGCCGCCCGCGCCCAGAAGCCTTCCGGATCGCGGAGCCCTTCATCGAGAAACCGTCGAACGGTTGGCGTGACAACACCCACTGGGACCTCCGAAGAGCCGATCATACTTTCGTCGATACGCGGACGCGACCTGAACCGGGCGTCGGGTATCTCGCTGCTCGAAGCTCTCGGCATGCCGGAAAGCACTCGGACGGCCACCTGCGACCGCTGGACGCTCGGGTCGGCCGCGCGCCCCGCGTCTGGCGCGTCCTCAACCTCGCTGACTCCCTGAGCCGCCTCCTGCTTTCATCCTGACGTTCTCGGCATGCCTCGAACGCTTCGCTCCGCGAGACACCCGGCCGCCTGGCAGAGCGTCGCGGCGTGACGACCGACGTCAGCATGCGGCCGCACCGACAAAGCGTCAGATGGATCGCACCGACGTAGCCGGTTTCCGACAGGACCGGCGCGCGTTTGCGCCGACACGCGTCAGCCCGATCGCACCGACCAGCGAAGTACAATGAACGTTTCATGTCGAGCTTCAAGGCGTTCCGGATTACCAACAGCGAAGGCAAGATCAGCGCAGCCATTGTTGACACGTCGTTGGACGAGCTCACCCCGGGCGACGTCATCATCAAGGCCGACTACTCGAGCGTCAACTACAAGGACGCGCTCGCCGCGACAGGCACCGGAAAGATCCTCAAGCGTTTCCCGCTCATCGGCGGCATCGACGTCGCGGGTGTCGTTGCCTCGAGCGGCGACCGCCGCTTTCGCGAAGGCGATCGTGTGCTCGTCACGGGCTACGAGCTCGGCGTCGCGCAGGACGGCGGCTACGCGACGCTCGTACGAGTGCCAGCCGATTGGGTCGTTCGCATTCCCGACGGACTCACGTCGCGCGAAGCGATGATTCTCGGCACTGCAGGCTTTACCGCAGGTCTTGCCATCCTTCGTCTCGAGCGCAACGGTCTCGTACCTGGGCAGGGACCCGTCGCCGTCACCGGGGCAACAGGCGGCGTAGGCAGCATCGCGATCGCCGCACTGGCGAGGCTGGGATATGAGATCAGCGCCATCACCGGCAAGGACGATGCGCGCGATTATTTGACGTCGCTCGGCGCGCGCGACATCCTGTCGCGGACGACCCTCGTCATGGGCACACGCCCGCTCGAAACCGCGCGATGGGCCGGGGCGATCGACGCGGTGGGCGGAGATCTGCTCGCCTGGTTGACGCGCACGACCAACTACTGGGGCAGTATCGCCAGCACAGGCCTGACCGGCGGCGTCGAGCTGAGGACGACGGTCATGCCCTTCATCCTGCGCGGCGTGTCTCTCATCGGCATCGACTCCGCGATGTGCCCGATGCCCATTCGCTCGGAAGTGTGGCGGCGCCTCGCGACGGATATGAAACCTGCGCCGCTCGATTCGATTGCGCACGAGATCGGACTGGATGGGCTTCCCGCGGCGTTCGACACGCTGATAGCCGGCCAGGCCCGCGGCCGCTTCATCGTCAGGCTCTGAACCTGTGATTCGGCCGGCGACGCCGAACTGGGCCATAATTTGGGCCACTCCCTCATGTCGCTGCCCGCCGGTACGAGACTCGGGCGCTATGAAATTTCCAGCCTCCTGGGCAGCGGGGGGATGGGAGATGTGTACCAGGCCCGCGATAGCGAACTCGAACGTGATGTCGCACTGAAAGTTCCGCCGCCTGCCGTTCAAGATGATCCCCACCTGCGCGCACGGTTCAAACGAGAAGCCCGTGCAGTCGCGGCGCTGAACCATCACAACATCGTCACTATTCACGACTTTGGCGAGGCCGACGGGACGCTGTTCATCGCGTTCGAGTTCATCGAGGGCGAAACGCTTGAGCAGCGCTTGTCGCGCGGTCGATTGTCCGTCGCCCAGGCGGTCACAGTCGCGATGCAAATCGCCGATGGTTTGGCACATGCCCACGACGCCGGCGTCGTTCACCGCGATCTCAAGCCGCGGAACATCATGATCACTGGAGAGGATCGGCTCAAGATTCTCGACTTCGGGCTGGGCAAGTTCCTGGCGTCCCCCTCGATCGACACGGTCACGACAACGACCGACCTGTCCGCCGGATACGTCCTCGGTACCGTCGGCTACATGTCGCCCGAGCAGGTTCGGAACGTCAACGTCGATGCGTCGTCCGATCAGTTCGTGTTTGGGGCGCTCTTGTACGAAATGCTCACCGGACGGCGGGCGTTCCATCGCAGCAGCGCCATTGAGACGATGTCGGCGACCATCGCCGAGGAACCCCTGTCGGTCACGTCGCTCGCTCCACGCACACCCGCGACACTCGTCGCGCTCGTTTCACGATGCCTGGCGAAACATCCAGAACAGCGCTATGCGACCACGCGCGAGTTGCTTGCTGACTTGCAGCGGATCAACGAGGCGCTTGCGGACGACACGCGTGTCACGGAGATGCCGTGGAACTGGCGTCGGGCGTTGGTTGCCGGTGCCGGAGTCGTCGTCATCGCGATACTCGTAGCCGCTCTGTATTTCGGCCAGGCGTCGAGAAGTCCCGCACCACCCACGTCGGCGCAGACGATGACTCTCGCGTTGCTGCCGATCGAGTTCGCCGGCGACGACGCATCCGAGCGCGCATATTGGAACGGCTTGACGGCCTCACTGTCGACTCGCCTTGGCGCTTTGCCGGCCAGCGTGCCACTGCACGTGACTCCTGCGAGCGACGTGGCCGCACGTCGGGTTCGCAGCGCGCAGGACGCTCGCTTGGAGCTCGGTGCGTCTCATATCGTTCGCGGTCTCGCGACGTCTGAACAAGGAAAGGTGTCGGCACGGCTTGATCTTGTCGACACCGTCTCCGATCGAGTACTCCGGACGAAGGAGATCACGGCGGATCGTGGCGAACGCGCGACGCTGCCGAATCGCATCCTCGATGCGGTGCTCAGCATGGTCGAGGTCAGTGTGACCGCCGCTCAGCGCACGCGAGTGACCTCACCTGACGCGGTCGCCGGAGCCGACGATTTCTATCTCCAGGGTCTCGGTTACCTGCAGGACGACAGTCGGCCCGAGAACGTCGACACGGCGGTGTCCCTGTTCGAGCATGCCATCACACTCGACGCAAAGCATGCGACGGCCTATGCCGGATTGGGGGAGGCGTTCTGGAGACGGTACTTGTCGTCCCACGATGCGCGCTGGGCGGAGACGGCCCGTCAAACCTGTGAGCGTGCGCTGGGCATCGACGAAGAGCAATCGGCGCCGCATCGCTGTCTTGGCACCGTTGCCACCGGGGTCGGCAGTTACGAGAAGGCCATCGAAGAATTTCAGCACGCGCTGGCGCGCGAGCCTGACAGCGAGATCGCGCGCATCGGTCTCGCGACCGCCTATGCGCGGCTTGGACAGAACGATCGTGCGGAAGACACCTACCTCGAAGCCATTCGACTCCGGCCGCGGTACTGGAGCGGCTACAGCCGTCTCGGCGCCTTCTACTACGCGCAGCGCCGATATGCAGACGCGGAACGCATGTTCCAGCAGGTTCTGTTGCTGAACCCAGACAGCTGGCGTAACCACAGCAACCTTGGTGCGCTCTATTACGTGCAAGGCCGAACCCAGGACGCCGTCGCCTCGTATGAACGGTCGCTATCGATCCGGCCAAACTATCAGGCAGCCTCGAATCTCGGCACATTGTATTTCTACGACCTCCGCGACTATACGCGTGCGGCCGAGGCATTCCGGCGAGCGGTCAAACTCGACGAAGACGAGTACGTCGTTTGGGGCAATCTCGCATCCGCGCTGTATTGGGCGGGTCAGCGATCGGAGGCGCAGGTTGCATATCGCAAAGCGGCCGAACTCGCCGACGCGCGTCTCAAAGTGAACCCGCGCGAGCCAAACGTGCTGATGTCGCTCGCCGAATACACCGCCGCTCTGTCGCAACGTGGGCAGGCACGCACGCTGATGGACACCGCTCTGTCGCTCGCACCCAAGGACGCTCGGCTGATGTTCCAGGCCGGCGTCCTCTACGAGCAGCGCTTCGATGACCGCGACAAGGCTCTCGAGTGGCTAGAGCGAGCCCTCGAGGCCGGTTACCAGTGGAAGGAAGTTGCACGTTCACCCGCGCTGACGGCGTTACGACAGGATGTTCGCGTCGAACGGCTCCGTCAGCGTGCCGAAGCCGCGGCGAGCGGAAGAAAGGGCGCGTGATGGCCGAGATCGAGATTCACGTCGAGGACAATGGCCAGGTTTCCCCTCGATCAGCAACTGTATCCCCAGGCGATAAAATCGTTTGGAAGCCACGAACAGTCGGAAACAAGATTGACATTTTTTTCGACGACAAGGTTCCGTTCAATGTGTTTCTGGAGCCGAAGTGGTTGAACAAGCAAGAGACGAACGAAGACAAGATCGATGGGAAAATCAAAGGACACCGAAAAGGGACGAGGACGGAATACCCATATAACACCCTCAGGTCAATTGGTGGTACCACCTCCGGCCCGGAGTTGATTGTGGATGGCGGCCGCGGCGTCCACAAGACGACGTCGAAAAAGGCAAAGACGGCCACGACGAGTAAAACCAAGAAGAGTAAAGTCAGGAAGACGAAGCAGCTCGCCAGGGGCACGAAGACGAGGAAAGGCGCGGCGAAGAAAGGGAGAGCCCGAAAAGGCGCGGCCAGAACGGCCGCGAAGTCTCGAGCGAGCAGGAAACGATAACCGTGCCATGCGAGGCGCGACCCGGGTCGTGCCTCGTCCGTACGATGCCATGTGGATGCCCGCCGGATGTCAACGCCTTGACTTGTTTGTCGTAGTTACCAGATAACGGCAAACACATACATGTTAGAAGCCTCCATCGTCGGAAGTCTGCCGAAGCCGGTGTGGCTTGCGCCGTCCAATATGCTCAAGGCGCCGTGGCGGCTGTCGGGAACCGAACTGCAGGAAGCGCAGGACGACGCCGTGCGTTTGGCGATTCGCGAGCAGGAAGATGCCGGCCTGGCGATCGTCACCGATGGTGAGCTACGCCGCCGTCACTACATCTGGGGATTTCTCGATGGGCTCACCGGCATCGACACCGAACAGCTTGCGCACCAACGCTCACGCGGCGGCCGCTACTCCGAGACAACCGAAGTGGCGCGCGTCATCGGAGCGGTAGAGCGTACACGTCCGGTGTTTCTCGATGCGTGCCGCTTCGCGCGCGATCTGACGACGCGTCAGCTGAAAGTGACGCTGCCAGGTCCAATGACGATCGTGGACAGTGTGGCTGACGAACATTACGGCGCCGATCGCAAGACGCTGGCGATGCGCTTCGCCCGTGCGATCAACGCCGAAGCGCGCGATCTCGCTGCGGCCGGGGCCGACATCATTCAGTTCGATGAACCGTGCTTCAACATCTATCTCGACGAGGTTGAGGAGTGGGGGATCGACGCGCTGGAGCAGTGCATGGAGGGTGTGGCCGGTCGTAAAGCCGTGCACATCTGCTACGGATACGGCACCCCGGCCGTGCTGGCGTGGAAGACGAAGAACACCGATTGGGGGCACTACGGCGTGACGTTGCCGCTGCTGGCGAAGAGCAGCGTCGATCAGGTGTCGGTGGAATGTGCCGCGTCAGGCGTTGATGTCTCGGTGCTGCGCGAGCTCAGTGGGAAGGACGTGCTGCTCGGCGCGATCAACGTGGGTACCGAGGACGTCGAAACGCCGGAGGTGGTGGCAGACCGCATTCGCCGAGCGTTGGAGCACGTGCCGGCGTCACAACTCTATCCATGTACTGATTGCGGCCTCGTCCCGCGCAGTCGCGAGGCCTCCCGGGGTAAAATGCGCGCGCTGGCGGCGGGCGCAGCGATCGTTCGCGCGGAGTTGGCATCGCCGATCGACCGCGCGGCAATGGCCGCGCGGGGATAAAGCGTGCGGCGATGGCGGGTCGCGTTTCTTGACATGGTATTGACAACTCTGGTAAACGTCCGGGCAACAACGACTTCCTAACGAATTTTGATGCCGATTCCCGCGCGGGAACAGCAGCCTTTCAACGCGTGACAAGAGGAGACCTGGCAGATGCAAAACCGGATTACAGGCGCAATGGTTGCGATGGCAGTAGCGGCGGCGGTGTCGCTTACCGTTATGCCGCTCGCTGGACAAGCGGGCCGTGGCCAGGCGCCCGCTGGAGGCGCGGCTCCCGCGCCGGCAGGCCAGGGTCGTGGTGCGGCACCCGCGCAGCCGGCGGGTCGTGGTGCGGCAGCGACTCCTCGTCCGGACCGCATTGCCGGCAAGCCGAACTTCAACGGGGTGTGGCAGGCGCTCGGCAACGCCTACTGGAATCTCGAGGATCACTCTGCGTCCGGCCTGAATCAGTTCTGGCAGCTTGGCGCGATCGCCGCGATCCCGGCAGGACAGAGCGTAGTCGAGGGCGGCACGATCCCCTATCTCCCCGCGGCGCTGAAGAAGCGGCAGGAGAACATGGCCGGCTGGCCGAAGTCGGATCCCGAGGCGAAGTGCTACATGCCTGGTATCCCGCGCGCGACCTACATGCCGTACCCGTTCCAGATCGTGCAGGGGCAGAAGGACATTCTGTTCGTCTACGAGTACGCCAGCTCGAACCGCATCGTGCACATGATCAACCACCAGGAGCCGCCAGTGGATAGCTGGATGGGCTGGTCGGATGGCAAGTGGGACGGCGACACGCTGGTGATCGAGGTGACCGGCAACAACGATTCGACCTGGTTCGATCGCTCGGGCAACCATCACTCCGATCAACTGAAGGTCACCGAGCGCTACCAGTTGGCGCCGGGCGCAAACCACATTAACTACTCGGCGACGATTGAGGACCCGAAGACATTCTCGCGTCCGTGGACGATCCGGATGCCGCTCTACCGTCGCATGGAACCGAACGTGCAGTTGCTCGAATTCAAGTGCGTTGAGTTCTCAGAGGAGCTGCTCTACGGGGATCTGAAAAAGAAAACCGAGTAGGGCATCCCCTGAATCGACAGGCGCTTGGGGCCGAAAATTCCCCAAGTAACGGCATAGGATGGGGAGTAGCAGTCCCTGCCAAGCCGAGGTAGAATTTGAACGTCTTGAATACCTAGTAGGAGATAAATCCGATGCGAACGAAACTCTTCAGCGTTGTGGCCGGTGCCGCGCTTCTGGTGTCGGTGGCCGCGGTGCAGGTGTCCGCGCACCATTCATTCGCGGCGGAATTTGACGCGAAGCGCCCGGTCAAGCTGCGGGGCACGGTCGTGAAGATGGAATGGATCAACCCGCACTCATGGATCCACATCGACGTAAAAGATCCGCAGACCGGCAAGGTCGAGCGTTGGATGGTCGAGGGCGGCGCGCCGAACGCGTTGCTGCGTCGCGGCTGGAACAAGAAGTCGCTGACCGAGGGCACGGAAATCCTCGTCGAGGGCTTCCAGGCCAAGGACGGCGCGAATCGCGCCAACGGCCGCGATATCACCTTCCCAGACGGGAAGAAGCTGTTCGTCGGTTCGTCGGGCACAGGTGCTCCGGACGAACGTCCCGACAAGTAGACAGCGTAGGGCGGGTCTTGTTCTTCAGACCCGCCGGCACAGACACGTGAGGTCAAGTATCCTTTGGCCTCACATGTCTGATCCCAACCTCGAAGCTGTCTCCGCCGCACGCTGGCGGATGGCCATCCTCCTCACCATCACCATGATGGTGGTCTACTTCGGCTTCATCCTTCTCGTCGCCTTCAACAAACCACTCCTCGGCACGCTATTCATCGGCGGCCTCAGCATTGGCATGTTGCTCGGCGTGTTGGTAATCGTCGCCGCATGGGTGCTGACGTGGATCTATGTGCGCTGGGCGAACACGCACTATGACGCTTCGCTGCGGAACCTCCGGTCATGACGTCGGCGATCGGCGAACCCAATATCACCGCGATCGCGTTCTTCGGACTGTTCATCGCGCTGTCGCTGGGCATCACGGTGTGGGCCTCGCGCCGAACACGCACGGCTGATCACTTCTATGCGGCGGGCCGCAGCGTCACCGCGTTCCAGAACGGACTCGCGTTGGCCGGCGACTACATGAGCGCGGCGAGTTTCCTCGGCATCGCCGGTCTGGTGGCGCTGTCGGGATTTGACGGCCTGATCTATTCGATTGGGTTCCTGGTCGGCTGGCCGATCGTCATGTTCCTGATCGCAGAGCCGCTGCGCAATCTGGGACGCTACACGTTCGCCGACGTCGTCGCGACGCGACTGCGCCAGACGCCGATTCGCATAGCGGCAGCGATTGGCTCGCTGGCGGTGATCGCGTTTTATCTCATCGCGCAGATGGTTGGTGCCGGCAATTTGATCCGGCTGTTGTTCGGGCTCCCGTACGAAGCGGCGGTCGTTATCGTCGGTGTAGTGATGCTGGCTTATGTGCTGTTCGGCGGCATGATCGCCACCACCTGGGTGCAGATTGTCAAGGCCGTGCTGCTGCTCGGTGGCGCGACGATACTCGCCGGCCTTGTGTTGGCGCGATTCAACTTCAATCCGCTGGCGCTCTTCGAGCAGGCGTCATTGACGTATGGGCCCGGGGTGCTGGCACCAGGCCGGCAGGTCACCGATCCCATTGATGCGATCTCGCTCGGCCTCGCGCTGATGCTTGGCACTGCTGGCCTGCCGCATATCCTGATGCGGTTCTACACGGTGCCAGACGCGAAGACCGCTCGTACGTCGGTCGGTTACGCGACGGCGTTCATCGGCTTCTTCTATCTGCTCACGTTCATCCTCGGCTTCGGCGCGATGGTCATCGTCGGCCGCGAGGCCATCACCAAGGTCGACGCGGGCGGCAACATGGCGGCGCCGTTGCTCGCTGCGGCAGTCGGAGGCACGCCGTTCCTCGGGTTCATTGCCGCAGTGGCGTTTGCCACCATCCTCGCCGTCGTCGCAGGTCTGACGCTCTCAGGCGCCGCGACGC
>DAINQP010000204.1:0-10531 GCA_036742665.1 Vicinamibacterales bacterium | reverse complement strand
CGCCGCGGAAGCGCGCGCCAAGATCGTTTACGAACGCCTGATCAATTTCACAACCGACCCCGGCACCAAAGACGCGCTGCAGTTTCTGATGACGCGCGAGATCACGCACATGAAAGCGTTCGCTGCTGCGCTCGAAAGCATGGAGAAGCCGCCGTTCATGATCGGCCGCATTCCGCCCACTCCGGGCCTCGTCGATCAGTTCTTCAACACCTCGACGGGTCAGGGCGAGGACGGCGAGGTCGATGCCCGCGGGCCGTGGAACGAAGGCGGAGATTTCCAGTTCGTCGAAGCGCCCGCCTTCCAGTCACTGAGCCGTGCCGCCGAGGAGACGGCAGGCGAAGCCGGTGTTGACGATCGGACGACGAGCAGCGCCGCTGATCCGGAGATGATCGAGCAGTTGTTGATCGAGCAGCTGCATGACCTCTTCAATGCCGAAGGCCAGCTCGTAAAGGCGCTGCCGAAAATGGTCACGGCCGCGCGTAGCGAATCGTTGAAATTCGCGCTCGAGAATCATCTCGAGGAAACGAAGGAGCAGGTCGAACGGCTCAAGGAAGTGTTCGCACTCATCGGCGAGCCCGCGACCGGCAAGCCGTGCAAGGGCATGGCAGGTCTTCTCGAAGAAGGCGACGAAGTCATCGAAGAAGCCAGCGAACAGGGCGATGCGGCGGCAGACCTGGCGCTGATCGCCGCGGCGCAGAAGGTCGAACACTATGAGATCTCTGCGTACGGCACGGCCCGAACAATGGCCGGCCAGATTGGCTTGCCTGCAGTCGCGACGCTCCTCAATCGATCGCTGGCGGAAGAGGAGATCGCCGATAACCTGATGACACAGCTCGCGCGCGAATTGATGTCGGAGTTCAGGACGGGAATGACTAAGGAGCCGAAGCGCGCGCGAACGTCGATGAGCGTGAACGAGGAATAGCGGAACGTAGGCCGGGTCCTGTTCTTGGGACCCGGCGCCTCTTGCTCCGAGCCCACGCGTCTCTTACCCCAGGAGCTTAACGATCGCCGCCGCTCGCTCCGGAATGTCGATCGGCCGACCGACGACGAACTGGCGCAGCAACTCAGTGACCCATTCGCGCGAGGCCGTCGCCTCGCCAATCGTCAAAGTCGCCCGCTCGCCGTGCTGCTCGATGTTGTAGTTGCCGACGTGAATTTCGACCGCGGTGGATTCGCCAACCAGTTCCAGGCGGACGCGGAACTCGCGCATGGTCGTATCGATCGACACCTCGCTCATCTGGCCGATCCGGCTGTACTTCGAATTGAAAAAACTCCGGACAGCGACCGCAATCGCCACATCTTTCGAGCCGCGCAGAAAATCGTGGATATTGCCCGTCGTCGTCACCTCGCTGTGTTCCAGTGACCATTATTGTGTGCGCGTCCGGGTCATATATGTGAACGCCGGGCGATTTCCTCGAATGTCTCGAGTAGCTGACGATAGGCGAGCAGCGCTAGCAAACGGATTGCCGACGAATATGCGACTGATCCTCATTTCTTGATGACGTGCGTTTCGCCCAGCTCGGGCGTGGAGCCAGTGATCATCCCTTTGAGCACTTCGAAGAGGACCACCGGCTGCGGTTTGTTTACCTCGAGGAACACTGCCATGTGCACATCGACGCCGATCAGCACCATGCGCGGATCGTCCTTCGTGCCGTGGCGATCGTCGCCGTCTTTCGGGAACCACGCCTTCCAGTCGGGCGCCCATAGCTCGTGGAGCTTGGCGCGGTCGCGCGTCACGCTGGCCACGCCTGACACGGACACCCATTCGCGCGTGCGGTCCTTGTAATACGAGAGGTTGACGTGCGGGTCCGCGTCGAGGTCCCGCAGCTTATGCGCATCCTCGAGCGTGACGAACCAGAGATCGGCGCCCAACACGCGTTTCTGTGTCGCCATCGCCCGCGACTGCAGGTGGCCGTCGCCGCGACGCGTGGTCATCATCGCTACTTCGATGTCGGCGATGTGACTGTAGAGTTTTTCGAGATCTGATTTCACGGTTGAGTCCCCCGATACTGCTCATTCAACTTGCAGGCCGGTGAACCCCTGAGGCGGCTATTCGCTTTACTCGGCCACTTCTACGTCAGCAGCTTCAGGATTGCGACAGCTCGTTGCGGAATGGCGAACCTCTGGCCGATCACGAATTCTTTCATCGCCTCTGTCATCCATTTGCGGGACGCGACGGCATCCACGATCGTCAGCGTGGCGCGAGTGGTTCGGCGCTCGAGGCTGTACTTCTTCACGTGAATGTCGATCGGCTCGTCTTCGCCTTTCAGTTCCAGTCGCACACGGATGGTGCGCTTCTTCGTATCGACTGACAGCTCAGTCATCTGGCCGATCCTGGTGAATCTGGTGTTGACGAATGTACGAGCCGCCAGTGCGAGCGCCGCATCCTTGGACCCGCGCAGAAACGTGTGGAGGTTTCCGGTCATGCGCCGCGAACTTACATCGTCCGTTCGGATGTTGCCTCGTCGCGTTCGGCAGTCTTGGCGAGTCGCTCCCGGCGGACGCCGCGCTTGCGCGATTTCTTGCCCGTGTCACCCGTCAACACGTGGGAGACCTCGCGGACGGCCTTTCGAAGATTCGATTGCCGGCCCTTCGTGCCAGGCGCGTCAGTGGACGCGAGCGTCGCCAGCGTCGAGGCAATGCTGGCCGCAAGGCCGGCGACGATCTTCGGCCCGTGCTTCTTGAGGGCCTTCTTCAGGCTCTTTCGGATCGCCTTCTGAGTCTTCCGATTCACCAGTTTCATGCGTGCCTCCGCTCGCCGATTCGTCCTCGTCGCGAATCGGCTGCACGGGCCAAACCAGCACTTTACATGCCAGTCATTCGCGTGATGCAACCGTGGTCGAGCACTGTCGCGCCATGTCTCGGCAACGAAAGGCAGAGCCGCTCAGAGGATCGACAGGAGCGTCTATTCAACCGCCACCTCGTCAACGATGCTCATGCGCGCCGTTTCCTCGTTCTTTACGACGCGAGTGGATGGGCGGTTATCGAGAAGGAGGACTCTGCGGTGTTGCGACACGTACGCCGCTCGAGATGGCGGCCGCGTGAAACCAGAGATTCAGCAGTTCGACATTACCGCTGTCGAGCTCAAACGCTTTGGAGGATGAGCACTGACGCGCGATCGTCGGGCGCTCCTGGAAGCTCGTAGACCCGCCTTTTGACTCAGGCGTACTCACGCCACCCTCAACCACGGCTGCTCAGGACTCCGCGCGCTGTTGCGCGGGCTTCGTCGCGCGCGAGAGGTTGTGCGCGGTGTTGACCAATGCGACGTGGGAAAAGGCCTGAGGAAAGTTACCCACCATGCGGCGGCCTTTCGTATCGCACTCTTCGGGGAGCAGTCCGACATCATTTCTCAGCGCCAGCAAACGTTCGAACAGTTCGCGCGCATCGCCGATGCGGCCGACCATCGCGTACGCATCGGCCATCCAGAACGTGCACGCCAGGAATGCGCCCTCTCCTGCCGGCAGGCCATCGTCGGAGGTATGCGTGTCGTAGCGCAGCAGGAAGCCATCGACGAACAACCGCTTCTCGATCGCCGCGATCGTGCCGCGAATGCGTGGGTCGTCCGGCGGAAGAAAGCCCACCGTGGGGATCAGCAGCAGGCTGGCGTCGAGTTCCTTCGAGCCATACGACTGAACGAAGGAGCCCAGCTCGTCATCGAAGCCGCGTTCGCACACATCGTTGTGGATAATCTGACGTAGCCGGCGCCAATGGTGCACCGGACCCTCCAGGCCGAACTCCTCGAGGTCGTGAATGGCGCGATCGAAGGCCACCCAGCACATCACCTTTGAGTAGGTGAAATGTCGCGGCTCACCGCGGATTTCCCAGAGGCCGTAATCCGGCCGCTGCCACACCGCCTCGAGGTGCTTGAGCACTGCACACTGGAACGCCCAGTCGGCGTCGGTCAATTTCTGTCCGCCGCGGCGAGCCTGGTGCAACGCGTCCATCACCTCGCCGTAGACATCGAGCTGCAGTTGATCGCTCGCGGCGTTGCCAACGCGCACTGGTCTGGAGTTCTCGTAGCCCGGAAGCCACGGAATCTCGACCTCGGGCAGCCATCGCTCACCGGCCAGGCTGTACATGATCTGCAGTTGCGCCGGTGCTCCGGCCGCGGCGCGCAGCAGCCAGGCGCTCCAGTCGCGGGCTTCGTCGTAGTAGCCGGCGTTCATCATTGCCAGCAGGGTCATCGTTGCATCGCGCAGCCAGCAGTAGCGGTAGTCCCAATTCCTCGTGCCACCGACCAGCTCCGGCAGCGAGGTCGTTGGCGCGGCGACCAGTCCGCCGGTCGGCCTGTAGGTCAGTGCCTTGAGAACGATCAGCGAGCGCATGACCGCCTCGTCCCACGCACCTTGCGATTGGCTCTTTGCCGCCCATTTCGTCCAGAACTTCTCGGTCTCTTCCAGCGCTGATTCGGGATCGATAGCTTTCGGCGGTTTGTGGTTCGACGGTCCATGTGTCAGCACGAATGGCACCGTGTCGCCGGCGGCCACCTCGAATTCCGCCACCGTCTTCATGTCCGCGCCGTGGATCGGCGCCGGCGTGTGCAGCGTCACCAGGTCCGGACCGGCGATCGCGCGCAGCGTGCCATCCTCCATGCGCGTGACCCACGGAACGGTGCGGCCGTAGTCGAAGCGAAGCACCAGCTCCATGCGCATGCGCACACGGCCCTTCTCGCCTCGCACGAGCCGGACGATGTCGGAGTTGCGTCCGCGCGGGGGCATGAAGTCGATGAGGAGGACGACGCCATCGGCTGTTTCGAAACGGGTCTCGAGGATCAAGGTGTTGGCGCGGTAGCAGCGCGTCGTACGCGCGCGCTCATCGTCGGCTTCGATCAGCCATCGGCCATGCTCGGGCCCACCGAGGAGCGCAGCAAAACACGCGGGCGAGTCGAATCGTGGCCAGCAGAGCCAGTCGATCGATCCCGCGCGCGACACCAGTGCGGCGGTCTCGCAGTCGCCGATCAGCGCGTAATCTTCGAGCGACGTACTCACCGGGCGAACGCGTCCTTCCACGCCGTTTCACGTTTATCGGATGAACTCGCCGCGGCATCGTGGCGGCAGACCCGCAGTGTTGTCCGATCTTAACGTTGAGCGACGTGGATAAGAGCGCTCAGGCGTTCGCGGGTGTTGGTATCGAGCTCGATGAACCGCACCGCGAACCCAACGCCGCTCATCGCATTGAGCACCGTCCCCTGGAGGTTGACCCTTCCAGTGGGTAGGGCGATTGTGAGATCCCGGACCGCTTCACCGTCTGGTGGTACCGAAAAACGGGTCTCGATATAACAGCCGTTGGGACTGAGACTGCTGACGCGGGCTCTCTCCTCGCCCCACGCGCTGCACCACTTGCAGTCGAAATAGCGAGCCACCCGTTGTCGCTGTTGACGACGACGCTTCCCCACCCAGGGGGCGCTGAGCCATCGCTGAGCCATTGATGTTCCTCCCCGGCCAAGGATGGAGGGGCGATCGGACTCGAGGCAAGATTGGCGCCAGGGCGTGGCGGGCGCAAGCACGGGACAATGACTGAAACCCGGTCCGGCCACACGCACAAAAATGCGAGGACTCTCACGCAATTGTGAGTTGTCGTTCGATTTGCTGGCCAGCACTTTCCGCAACTTCAACGTCATTTCCTCCGGTTGCTCTGGGAGCGGGGCTTGCCATGAACGACACGTGGAGGGAATGGTCATGCACAACTGGATTCCTGTGCTCTGTCTCGTGGTGCTACTTCGAGCGGCGTGCACGGGGCCGTCGGGGCAGACCGGTTCTTTGACCGTCAACCTCAAAGACGGTCCGTATGCCGACGCGATGGCGATGCTCGTGACGTTCAAGGGTGTGAGCGCCCATCACGCAGATGCTGAGTGGCAGCCGCTTACGTTCGCCGGGGGCGTCACCACACCGCTCACATGCGACTTGAAGAAGCTCGTGAATGTGGTCGATGTGCTCGGTGCGGGGCAATTACTCGCCGGACACTACACGCAGTTACGTGTGGAGGTGCAGAGCGCGGCGCTGTACAGCTCGCCGACACCGGAGGCCGATCCTGCATGCGCGGCGACGATGACGCCACCTAGCGGCCTCATTGCCAATGTCGAGATCCCATCGGGCGAGGTGAAGCTCAATCGACAATTCACGATACCGGAGGGCGGGGCGACGAAGATCCTGCTCGACTTCGATGGTGATCGCTCGGTGAACGCGATGGGCAACGGTCGCTTCAGCATGACGCCGGTCATCAGCATCGTCAGCGTCGAGTAGGCGGAACGGAGCGGTACCGCGCGGGCGTAGATCGAGTCAGAGTCTTGGCCACAATTTCGTGACATCCTGCGTATCTGCGTACCAGGCCAGCTACGGACGCCGCGATGAGCGAGCTGGCTTGGTGTGCCGACCGAGTTTGGTATCCCACGCCTCGCAGCTGACGCTCCCAACGAGCGGCCGCGCGACGCGAAGAGGGAAATCGACGACACCGCGCCAGTGCCCGTCAGCGACGACTCCTCTATAGATTGCGTCCTGACCAACAAGCATGGTCTCGCGTGTGCGCGTCGGCGTCCAATTCCGATCGGGTGCATCGACCGAAGGTCGCTCGTAGCTTGCCGAGGAAGGCCGAACACACGCTCCATGGTCCATCGCCTTCTGGACAGACACGGTCATAAGTCTTGCTTCGCCGCGTCCAGAAACTTGCTGGGCCAAGACTATCGCAGCAGATCGAACTGCCGCACGTACTTGACGATGAACGCGCGATTGATCGGGCCGAGGCCTTCGAGGCTCTCGGTGTTGTTGTAAACGACGAACAAGCCGGTGCCCGCGGTCTCGAGCACGTGGAACCGCAAGTTCGTCGACCAGCGGTCCGTGCGGTCGTTGTACTGCACCAGGCTCTGGATGAACACCGACGGTGTGAAGTTGTAAGTCACCCGCATGTTGCCCAGGTTGGTGTGAAACGCCCCCTCCGGCAGCGAGATCGATCGATACGTCCAGTTGGTGTCCACCGTGAACCGCCCGCCGTTGCGAATCACCACCTGCAAGTTCGGGCTGTTCTGCGTGCCCGTCAGGAACGTGCCCACGTCCCATCGCAGTCGCGCGAAGGCCCACTTGCGCGTATCGGTATTCGAGTTCATCCGGAACCCGAGACCGCCGTGCTCGCCGACGGGGACGATGACGCCAGGATAGATCTCGAACGGCTCGCGGAAGCCTTCCCACGTGCCCTGCAGCGCGGTGTCGATGCGATAGCCGTTCTCCCAGTCCCAGTGGTTGTCGAGATGCAGCACCGCAGTGTTCAACCCGCCATCGAGGTACTCGTAGCGCGTGTACTGCACGTGAGGCTGCCACTCGCGAAACCCCCAGTCGCGAATCTTCTGCTGCCGCATCGTCTCGTGGTAGCGGAAGAACATGCGTGAGTAGCCGCCCTCCTTCTCGAGGAAGCCAACCTCCGGATTGAACGACTCGCCGGTCCGTCCGTACTCGAGTCCGGCCCGATGCTTCCCATCGTCATATTCCGAATCGACGTTGTAGGCGAAGTCGCGGCCGCTGAGTCCCGGCGTCTCGGTACGCGCGCCGAATCCCGCCATCGTGAAGTGCTCGCCAACGCCGACACGCGCGTCGAGACCATACGTGCGGTTCCAGTCGCTCGACTGCGCAAGGTCGCCAGTCGCGGATCGATTCACGAACATCGCGCCAATGCCGGATCGATTGCGCAGCTCGCGGCTCACGCGCAGCACGGAAAAATTGTTTCCGGGATTGACCCCGAACTCGTCGGTCTGCATGTTGAGCACGCCGACGTTGACGGCGCTCACCTTGCCGGTGAAGCGCGCGCCGGCGTCGATCGGCACCAGCAGCCCGTTCTCGTCGAGACCGATGCGCCGGCTGAAGAACAGGTCGAGCTCGTCGCCTTTGCCGATCGTGAACAGACCGGAGTTCTCCAGGAAGAACGGCCGCTTCTCGGGAAAGCGCAGGTTGAAGCGCGTCAGGTTGATCTGCTGCGTATCGACTTCGACCTGCGCAAAGTCGGTGTTGTACGTGACGTCCAGGTTGCTGCCCGGTGTGATGCCGAACTTGGCATCGAAGCCGAAGTCGTAGTCCCGCTCGGTCGCCGCGCCCGGCGTGAAGTCGCGATTCGCCGCGCCGACCGCATACGGGAGCACTTTGAAGTTGCGCGGCGTCTTCAGCTCGAGACCGCGCAGCTCGCCGGCGGAACTCAGTCGCCCGAGACTGTGTTCGCGCGGCAGCGACGACCAGTAGGCACGTTCGCGAGTCCGCTGAATGTTGCGAAAGAAGTTGACGCCCCACGTCTGCGGCGCCGGACCGTAGCGCAGCGTGCGTAGCGGAATGCGGAACTCGGCGACCCAGTTCGTGTCGTTGATGCTCGTGCGCACGTCCCAGCTACCGTCCCAGCTCGTCGCCTCGTCGCCCTGATCGCGCACCTGTGCGTCGAACTGCACCCCGGCGGCGTTGGTCCCAAACACGAAGCCGTTCTGCTGATCGCGGAAGGTGTCAAAGATCATCTGGAACGAGTCCATCTCGCCCAAATTGGCGTCGCGCCTCGTGTCGGTGGTGACGATCAGTGACGGGTCGCGATCGTGCAACACGACCCCTACATAGATCGCCTCCTCGTCGTAGAGGATTTTGACCTCGGTGTGCTCGGAGGCCGGCGCGCCCTCGAAGGGCTCGGCCTGTACGAAACCGCTGAGCGCCGTCGCGTCTTGCCAGACGCGCTCGTCGAGGGTGCCGTCGATCGAGGGCGCCTCCATGATGCGGCTGGCTGATGAAGCGGGTCGCGTGGCGAGGCTCGAAGTAACGGACTGGGGCGACGCCGGTTGCGCCGCCGCCGATAGCGGCAGCAGCGTCGATCCGCACACAATGAGGGCTACGAGCCAGCGGTCGCGCGACAGCATCCCTGCTCCTACGGCGGATACGCCATAGGGCGCGCCGTTGTGTCACCCGCCTTCGCCCTTCGGGCTTCGGCGGGGCAAGCCCGCGTCATCCCTCGGGGTTCAGCGGGCAGGCCCGCTTCGCTCTCCGGAAGACCGGAATGGACCTGTGAAATGGGTTGAGTCTATATCGTCCTACGACGCGGGCTGGTCCCACAACTGCCGCACCTCGTAATCGCCGTTGCCGGCGGTCGCCACGAACTGCTTGATCCAGGGAATCGCCGCTTCCTTCGAGGGCGCCGGAATGATCGCCATGCCGCCGACGATCTCCTTCGATTCCGTGAATGGACCGTCGGTCACCGTGACCTTCCCTAATCCTGACGGAGGCGGAACCCGAACGCGCTGGGCATGCACCCCGCGGCGCTGACCAGCACACCGGCCTGCACCCACTCGCCGATCATCGCGGCCATTTTCTCCTGCTCTTCAGCGCTTGGCGGGACACCCTCGGGCTTGGCGGATTTGTAGAAACACAACGTCGAACGACGCCACTGAAAATGACACGCACGGCACGGTTGGTGCTCAACGGAGTGGTCGTGTGCGCCAATCGCGCGATTTCCAGCCCTTTCGGGGCCACGGCGCAGCCGTGCCGTCGCTCTCGCTACGGCATTCCGTGGCCGCACGGCGAATGCCGTAGCCCCTCGCGGTTGGCCTGATCTCGTATCACGTGTGGAGGCACCCCGTGCGTAACACTCTTCGGCTCACCGGTCTCATCTGTGTATTGAGCATCTCGGCGATCTCTTGGACGGCTGCCCAGCAACAGAAAACCGTGTCCGCCACCTCTCCCGCGACTACCGTCACCACCATGGACGACGTCCTGCAGGCGATCCGCGCCGACCTGCAGGGTGACCGCGCCGACATCCTCGCGAAGAACATGACGCTCACCAGCGAGCAGGCCGCGAAGTTCTGGCCGGTATTCGAGAAGTACCAATCGGAACAGAACGTCATCATGGACGATCAGCTCCGCGGCATCCAGCGCTACATCGAAAACTACGACACGCTCGATGACGCCGGAGCGCTCGCGCTGATCAACGGACACTTCGATCGCGACGCGCGCATGAACGCGCTGCGCCAGAAGTGGTTCGGCGACTTCCAGAAGGTGCTGGGGACGAAGCAGGCCGTGCGGGCCATGCAGATCGATCGGCGGCTGTCGCTCGCGCACCAGATCCAGTTCGCGTCGCGCATCCCACTCGTCCACTGAGGTCAGACTCTCAGCTGGAGGGTGGCGCAAGCAACTCGCCGGCCGGCAGAGCCAGGAGCAGTGCCGGCCGGACCAACGACCAAGGACCAAGAACTGCTCCCAGTGATAATGGTCGGCATGATTCCCTGGGCCGCGATTCTGAAGCACGCCCCCGCCATCCTCGCGTCGGCTGACGCACTACTCAGTCGAGTGAGAGCAGACGACGCCGGCGATCGCACGCGCAGCGTCGATGCGCGCCTTGCCGAGTTGGAGGCCGACTCTCGCGCGTCCGCTCAACTGACGCAGGACATGGCTCAACAGATCAACGCGCTCACCCTCGCGCACGACAACGCGGCACGAATGGCGCGCCGGGGTCTCGCGCTCGGCATCAGTGGCCTCGTTCTGGCCATCGCTGGAGTCATTCTCGCAATCGTCCTGTAGGGGCG
>DAINQP010000203.1:0-10550 GCA_036742665.1 Vicinamibacterales bacterium | reverse complement strand
TGTTGCAGCCGAGGACGACGCCGACGATGTTCTTGCCGATGTCGTGCACGTCGCCTTTCACGGTGGCGAGCACCACCTTTGCCTTTTGACTTTTGCCTGTTGACGTTGCCGTCGCCTCCTCCATGTAGGGCAGCAGGTAGGCGACGGCACGCTTCATCGCACGCGCGCTCTTCACGACTTGCGGCAGGAACATCTTGCCGGCGCCGAACAGCTCGCCAACGATGCGCATGCCGTTCATGAGCGGCCCTTCGATCACGTCGAGCGCACGCGGCGCGGCCAGCCGCGCTTCCTCGACGTCCTGTTCGATGAACTCGACGACGCCGTTCACCAGCGCATGCGCGAGTCTCTCGTCCACGTTGCCCTGACGCCACGTGAGATCGACCGTCCGGCTGGTCGCGGTGCCTTTGACCTGTCCGGCAAATTGCACGAGGCGTTCGGTGGCGTCTGGCCGTCGCTGGAAGATGACGTCTTCGACGTGCGCCAGCAGGTCTGGCGGTATCTCTTCGTAGACGGCGAGCTGTCCGGCATTCACGATGCCCATGTCGAGGCCGGCCCGGATGGCGTGAAAGAGGAAGGCGGAATGGATCGCCTCGCGCACCACGTCATTGCCGCGGAACGCGAACGACAGGTTGCTGATGCCGCCGCAGATCTTGACGCCGGGACACGTCACCTTCAGTACGCGGATGGCGTCGATGAAGTCCATCGCGTAATAGTTGTGCTCCTCCAGACCGGTCGCAATCGCGAGAATGTTCAGGTCGAAGATGATGTCGCGCGGGCCGAACCCCTCGCGCATGAGCAGCCGGTACGCGCGCTCGCAGACCTCGATCTTGCGCCCCGCAGTGTCGGCCTGGCCGTGTTCGTCGAATGCCATCACGACCACCGCCGACCCGTAACGATGGACGGTCCGCGCTTTGCGCAGGAACTCGTCCTCGCCTTCCTTCAGGCTGATCGAGTTCGCGATCGCCTTCCCCTGAACGCAGGCCAGTCCGGCTTCAATCACTGACCATTTCGAGCTGTCCACCATTACCGGCAGCCGCGCGATCTCGGGTTCGGTGGCGATGACATTGAGGAACGTGGTCATCGCGGCCTCGGAGTCGAGCATCCCCTCGTCCATGTTGACGTCGAGGATGTTGGCGCCGCCGCGAACCTGCTCGAGCGCGACGGCTGCGGCGTCGGTGTACTTGCCGTCGGCCACCATCCGCGCGAATCGCTTCGAGCCGCTAACGTTGGTGCGCTCGCCGATCAGGATGAAGCTGGTGTCCGGACGAATCGTGAGCGTTTCGAGACCCGAGTATTCGGTGAAACGATCTGAGATGGCCGGTCGCGGACGTGGTGCGAGATCCTTGACCGCGTCCGCGATCGCGCGGATGTGCTCCGGGGTGGTCCCGCAGCATCCGCCAACGATGTTGAGGACGCCGGCGTCGGCGAACTCACCAAGCAGACGCGCGGTCTCGGCGGGTGCCTCGTCGTATTCACCGAAGGCGTTGGGCAGGCCGGCGTTGGGATGGCACGTGACGTACTCCGTCGCCACGCGCGACAACTCGGCGACGTACGGCCGCATTTGACTGGCGCCGAACGCGCAATTGAGGCCGACGCTGAACGGCCGGACATGGCCAATGGACACGTAGAACGCATCGAGTGTCTGTCCCGACAGCGTGCGTCCGCTGCGGTCGGTGATGGTGGCCGAGATCATCACCGGCAGCTCGACGCCTCGCGCGTCGAATTCGTCGAGCATGGCGGCGATCGCGGCTTTGGCATTGAGCGTGTCGAAGATCGTCTCGAGCAGCAGCAGGTCGGCGCCGCCGTCGATGAGGCCGCGGACCTGCTCGCGATAGGCGTCGCGTACATGCGCGAATGTGTCGGCGCGAAACGCCGGGTTGTTCACATCAGGCGAGATCGACAGCGTTCTGTTGGTGGGACCCATCGCGCCGGCGACGAATCGCGGACGATCGGGCGTGCGGTTGGACCACTCATCTGCAGCCGCGCGAGCCAGACGCGCCCCTTCGACGTTCAGGTCGTAGGCGAGCGACTCGAGGGAAAAGTCGGCCTGCGCGATCGCGGTGGCGGCAAAGGTGTTCGTCTCGATAATGTCCGCACCCGCCTCGAGGTAACCGTGATGAATCGCGGAGATGAGCTCCGGCCGCGTGAGGATGAGCAGGTCGAGGTTGTTCTTCAGCGCGACCGGATGATCGCGGAACCGTTCGCCGCGGACCGCACTCTCATCGAGTTTGTGCTGCTGGACCATCGTCCCCATCGCACCATCGAGGATGAGGATGCGATGGGTGAGGAGCGCGTCGAGCCGCGCGCGCGTCGACATCAATTGTCATAATACAGATAGAACTCGTAGGGATGCGGGCGAAGCCGGATCGGGTCGAGTTCCTTCTCGGTCTTGTAGCGGATCCACGTCTGAATCAGATCGTCGGTGAACACGTTGCCCGTGGTCAGAAAGGCCCGATCGCGATCGAGCGCGTCGATGGCCTCCTGCAGTGAACCTGGCGTTGTGCGGATGCCCTGCTCGCGCATCTCCTGCGGCGTCATCTCGTAGATGTCGCGATCGAGCGGAGGACCCGGATCGAGACGATTCTGGATGCCGTCCATCATCGCCATCAACATCGCCGACCATGCCAGGTAGCCATTGCAGCTGGGATCGGGACAGCGGAACTCCAGCCGCTTGGACTTCGGGCTCTTCGAGTACATCGGGATGCGGATGGAGGCGGAGCGGTTTCTCGCCGAGAGCGCGAGGTTGACCGGGGCTTCGAAACCGGGAACCAGTCTGCGATAGGAGTTCGTCGTCGGCGCGGCGAACGCCAGGATTGCCGGTGCGTGCTTCAACAGTCCGCCGGCGGCATGCAGCCCCAACTCGCTGAGGCCGGCATATCTGTCACCGGCGAAGAGCGGCGTCTTGCCCTGCCACAGTGACGTATGGGTGTGCATGCCGCTGCCGTTGTCTTCGAAGATCGGCTTGGGCATGAACGTCACGGTTTTGCCGTGACGTTTCGCGACGTTCTTGCAGATGTACTTGTACCACATGAACTGATCGGCCATCGTCAGCAGCGGCTGAAACTGCATGTCGATCTCGCTCTGACCGGCGGTCGCCACTTCGTGGTGATGGGCTTCGACAACGATGCCGACCTTGCGCATCTCGTAGACCATCTCGCCGCGCAAATCGTGATACGTGTCGGTGGGACTCACCGGAAAGTAGCCGCCCTTGAAGCTCGGTTTGTATCCGAGGTTCGGCTCCTCGATCCGCGCCGTGTTCCACGCCCCTTCGACCGAATCGATCTGGTAGTAGCCGCGGTGCTGATTCTGCTCGTAACGCACTTCGTCGAAGATGAAGAACTCCGGCTCGGGACCGATGTAGCAGGTGTCGGCGATGCCCGACTCTTTCAAGTACTGCTCGGCCTTCCTCGCGATGAGCCGCGGATCGCGTGTGAACGGTTCTCCGCTCACCGGATCGACGATGTTGGCGATGACGCTGATCGTGGGCCTGGCGAAGAACGGATCGAGGCGCGCGGTCTCGGCTTGCGGCACGGCGAGCATGTCCGATTCATGAATGCCCATCCAGCCGCGGATCGACGAACCATCGAAACCCAGCCCCTCAGTGAACGTGTCGGTGTTGAGATGTTCGATGGGGAAGGAGCAGTGCTGCCAACTGCCGAGCATGTCGACGAATTTCAAATCCACCATCTCGGCTTCGTGCTTCTTGGCGAGCGCGAAGAAGTCGTCGGGTGTCATGGAAACACCTCCAGGAGGGAGGCAAGGATAGCGGATTTTGTCGATTATTAACGCCGAGGCGCCAAATTTGTCAGATCAGACAATGGTGGCGTCGATCTCGTCTTGCAGACGCTCGTCGCTCAAGACATAATCTGACTATTCCGCGCTCGGCCCCCGTTGCCCGAGCGGTAGCGTTTTCAAGCACCAACCCGACACAATCTACCGCCGACCGTCGTCTCGAGAAAGGACTGATCGTCACATGGGATCTGCAGCACTTGCCGAAGCCGCAAAAAGCATCCGTGATTGGTCGTTAGCCAACGGAACGCACACCTCACCTGCCATCAAAGCCACCGACGTCTTCGGCAGTCTTTGCTTCAACGACAAGCTGCAGCAGGAGCGGCTGTCCAAGACTGCCTATCGCGCACTGCGGGCGACGATCACGCGCGGAGAGCCACTCGATATCGCGACCGCCGATGCGGTTGCCGCGGCTCTCAAGGATTGGGCGCTCGAGCATGGCGCGACTCACTACACGCACTGGTTCCAACCGATGACCGGCATCACTGCCGAAAAGCACGACTCGTTTCTCTCGCCGAGCAGCGACGGCACGGCGATCGCCGAGTTCCGCGGCAAGGAATTGATCAAGGGCGAGCCCGACGCGTCGAGTTTTCCGTCCGGCGGCATGCGCTCCACGTTCGAGGCGCGCGGCTATACGGCGTGGGATCCGACGAGTCCGCCGTGGCTGCTCCTCAACGGCAACAGCGCCACGCTGGTGATTCCGACCGCATTCGTGAGCTGGACCGGCGAGGCCCTGGACAAGAAGACGCCGCTGCTGCGATCGATGGAAGCAGTGTCGAAGCAGGCGGTGCGCGTGCTGAAGTTGTTCGGGTCCACCGCCGAGCGCGTCTTCGCGACGTGCGGTCCCGAGCAGGAATATTTCCTGATCGACAGCAACTTCTATTTCGCGCGTCCCGATCTGATTAACGCCGGCCGCACGCTCTTCGGCGCCAAGCCGCCCAAGGGCCAGGAAATGGAAGATCAGTACTTCGGCCACATCCCCGCCCGTGTCCTGGCGTGCATGGCCGACGCCGAGCTCGAGCTCTTCAAGCTCGGCGTGCCGGTGAAGACGCGGCACAACGAAGTGGCTCCGAGTCAGTACGAAATCGCGCCGGTGTTCGAGAACGCCAACCTCGCCGTCGATCACCAGATGATGACGATGGAGATGTTGAAGAAGATCGCGCCGAAGTACGGTCTCGCCGCGCTGCTGCACGAGAAGCCGTTCGCGGGTGTGAACGGATCCGGCAAGCACAACAACTGGTCGCTCTCCGACGAGTTCGGCAACAACCTGCTCGGCCCCGGGGACACGCCGCACGACAACATGCAGTTCCTGGTCTTCTGCGCCGCGGTGCTGCGCGCCGTCGATCGCTGGCAGGGGTTGCTGCGCGCCAGCATCGCCAGCGCCGGCAACGACCATCGTCTCGGCGCGAACGAAGCGCCGCCGGCGATCCTGTCGATCTTCCTCGGCGACATGCTCACCGACATCTTCGAGCAGGTCGAGAAGAACGGCGGCGCCAAATCCACCAAGCAGGGCGGCGTACAGGATCTCGGCGTGAGCGTGCTGCCGAAGCTGCCGCGCGATGCGGGCGACCGCAACCGCACCAGCCCGTTTGCCTTCACCGGCAACAAGTTCGAGTTCCGCGCGGTGTCGTCGGGCCAGAACATCGCGTTCCCGAACATGGTGCTCAACGCGGCGATGGCCGACGCGCTCGACTCGATCGCCAGCGAGCTCGAGGCCGCGACAGCCAAGGGCGAGGAGCTGAACAAGGCCGTCGCCAAGCTGCTGACCAAAATCGTCAAGGAGCACAAGCGGATCATCTTCAATGGCAACAACTACTCCGCGGAATGGGAGAAGGAAGCCGGGAAGCGCAAGCTCCTCAACTTGAAGAACACGGTGGACGCGTTGCCGCAGCTGGTGACCAAAGAGGCGGTCAAGCTGCTCGATCGCTTCAAGATCCTCAACGAGCGCGAGCTGCACGCGCGCTATGAGGTGTTCCTCGAGAACTACAACAAGACCATCAACATCGAAGGCCAGTTGATGGTGCTGATGGCCAACCGCTACATCCTGCCGGCGGCGTTCGAGTACCAGAAACAGATCGGTCAGAGCGTCGCGGCAGTCAAGGCGGGCGGCGGGACCAGCGTGCAGGGCAGGAAGCTGCTCGCGATCTACACCAAGCTCACTGACAGGTTCAAGGTGCAGACCGACGCGCTGGCCGGGCTGCTCGAGCATAGCGGCGGATCCGCGGATAAACACGCCAAGTACATGCGCGACAAAGTTGTCCCAGCGATGGCCAAACTCCGTGAGGTGGGCGACGAGATCGAGGTGCTGACGCCGCACGAGATCTGGCCGCTTCCGACGTATCGTGAGATGCTGTTTGTGAAGTAGCTCTTCAGAAAAATGGATCGGGGACGGTGCGGCCGTCCTCGATCCGGTTTCCCCCCTGGAAGTTACGAACTCCGCTAACTGCTTTCGGCACACGAAATGACGTGTTGTCGATGCGTCGTTGTGCAGAGCCCGTTGTAGACTTAAGGACTCGCCTGGCTCTTGCAGGCGTTCCGGGTGTCATGGGTATTCTCGAAAAGCTCCGTCCACAGCCACGTTGGAAACACGCCGACCCCGGCGTTCGCGCTGCCGCCGTCTACGAGCTCGGGCCAGACGAAGGCGAGGCGCTGCGTCTGCTTGCGCGTGAAGATACCGAAGCGCGCGTGCGGAGGGCAGCGGTGACGCGCCTGAGCGATGTCGCGATCCTGGGCGACATCGGTCGGACGGATCCCGACGAAGACGTACGCGCCGAAGCCATCCGCGGTCTGGCCGGCCTGGCGGCCGAGGCTGAGGGTGTCGAACGCGCGTCCGAGGCGGTGCGACAGTTGATCGCGCTCGGCCGCTTCAAGGAAGTGGTGATCGCCGCTCGCGAGAATCCCGATCCGCAGATTCGCGCCGCCGTGGTCGATCTGCTGGACGACGCGAAATCCCTGGGAGCGATCAGCCGTCACGCGCAGGACGGCGCGACGCGGTTACGCGCCCTCGCGCGGCTGACCGACGCGGAGGAAATTCTCAACGTCGCAATCAAGTCTGAGCACACCGATGTCGGCGTGTCGGCGCTCGATCGCGTCGAAGGCGCCGAGGCGTTGTCGGCGATCGCGCAGCGTGGCCGTAACAAAGTGGCAGCGCGCCGTGCTCGCATGAAGCTTCGTCAGCTCGAAGAACCCGCGCCGCCGCAGCAGGAAACGGCGGCGCCGATGAGCGCCGACGATCGCGAGCGCGCAATGAGTCTGCTGCAACGCGCCGAAGCGCTGGTGACGACGTCCGATCCGGAGGACGCGACGTCGGCGCTGGCTGACGTGCGTTTGGCGTGGGCCGAACTGCAGGCCGACGTCGAGGTCGAGGCGGCGCTGGTGCAGCGATTCGAAGCGGCCAGCGAGGCCGTGCGCGAAGCGGTCGACGTTCGTCGTCAGGAGCACGCCACCGAACAAGAGCGGGCGGCCGCCATTGCCCGCGAGCAGGCCGACCGTGTCGCCATCGTCTCCGAGATCGAGCAACTGTCAGGACCCGAAGCACTCGACCGGATTGCGGAGCTGCGCGTGCAGTGGGATGGACTGCCGCCGATGCCGTCGGAATATGCGGCCTCACTGACGCGTCGATTCCAGGATGCCTCGCGGATGTTCGAGGACCGCGAACGGCGTCGTGTGCTGGCCGAAGCTGCGTCCGGCAGGCTCGAGACGCTTGCGACGGAACTGGAACAATTGCTGGCGTCTGATCAGCCCGTCGAGGAAGTGGTCGCGCGGTGGCGCGGCCTGCGCCGGGATGCCGACGTGCTGCGGGAGCACGCGCCGGCCAATGTCTCGGCCGCGGAGCGGCTCGAGCGCGCCGTCGCCGCACTGGAGGAGAAAGAGCTCCAGTATCAGCAGGCGCGGGTGAAGGTTGAACAGGATCACCTGCGGCGTCTCCAGCAACTGTGTCGTCAGGTCGAGACGCTCGCGACAACGGAGCAGATCACACTCAAGGCCGGCGATCGCGCATTGCGTGAGATTCGCGCGGCGATGGAGGAGCGCGTCCCGCTGCCGTCCAAGAAGGATCGTCAGGACATCCTGACGCGGCTCGAGGCTGCGCGTGTCGCCCTCGCGCCGCGCGTGCAGGAACTGCGCGACGCCGACGAGTGGCAGCGTTGGGCCAACCTCCAGGTGCAGGAAGAGATCTGCAAGGAGATGGAGGCGCTCAAGTCGGAAGAGAACCTCGACGTCGCCGGGCGCCGCATGCGCGAACTGCAGGCGCGCTGGAAGCCGGTCGCCCTGGCGCCGCGCGCGCAAGGCGAGGTGATGTGGCGGCGGTTCAAGACGGCGCAGGACGACGTGTTCGCGCGCACCTCCGCACACTTCGCCGCGCAGAACGAAGAGCGCGCCGCGAATCTGGCACGCAAGCAGGCATTGTGTGCGAGAGCCGAAGCGCTTGCCGACTCGACAGACTGGGTGAAGACGGCAACGGAGATTCAGGCGCTGCAGGCCGAGTGGAAGAGCATTGGTCCTGTCGCGCGTGGACACGAGAAATCGATCTGGGAGCGGTTCCGCGCTGCCTGCGATCGCTTCTTCACGCGTCGTCAGGAGGATCTCAAGCGCCGCAAGGAAGAGTGGTCGGCCAACCTGACGCGCAAGGAAGCACTGTGCGTGAAGGCCGAGGCACTGGCGGATTCCACTGAGTGGGACAGCGCCGCTGCGCAATTCAAACAGCTGCAGGCCGAGTGGAAGACGATCGGACCAGTCCGCAAGTCACGCTCGGAGGCGATCTGGCAGCGCTTCCGCACCGCGTGCGATCGATTCTTCGATCGTTTCAAGCACCGCGATCAACTCGAATTGCAGGAGAAGGCCGCCGTGCGCGACACGGTGATTCGCGAGCTCGAAGCGCTCGTGCCTGCCGAAGGCGCACCCCAGAGTGCGGCGCCCGAGAATCTCTATACGATCGTTCAGCAGGCGAGGAGCAGGTGGCAGCAGGCGCCGGAGCTTCCACGCGCGTTGCAACAGGATCTCGCGGCGAGGTATCACCAGGCCGTCGGGCGGCTGGTCGCCACGTGGCCAGGTGCGTTCGCCGGCACCGATCTCGATCCCGAAACGACGCGCAAGCGGATGGAAAAGCTATTGGCGCGCGTCGAGGAAATCGTCTCCGCGCAACCGGCGAAGCCCGCGAATCTCTCGCCCACCGAACTGCTGGCGCAACAGCTGCGTGAACGTCTGGCCGCCAACACGATGTCTGGCGGGGGTCGTGCCGCCGAAAACGAGGAATCGCGCTGGCGAGCCAATGAGCAGGAAGTACGCAGCGCGCAGTCGCAGTGGATGCGGCTCGGGCCGGTGCCGCCAAACGTCGCTGGTCCACTGAACGAGCGCTTCCAGCGCGCGTGCCGCAAGTTCTTCGACTCGCGCAAGCGCGCCTCGTAGCGGCGGGTCTTTGGACCCGCCTCGGATCATTTAGATCCGCCCCCTGATCACATGCTTCGCATTGAGCTTGATGATCTTTCCCGGCCTCAGGTTCTCGCCCTCCTCGAAGAGCACCTGCGACACATGTACGAGCTCTCCCCACCCGACAAGGTCTTCGCCTTCGACGCTGACAAGCTCAAAGCTGCCGACGTGACCTTCTGGACCGCGTGGCGCGGCGACGTGCTTGTGGGCTGCGGGGCGATCAAAGAGCTCTCCGCCACAGAAGGGGAAATCAAGTCGATGCGCACTCCGACAACGCTGCGGAGGACTGGGGCGGGTCGAGCGATGCTGAATCACATCATCGAGGTTGCTCGTGTTCGTGGGTATCGTGTCCTGTACCTTGAAACCGGATGCCAGCCGGCGTTCGTGCCGGCCCAGACGCTGTACAGTAGCGCAGGGTTCAATCGTTGTGGGCCTTTCGGGTCATACCGTGAGAATGGAAACAGCGTCTTCATGTCGCTGTCCCTCCCACAACGCGAGGCGTGAGGTCGCCGTGAGCTTCATAGCTCGGGAGATGTTGTGATGCGTCGTTTCGCCATAGGTGCGCTTGTTGTCCTGTGTGGCGCGCTTGCCGTCGCACAGGTGGACGGCCCCGCCTTGAAACCGATCTGGGAGCTCAAGGGCGACTTCGCGGCACCGGAGAGCGCCTATTATCACGCTGCGTCGAAGTCGATCTTCGTGTCGTCGATCAACGGGCCGATCCTCGACAAAGACGGCAACGGATACGTCTCGCGATTGTCGCCTGACGGAAAGGCTATCAGCGCCAAGTGGGCGACCGGCCTCAATGCGCCGAAGGGGCTGCGCAGCGTCGGCAACACGCTGTGGGCGGCCGACATCGACGAAGTGGTCGGTATGGATGTCGGCAGCGGCAAGATCACCTCGCGTGTGAAGATCGAGGGCGCGACGTTCCTCAACGATCTCGCCACGGCGCCCGACGGCACCATCTACACGTCCGATTCGAACGGCCTGAAGATCTTCGCGATCAAGGACGGCAAGACGTCGGTGTTCGTCGAAGGCGCGGATGTCGTCGAGCAGCCGAACGGCCTGCTCGTGGACGGTCCTCGGCTGATCCTCGGGACCATTGGCCCAGCGCCGACACCGGGTGCGGCTGCAGCCGGACGCGGCGAGGCCGCGCCACGGCCAGGCGGGCACCTCTTCGCATTCGATCTGAAGACGAAGCAGCGCACGCAGTTGACGAACGAGAACGTTGGCGGGATCGACGGCATCGAGCCGGACGGTAGCGGCGGTCTGCTGGTCACCGACGTGATCGGTCAGCGGCTGCTGCACGTGGCGAAGTCGGGGCAGGTGAAAGTGCT
>DAINQP010000202.1:0-10750 GCA_036742665.1 Vicinamibacterales bacterium | reverse complement strand
CGCGCGCAGCCGCAGCACGAACTGGCCGTTGTCGACGGCGGGAAACATGTCCGACCCGAGGCTGCGCGCGACGAGGACGACGCCGCCAATCGTGACGAGCAGGTAGACGATCGCCAGGAGCGCGGGTGCCGCCATGAAGCGCGCATGCAGGCGCCCCTGCGCGCCGCGCAGCCGATCGAGCACCGGCTCCGCTCGGTGCGTGTGGGTCTCGCGCAGGAGACCGCCGGCCAGCACCGGGACCAGCGTGTTCGACAGGATGTAGGACGCCATCATGGCAAAGCCGACCGCCAGCGACAGCGGAATGAATAGCGAGCGGGCCACGCCGGTCATGAAAAACGACGAGACGAACACGGCCAGGATCGATAGCATCGCCAGCAGTCGCGGGATGAGCGTTTCGCGTCCGGCTTCGAGCACCGCGCGCGCGCGTGATTCGCCGCGCGACAGATGCGTGTGGATGTTCTCGATGGCGACGGTCGCTTCGTCGACGAGGATGCCAATCGCCAGCGCCAAACCGCCTAGCGTCATGATGTTGACCGTCTGGCCGGTCAGCCACAAACCGACCAGGGCTCCGAGCAGCGCAAAGGGGATCGTGACGATCACGATCAGAGCGCTGCGCCAGTCGCGCAGGAAGACCCACACCATCAACCCGGTGAGGAGCGCGCCGAGCAGCCCTTCGAGGGTTAACCCGCGCAGCGCATTGGTCACGTAGATCGACTGATCGAACTCGAACGCGACCTGAATGTCGTCGGGCACGAGCGCCTGAAATCGCGGCACCGCGTCCTTGACCAGCTGCACCACCTCCAGCGTCGACGCATCGGACCGTTTCGTCACGGGGATGTACACGGTGCGGCGGCCGTTGAAGAGCGCGTATCCGGCAATGATGTCGCTGGTGTCATTCACCGTCGCCACATCGCGCAGGTAGACGGTGGCGCCGCTGCCTACACGGATCGGCAGCCCCTCGAGATCGCGGATCGACGCCACCGGTGAGTTCAGCTGCACGATCCGGGTGACATCGCCGGTACGGAGGTTGCCACCCGGGAGGATCGCGTTGCCCGATGCCACCGCGCGCGCCACTTCGTCGGGTGACATCCGCATCTCACGCAATCGATCGGGGTCGACCCGGATGACGATGCTCCGCTGGCTGGCGCCCGACGGCGGCGGCGCAGAGACACCCGAGATCGTGGCAAACGCCGGCCGCACGCGATTGAGGGCGAGGTCCTGGATTTCCCCGACGCCGCGGGTTTCACTCGAGAACACGAGCTGTCCGACCGGCACGGTCCCCGCATCGAAACGCACAACGAACGGCGCCACCGTGCCCGGAGGCATGAACGCGCGCGAGCGATCGACATAGGACACGACCTGCGCCAACGCCTGGCTCATGTCGGTGCCCGGATAGAAATAGATCTTCACCAGCGACACGCCCTGCACCGACTTCGATTCGACGTGGTCGACGCCGGCGATATACAGGAAGTGGTACTCGTAGTAATACGTCAGATACCCCTCCATTTGCGCGGGATCCATGCCGCCGTACGGCTGCGCGACGATGACGACCGGCAGGTCCAGATCCGGAAAGATGTCGACCGGCATCCGCCGCACCGCGAAGGCTGCGAGCAGCGCCAGCGACAACGCGGCGACGAACACCGTGATCGGTCGGCGCAGCGCTTGATTAATCAGCCACATGGGAATTCCTTCTTCGGTGTTACGGCCTGCGGAGCTGGTTGAGAAACGGTGTCAAGTCGCCCGCGGCCTGCGACTGCGCCAGCAGCGCACGCCAGACTGCGAGCCGCGCGACGGCATCGTCGCTTTCCGCTTGCGCCAGGACGCGCTGCGCTTCCGCGACTTCGGTGATGCTCGCCAGTCCGCTGTCGTAGCGGGCACGCGCGCGCAGCTGTGTCTCCTCGGCCGCGGATCGCACCGCCGGCATGTTCTGGGCGATTGCCGCTGCCGCTTTCATCACGGCCTGTGCGCGGACCTGCTGCGTTCGTAACGTGGCAATCGTCAAGTCGTAATGCGCGCGCTCGGCGAGCTCGTTCTGCTCCTCGACCCGCCGGCGCGGCTTCACGGCAAAATACTCGGTCACGGGTAGCGTTACCGACACACCCACTGCCCAGTTCGGCACACGCGGCCACAGGCCGTCGGCCGTATCCGCAACGCCTGGCATCACCGCGCCGCTGCCGCGGCCGCTGACTGCCGATTGCAACGCGATGTGCGGAAGCGCCGAACGTTCGAGCACTCGTTCGCGCGCACGCACCGCCTCGACTGACGCCAACGCCGCGCGCGCCGCAGGGTGAATGTCGACCGCGCCCGAAGCGGCCGCTGGGGGCGGCAGCTCGGTTAACGTTCCCGGTGCGACGCCGATCGTGTCGGTCGGACGGCCGATCGCTTCGGCCAGCGACGCGCGCGCAATATCCGCTGTCTGCTGGGCCTGCAGCAGCTGATTCCGCGCCAGGGCCAGTTCCGCCTCGGCGCGCGATTGATCGATGCCCGGCCGCAACTGATTGGTCACGAGGGTGCGCACGGCGTTGGCAAAAACCTGCAGGCGATCGACGTTCGCCTGCGCGGCGCGCACGCTGGCATCGGCCGCGAGCACGGTCAAGAATGCATCGGCGGCCGCCGCTGCGACGTCGAGCTCGGTTACCGCGGTACGCGCCGACGCGGCAACTTCCTGGGCGCGTGCTGCATCGATGGCCGCCTTACGCTGCCCGAAATCGATCGCGTCCCACGAGATCAGCGCGCCCGCCGCGCTGCCCCACGCGCTGTCGCCGGATCGCGGGAGGACCGGACCTGACACCGGCGGCACAACCGCTTGCGGCAACGACAAGCCGAACACGTTGTTATGCGTTGCGCGAGTTTCCTGCCAGAGCAAGTCCACGCGGGGCAGATAGGCGGTGCGCGCGACCGCCACTCCTTCGTCCGCGGCTTTCGCGCGCGCGCGCTGCTCGCGCACCGCGGGATAGCGATCGACGGCCTGACGCACGGCCTGTTCGAGCGTCAGCGGCCCCGGCGCAGCGACGTTCTGTGGTTGCTGGGCACCAGCGGAAGCGCTCAGCGTCAGCGACAGCAGCGCGACCGCGAACCCGCGCGCGAGAACATTCTGTTCCGTTGTGGGCATGTTAGCGACGACGCCCCTTACCGAGCTGATCTACCGCGGCCCTCACGCCGATGGCCAGCTTCTGGGCGGATCCCTTGCCCCAGTAATGCAGGAACGTGATGTTGGGCTGCGTGCCGATCATGTGATGGTGAATGGCAACGACGTCGATGCCGTTCGCACGCAACGCTTTGAGGACCGGCGTCACCTCCGCATCGAGCATGGCGACGTCGCCGGCGACGACCGCGTCGGCATCGCTGCCGTAAAACGCGGCCCAGGTGTTGAGACCCATGCGGGAATTGATCGTCGCCCCCGATTCTTTCAACGTGACGTCCGACCGTCCGACGGTGATCTTGTAAACTGCACCGTTCTGCTCGCCTGGTGACCCGATCGTCTTCGACAGACTCTCGGTATCGAGCTTTCCGTCGATGGCGCGACCAGCCGCGGCCCCGGCGGCCGACGGCGACTTGCCGATCAGATCGAGCGCCGGCTTGATCTTGTTCGCCAGGTCGGCGGTCGTGCCATGTCCGTGCACGTGCATGTAGAAGATGCGTGGCGTGTCGAAGAAGAAGTGGTTATGCAGCGCGGTGACCTCAAGGCCGTTCCCTAGCACCGCGGACATGACCGGATTCACTTCGGTTTCGGTGAGGACCAGATCACCCATCATGACGTCCATCGCATGGTCGCCCTTGGTGAGGGCGAACCAGCCACCAAACCCGAAAGGCGTCGGCGTCGAGACACCGTCGACGACGACCTTGAGATCGTTCCGCGGGATGTTGACCTTGAGGACGTTGTCCTTGAAGTCGCCTTGACGGCCGACGGTCTGAAGCACGGCGGCGTACTCCGCCGGGATCTGCGGAGCGGTCGCTGGCGTCTGCGCCGCGGCCGATGCAACGCCGATGAACATCGGCACGAGCGTGATGAATGTGCGCATGCGTGGCATTCTAACCCTCTTATTTGCAACACCGGTTACAGCACGGATGTTACGATGTCGATTATGGCTCACGCCGCGGCGACCGGCCCACGGTGGCTGCTTCTGGTGCATCAACTGCCGGCGCGCCCGTCGAATCTCCGCGTCCACATCTGGCGGCGGCTGCAGCAGGTGGGTGCCGTCGCGCTACGAAATTCCCTGTACGTGCTGCCGCACACGCCCGAGGCGCGCGAAGATTTCGACTGGATTCGTGCAGAGATTGCAAGCCGTGGCGGTCAGGTCAGCATCCTCACCGCCGATGCTGTCGATGGACACACGGACGATGAGCTGGAGGCAACATTTCGAGCCGCCCGGAGCACCGATTACGAGGCGTTGATTCGAGACGCCGACGCCGTGACGAATCGACTGTCGCACACAGATCGAAAGTTGGCGCGGGCGGCGGCGCAACGGGACGTGGCGAAGATCACCGAACGATTTCGCGCGCTGACGGCCACCGATTTTTTTCGTTCCCCGCGGGCAAGCGACGCGCGGGCGGCGGTGGAGCGGCTCGAA
The DNA here is from genome assembly GCA_036742665.1 of Vicinamibacterales bacterium. Taxonomy (GTDB): domain Bacteria; phylum Acidobacteriota; class Vicinamibacteria; order Vicinamibacterales; family UBA2999; genus Gp6-AA40. The sequence continues at coordinate 6,179 of DAINQP010000202.1, read as the reverse complement.
TCGATGCTGCGCAAGGCCCCGCCGGCCAGCGGATCATCCGAGCAGTTGCATTCACGGTTCTTTCGCCGTCGCACCTGGGTGACGAGACCTCGACCGGGGATTGATCGCATGGCGTCCGCCTGGTTGATTCGGCGCTTCGTTGCGCCGGACGCGAAGTTCACCTTCGGGTCCGTACCCGTGACGGATGGCCAGATCCCGTTCGACATGCCGGACGTCGAATTCGGACATCATGGAACGGACTGCACCTACGAAACGCTCGTGCGACGGTTTGGGATCGCCGATCCTGCCGCGCTGCGCGTCGGCCATATCGTCCACGATCTCGATCTAAAGGAATCGCGGTACGGACTGCCGGATACCGCAACAGTCGGGCGCTTGGTCGAGGGATTCCGCGACGCGGGCACCTCCGATCAGGACATCCTCGACAGCGGAATGCAGATGATTGAGGCGCTCTATCGCTCGTTTCTCAGCGACTCGCGCGGGCCGACGGTGCCCCACAGACGCCCGCAATTACGCAGCAAGAACACGTTTCGGCGAAGCCCAGGCGTCGTGTTAAATAGCTCGACATCTCCGTAGCGCAGCCGGCGAGTATGGTCACGCGTGGACGGATGGTCCGCTCTGTCCTTCCTGAGAGATAGGTAACACCGTACGATCGTCGTCGCGACGTCGTTTTCAGCGGGCACGAGACGCCGCAAGCTGGCGATTCGAGCGGCGCTGGGCGCGACGCGCCTTGTCACCCGCACAGTGGCGAAGAGCTGTGGCCAGTTGCGGTCGGTGTGTTGATTGGCGTGATGGCGGCCGCCGCGATCGCGCCTCGACTTGGTTCGCTCCTGTTTCATCCGAGCCCGTTCGATCCGTGGTCCTATGGGGTGGCATGTGTCTCGCTGCTCACAGCCGCGCTCGTCGCGTCGTACATGCCCGCCAGCCGCGCGGGCGCGTCGAATCCCGCAGACCTGCTGCGGCTTCTTTGTTAGACTGATCTCCGGTAGGGAGTAGCAGCCCGCACGTGCGGGCGGACTGGCCGTCAACACGAAGCGTTCGCTTCCGGCCTCATCCAGTCAACCACGCGTAGGGCACGTCCTTCTGGACGCGCCACGTGAACGACCCCGCGAGACTACCACCAACGCCTGGAGGCCATGGTGGTCGTCTGGATTGCCTTTCTCGTCTTCATCTTTGTCCTGCTCGCCCTCGATCTTGGAGTCTTTCACCGTAAGGCGCACGTCGTTTCGGTTCGCGAAGCGCTGACCTGGACGTGTGTGTGGGTCGTGCTCGCGCTGGCGTTCTCAGGATTTGTCTATCTGGCCTACGAGCATCGCTGGCTGGGGCTCGGGATGACGCTGGATCCTGTCGACCGCAGCGCGGCGTTTCCCGACGGCCGGATCAACGATGGCTGGTCGGCCTTTCTGAAGTTCATCACCGGCTATGTGGTCGAGGAATCGCTCAGCGTTGACAACGTGTTCGTCATCGCGATGCTGTTCCAGTATTTCGCGGTCCCGCGTGAGTATCAGCATCGCGTGCTGTTCTGGGGCATCATCGGCGCCGTCGCGATGCGCGGCCTGATGATCGCCATCGGCGCACAGCTCGTCGCGCAGTTCTCGTGGGTGCTCTACATCTTCGGCGGCATCCTCATCCTCACCGCCATCAAGATGGCGTTCTTCACCAGTGAAGACATGGACCCGGCACAGAACTTCATCATCCGAAATGTCCGGCGCCGGTTTCCCGTCACCGATCGATTCCACGGCGAGCACTTCTTTGTCAGGGCGCAGGGTCCTGAAGGCGGCCCCTATAGTCGCCGCTGGATGCTCACCCCGCTCGCGCTGGCACTCGTGATGGTCGAGACGACCGACCTGATCTTCGCCGTCGATTCCATTCCCGCGATCTTCGCGATCACGGCTGATCCGTTCCTGGTGTTCACAAGTAACGTGTTCGCGATCCTCGGTCTTCGTTCGCTGTACTTCGCGCTGGCCGGCGCGTTGCACGCGCTGCGCTACATGAAGCACGCGCTCGCAGCAGTGTTGCTGGTCGTCGGCGTGAAGATGCTTGCGCACGAGCCGATCAAGGACGCGCTCGGCGAGAACTTCAATCTCTATCTGCTTGGCGTCGTGCTGACGATTCTCGGCATTGGCGTCGTCGCGTCGCTGCTTCACCGTACCGGGAACGCGACGTCGCACACCTCGTCACCAGGAGCCGCCGATCTGAAGTCCACGAAGTAGATGTCGCGCGGCGCGCGATTGGGATTGGGCGTTCAGCGCGAGCCAAGCCGTACGCGAGGGCTGGCCCCGATTTGCTCATAGCGGAAGCCGTCCGACGATCGATCGAGGCGCATCAGATACATGCCCTGCGGATTGGTGCGCGACAGGCTGCCGCTGGCGACGACGCGATCGCCGCGCTTCAGCGTGTCGGCACTCATGCCCTCGTCGATCAGCTCGTAGCGGTTGTCCATCTCGAGCCGCCACTCGAGCGTCTTGCCGCCTTCGCTGACAGTGATGATCAGAAACGGATGTGGGTTGACGAACTGGAACTCGCGAACCGCGCCTTCGACAGTGACCCGTTTGCTGCTGTCGTAGATCGCCGAAATCGCATGATGAGCCATGAGCGGGGCGGCGGTCACCAATAGACAGAACGCGAGCAGCGACACCCGCCGAGTCATGGTGTCGATTCTATACTTTGTCGGATGAGCGCATTCGACCTCGACGCCTACCTGACCCGCGTCGCCTGGCAGGGTTCGCTCGAGCCCACACTCGACACGTTGGCCGGCCTGACGCGTGCGCACATCACGCGCATTCCGTTCGAAAACGTGGACGTATTGCTCGGCCGCGGCATCCACATCGACCTCGACAGCATCGTCTCGAAGATGGTGGTCGCCGGCCGCGGCGGCTATTGTTTCGAGCACGGCACATTGTTTCACGCCGCGCTCGAACAGCTTGGCTTCACGATTACCGCGCACGCGGCACGCGTCGTCCTCATCATGCCTCGGCATCAATCGCCGCGGACTCACATGTTCCTGACAGTGGAAATCGAGGGCGAGCGTTTCATGGTCGATCCCGGATTCGGTGGTCACACGGCGCTGTTGCCGGTGCCGCTTCGAGAGGGTGCCGAAGTGCGCGACGGTAACGATCGCCATCGCATGGTCCGGCATGAGGGTGAATGGGTACTGGAGACGCAGATCGACGGCAGGATGACCCCGCTCTGGACCTCCACGCTGGAGCCGCAGCTGCCAATCGACTTTCAGCTCGCGAATCACTGGGTCTCTACTGCTGCGGCGTCCCCGTTCGTGAACCGCTTGATGCTGCGTGCGCTAACGCCAGGCGGTCGTACGTCGGTCATGAATCGCGATGTGACGGTGCTGAGCGCCGGGAAAACCGAGACATATCAGTTGGCGGATCGCAAGGCGCTGCGTGCGCTCCTCGATGAGCACTTCGGGTTCGATTTGCCCGACGTTGAGCAGCTTCGCGTGCCGATGGTCCCTGAATGGTCATAGAATCCACGCCGTAGCGGTAGGGCCGGTCCTTTCGGACCGGCCGGAGGTGTCATGAATCGAATCTTTCTCGGTCTCGTGCTGGCTGTATGTGTCGCAACACTCGGGCGGACATCCGCGCAACTACTGAACAAGGAAGCGCCGGTGATCGTCGGTCACTATCATCTCAACGTGACAAGCGTGGCCGAGCACAAGAAGTTCTGGGTGGACACGCTCGGCGGGGCGGCGATGAAGTTCGGGAAAGACGAGGTCATCAAGTTCCCCGACGTCTTCCTGTTCCTCCACGAGCAGAAGCCGACCGGTCCGACCTACGGCACCGCCCTCGATCACATCGGCTTCGCCGTACCCGACGTTCCGGCCCTGACCACCAGGATCGTCGCGAACGGGTATCAACTCACACAGGGTCGTGAGCCGAAGCCCGGAGAGAAGGTCGCGCTGCCGACCGCGGGCAACTACGGTCGCTTTTCATACATCCTCGGTCCCGACGGTGCGAAGGTCGAACTGGTCACTAACATGGCACCGAACGCGCCGCCTATCACGCATCACCACGTGCACTTCATCAACAAGCAGTACGTCGAGATGCGCGAGTGGTACGTGAAGGCCCTCAATGCCACGATGCGGACCGGACCAAACACCTTTACCGATTTCTTCACCGGCGCGGATCTGCCTGGCGTCGGCTACATGCTCAACTTTTTCCGCTGGGAAGGGGACCAGTCGGTCACGCATCAGCCGACGGCCGGACGCGTCTACGACCACGTCGGGTTCGAGGTGAAGAACCTCGAGGCGTTCACCAAACAGCTCGAAGGCAAGGGCATCAAGCTGACAAAGAAGTACGGCAAGAACGGCGACATGAACAACATCATGAGCGCGTCGCTCATCGATCCGTGGGGTGTCTCGATCGAGCTCACAGAAGGGCTCAACAAGGTGGGGCAATGACACGTCAACGATTGAGTTTCGTCGCGCTTCTGCTTGTCACGCTCGTCGGCGGCCTTGCCGCGCAGAGTCAGACACCAAAGCGCATGATGGGTGGCCAGCTCGTTCTCGAGGACCAGGGCAGCTTCTTCATCGGCGGCGTGGCGAAGATCTCAGACTATGCCGCCATTCCGGCCGCGCCGCCCGGGCAGCAGGCGCCGCCGCCCACACCGCAGCAGATCACCATCGGGCAGATGTACGTGCAGTTCCAGATTCCGGCGAAGCGGTCCGCGCCTGGCTGGCCCGTCATCATGGTGCACGGCTCAACGCACACAGGTGCCGCGCTCGAATCGACACCCGACGGTCGTGAGGGCTGGTATCCGTACTTCGTCCGCAAGGGTGCCTCGACCTACGTCGTCGATCAGTCGGGACGCGGCCGCTCGGGTTTCGATCAATCAGTCCTGCACGAGGCGGAGGCGCGGATGCTGGCCGGCGACACGAAGGGCGCTGCCGAGCTGATCCCGAACTTCGGACGAATTACCGACAACGGCGCGTGGACGGCGTGGTTCGGTCATCTCGTCCCGGCGGGTTCCACCGTGCTGACCGGCACGCTCATTCCACATGGCGCAGCAAACGATCCGCAGCCCAATCCGGACGCCTACAAGCACGTAGCGCCGCTCTTCCCGATCGATGCCGTTGACGAGACGCTCGCGTCGCGAACCGGCGCGATCGGGCCCGCGCCCAACGGTTCCCACGCGCCGTACGCGCTCGAGTACTACAAGCAGCTCGTGCCGAACGCCGAGGTGACCCTCCCCGGATCGATGTGCGCGACGTGCAATCCCTCGCAGCTCTCACCGGCCAACACCTGGACGCCGCTGAATCTCGCGCTCCTCGTCGAGCGGCTTGGCGGCGCGATTGTGGCGACACACTCGCAGTCGGGGATCATGGGCCATCACATGATTCGGATCCTCAAGGAGCGAGGACATCTCGATTTGATCAAAGGGCTCATCACCGTCGAAGGCGGCTGCTCGCTGCCGAACAGCGGGCTGACCGCGGCAGACTTCGACTTGATCCCCTATCTCGCGCTGAAAGGGGACTACACGGCGACGAGCGCGCAGTGTCAGGAGACGGTGGACGCGATCAATGCCCGCCGTGCGTCCAAGCAAGGCACCGCGAAGGCCGAGTACATGAAGCTCGATGAGATCGGCATGCTCGGCGTGACGCACATGATGATGCTGGATCGGCGAAACCTGGAGATCGCCGACCTGATGCTGAACTGGGTCGGCAAGAACGTCCGCCCGAAAAAATAGTTGGTGGTATTGGTTGGTCGTTAGTGGTTTGCTTTGCAACCACCAACGACCAACCACTCACCGGCTCTCGGGTCCACTCTCTGGAATGGGTTGACCGCCGACCGTCAGTCCACCCTGAATCGGCCGACGCGGACGAACGATTCCCTTCCTGGCATCTTCCTCGAGCGCCTTGTCTTCGGCGCGCTCGCCGCCGAGTCCCTGCAGAATGGCCAAGTTGCCTTCATGACACTCGTAGGGCAGCACCTGATACCCCGCCGGTGATGTGTACGGAATCGAGATGGTGAAGGGCCGCGTATAGGTCTTCGGGTCGCTGATCGTTGCCTCCCACCGCAGCACGTCAGCCTCGATCCGCGTGATGCGCTCGACGACCTTGAGCTCGGTGCTCGCGTACACCGGGTTGCCCGTCGATCCCAGCCTGTTGTCGTTGCGGAACGAGCCGACTGCATTCAGGGCCTGACTACGAGCCCGCTCGTCGCGGGCCA
>DAINQP010000201.1:0-10760 GCA_036742665.1 Vicinamibacterales bacterium | reverse complement strand
TGCCGCGCTGCCGACGTTGATCAGTTCGGCGCCTGGTCGGGCGTGCTTCAACAGCCGATGCGGCACCAGTTGGTCGTGAATCACAACATCCGCGGTGCGCAGACACTCGAGTCCGTGCACCGTGATGAGCCCGGGATCGCCCGGGCCGGTGCCAATGAGATAGACGGCCGGATTTTTCATGGTTGCTCGCTCGTTTCGGTCGATACCTTCTGTGCGTCGGCGAGAATCGTATCCGCACCGCGAGCCAACAGCGAATCCGCGACGCGAATCCCCACCGTGCCCGGCTCGCGCACAGAGCCTGCCGCCGTGGTGCGGACCTCTCGGCGGCCGTCTAACGCGATAACGATTGCCGTGAGCGTCATCGTCTCCCCCTCGACGATCGCATATGCGCCGATTGGCATCTGACACCCGCCGCCGAGCCGAGTGACCACCGCTCGTTCGGCGTCGAGCGTCACGCTCGCCGTTGTGTCATTGATCGTTCTCACCAGATCGCGCGTTCGTTGATCGTCCTCGCGGATCTCGATGGCGATGATGCCCTGACCGGGTGCCGGCACACAGACGTCGGCCGGCAACGCCGTCGAGATCCGGTGAGCATGCTGGAGACGACGCAGGCCGGCGGCGGCCAGGACCAGCGCATCATAATCGCCCGAGTCGAGCTTGCGCAGCCGTGTATCGAGATTGCCGCGGATCGGCTCGAATCGGGCACCCGGAAACAATCCGATGAGCTGAGCGATGCGGCGAACGCTACTGGTGCCGATTTTCGGTGCGGGACCGAGGAGCGCTTTCACCTCAGCGACGCTCGAGGCATCACGACCGGCGGGGAGGACGACCGCGTCGCGTGGATCTTCGCGGGGCAAGACGGCGCCGAGCGTCAACCCCAATGGCAGAACCGCAGGCAGATCCTTGCTGCTGTGCACGGCCAGATCGACCTCGCCAGCAAGCAAGCTGTCTTCGATTTCCTTGACGAACAGGCGCTTCCCACCGATTTCCGACAGCGGCGCTTCAGCCAGACGATCGCCTGACGTCTTGATGACGACGATCTCGCAGTCGATGCCAGCGTGTGTCTTGAGCAGCGACGCCGTGGTGTTGGCTTGATAGAGCGCGAGCTGACTGCCGCGCGTGCCGAGCTTCAGCGTGGACATCTACTATTGCCGATCGGATCGACTGGTGTCGGCCGCGGCATCGGTAGAACTCGATGATGACTCGCCGGTGCGCAGACGGAAGAGGCGGTTGACCGCTTCGGTATAAGCGATCTGTGTTTCCTCGTCGGGCAGCGCCTTGAGCTGTTCGGTCGGTTCGAGCAGCAGCTTCTCGACGATCAGTCGCGTGACTTCATCAACGCGTGCCCGTGCCTCGGGCGACAGGCCGACCAGCTTGCTGTCGAGACGTTGCAGTTCGGCGCGGCGGATGGCATCGAACCGTTGGCGCAGCGCCACCACAGTCGGCACCGCCCCACGCGATCGCTGCCAGGTGGCAAACTTGAGCAGCTCCTCAGCCACGATCGTTTCGGCGTGCGCAATCTCGCGGGTGCGCCGCGAGAGATTCTCCTGCACGATCGTCTGCAGGTCGTCGACGTTGTAGAGGAACACCTGCTCGATATCGCCGACTGACGCTTCGACGTCGCGCGGTACCGCGAGGTCGATGATGAACAGCGGGTCAGGACGATGACGGTTGGTGGTGGCTTCGACCTGCGCCCGCGTCAGAATTGGTCGTTGTGATCCCGTCGCGGTGATCACGATATCGGCATTGACGAGGAGCGAGGAGACGTCCTCCCACCGTGCGGCGCGCCCGCCGACAGCTGCGGCGAGCACTTCAGCATGGGTTGCCGTGCGACTCGTGATGACGATGTCGCCGACCCCCTGCGCTCGCAGATGCTCGGCGGTGAGGCTGCTGATTTCACCGGCGCCAATGACCAGCACGCGCCGGCCGTCGAGGCGTCCGAAGATCTTCCGCGCCAGCGTCACCGCCGCGAAACTCACCGAAACGGCACCTTCACCAAGCGCCGTTTCCGTGCGTACGCGCTTGCCGACGCCGAACGACCAATGAAAGAGCTTGCTCAGCATCGGCCCCGTGCAGCGGCGACCGGATGCCGTCTCGAACGCGTCCTTCACCTGTCCGAGAATCTGCGGCTCACCGACCACCAGTGAATCAAGGCCCGCCGCAACGCGGAAGAGATGTCTGGCTGCGGCGTCATCGCCCAGCGAAAACAAGTGCGGCGTGAAGCTGTCGGCAGGCAGCGAATGGTACTGGCTGAGGAACTGGATGATCTCGTCGCGAGCCTGCGCGGGATTGTCACAGGCAACGTAGACCTCCGAGCGGTTGCACGTCGACAGCACGACCGACTCGGCCGCCGAGGGCCGTGTGCCCAGCGCTTCGACCGCGGCGCCGAGGTCGCGGCTCGAAAAATCGAGCCGCTCTCGCACATCCACGGGCGCCGTCTTGTGACTGACGCCGAGGAGCAGCAGATGCATTACTGAAATGTGTGGCTCGTAGTCACGAAGTAGCTGACCGGCAGGAAATTCAGCAGGACGATGATGAAGCCCACTGCTGAGAGCCACGCCGCCCGCCGCCCGGTCCATCCCATCGTCGAACGTGCAAAGACCTCGAACGAATAGACGGCCCAGGTGAGCAGGGCGATGAGAATCTTCGGATCGTTCAGCGACATCGCCTGCAGGTTGGAGTTGCCGGGCGCGAGCGCGCGTGCCTGCGCCGTCCAGACCACACCGACCACGACACCAATCGTCAAAAACAGCCAGCCGACGACGACTGCACGCGAGTTCATCGCGTCGAGCACGTGAAGCGAGGGCAGCCGTGCGTAGAAGTAGCCGAGGTGCTTCTTCTTGATCTCCTTAAACTGCAGCATGTAGGTGAGTCCCAGCATGCCGGCCACTGCGAAGGTGGCATACGAGAACATCAACGACAGCAGGTGAACCCAGAACCACGGACTGTCGAGCACTGGATCGGCGTTTTCGACGCCGGGTGAGAAGGCGGGAATCATCTGCAAGCCAACGGCAATCGGCAGGATGAAGACGCCCATCGCCCGCTCGTCAGTGGTCAGCTCGAGATAGATGTACGAGAGTGCGAGGAGCCAGACGAATGTGGAAATGGCGTGCGAACGGCTCGCGAACGGCACATGTCGCACCTCCATCGTCTGCATCCCGATGACGAAGGTGTGCGAGAGCACGGCGAGGAGCAGCAGGGTCGTCGCCATCCGGCCGACTGCTGGTTGCCGCCTCGCGAAGTGCACCGCGTAGACAATCGCGGCGGCGGCGTACAGGACGAGAGGGATCGCGTTCAACGGACCGTCGGGGCGTAATAGCCCTTCTTGGTGCGCGGCGTGATGTTGGCGCGCGCGACCTGCACCACGAGGCGCCGCCAGGCCCCGTCGCGACGCTGGTTCGCCGACGTGTAGCCGAGTGTGTACTGGCTTGCCAATTCATCGGCAATCTGCGCGTAGACACCGGCGAGATCCTCGATGCGCGCCGGGAAGAACGCGCGCCCACCAGTTTCTTGCGCCAGGGTGCGCATCACGAACTCGGCTTCGCGAAAGCCCTTGGCCTGGACGTCGTTTCCGCGCAGGGCGATGGCGTAGATCGCGGTTTCGGAACGTTTGGCGAGATCGAGCACCTCTTCGAACGAGACGAGGCTCGAGGTGTCTTCGCCGTCGGAGAAGACGATCAGCGCCTGACGGCGAACGTCCTCTTCGCTCACCGCTTTGACCTTTCGCAGTTCCTTGAGCGCGATGTAGATCGCGTTGTGCAGCGAGGTCGAGCCGCCAGCGTTGGTCTGTTCGATGGCCGTCTGGAGATCGGCCTGGTTGCCGGTGAAGCCCTGACGGATCTCGACGCGGCTGTCGAAGTCGATCACCTGCGCAATATCAGTCGGCTTCAGCTTCTTGATGAAGTTGGTCGCCGCCGTCTGAAGGGTGCCGATGTGCTGCTCCATGCTGGCGCTGCTGTCGAGCAGCAGCGAAAGCGCGATCGGCTGCTGCCGCCGCGAGAAGAACGTGAGGTTCTGCTTGACGCCGTCCTCGAACACCGAGAATTCGTTGTCGGCCAGATCAGTTACGTAGTGATTCGAGGCGTCAGTCACGGTGACATTCAGCGAAACGATGTCGATGCCAGCCCGGAATGACGGCTGCTGCCGATTGCCGGCGGTCGATGGTGGCGTTTGAGCCGGTGCCTGCGGCACGGGAGGCGTCGCGGGAGCTGCAGGCGTTGGCGTCTGCGCAGCCGGCTGCGGAGGAGATGCGGGCGGCGCTTGGGGCGCTGGCTGCTGAGCGGATGACCCGGCTGTCAACCCCGCGAGTACGAATGCGATGACGATCGAAAGACGTGTCACTTCAAGCTCCCGACTCCCCGCGTGCTGGCGCTCCACGCATCGTCACACCGGTCTTCGCGGATGACACCTCGGTCCGCTCCGGTGGGATAAGCGACTGCGGCCGCCCGTAGATCACTTTGTACTGCGATGACAGCTCGCGCGCCAGTCGCTGCATCGCCGGATCGAGGCCATGCGGACTGAGTAACGTGATTTGTTGGCCTCCACTCTTGGCTGGCCCATCGTTGAGGAGGAACGAGCGCTCGCGGATCCCGTGCTCTTCGCTATGGATGAACTGGCCCATCCCGACGATATGGAGCGCAGCGTCCACGCGGTCGAGCGCCGCGACGACGTCGTTGGAATACCGGTTCGTGAACTCAGTGCCGTCAGTGATCACCGGCACGATGACGGCGCGTGGCGTCTCTCTCTTCGCCAACCCTTGTGCGGTTTCGAAGATCCCGTCGAGCAGGGTCATGCCGCTTTGCGGCATCGGGAACAGTCGGCCGACTACATCCCCGAGACGCTTGGTGTCGCTGGTGTAGTCCACAAGAATCGTCGGCCGATCGGCCAGCGCGATCACGGCAATGTTGTTACCAGGTGCCATCTTGGTGACGAACTTCGAGAGCGCCTCGCGGAGGAAGGTGATCTCTTCATTGACGGCTGCGCTGTTGTCGACGAGCAGGGCGATGTCGATCGGCTCGGTCGCGCGCGAGACGCGCAGGACTTCGCGGCGCGCGCCGTCTTCGCGAACGATGAATGCGTCAGGCCCGAGGCCGCTGACTGGTTCGCCATTCTTGTCCACCGCGCTGACAAAGAGGGTGCGCTCGCGTGTCTCTCGGTTCTGGGCGCTGGTGCGAATTCCGAACCCGGTGAGTGCGGTTACACACACCAACGCGAGGATCAGAAGGGGCCGGGGTGAAGTGCGCATAAGGCGAGTCCGTGGCGCGACGCTGGGTATCGGCAGTATAGGTCTCGCTCAGAGCGAGCGTCAAGGCCGCGAGTTGACTGAAGCTATTGATAACACTGGACTTGATCGGCTGATGGCGTAGCGGTAACTGATCCGCACGAGCGCGGAGTTCATATGCTGGTGAAGTTTTTCACAAAGCAGGGTTATACTGGTGGCCGGTCCGGGAGTGCGTGAACGCGCCGGTGCGGTTGCGCCGGAACGGCCGGTCCGCGTCAGGCAGATAGCGAGATGGCCAAGAAAGATTCACGCTTCTCGTTTGCGCGGTCCATCCAGGTGTTCCAGGACAACGCTAACCGGGCGGGCCCGGCCGCGACCGCCAGCTATTCCCTCGTCGGCGCCATCGTCGTGCTGGGTGGGCTGGGGTACGCCGCAGATCGCTGGTTGGGTTCGGCGCCTTGGGGTGCGTTTGGCGGTCTCATGCTCGGCCTGGTCGTCGGGTTCTACGAGTTAGTGAAAGCGGTTCGGCGGTGAAGCCGGTCTCGTGGATGGCGGCTGCAAGCGGGGCAGCCTGGGTCCTCGTGACGGCCTTACTGGGTGATCGTGTGAGTCCGGAAGCGGCGTGGGGAATCGCCGGCCCGCTGGTGAGCGCCATCATGAGTTGGATGGCGTATGTCAGGGCCAATGAGGCGGCACCAGAGCGCCTGACCCGGGTGATGATTACGGCGTTTGCGCTGAAACTGATGTTCTTCAGCGTCTACGTCACGGTGGCGATGCGCGTGCTGGACCTCCGTGCGCCGCCGTTTGTGCTGAGTTTTACAAGTGCGTTCATCGCCCTGCACGCGATGGAAGCGTTCAGTTTGCGGCGCCTGGTGATGGGCGCCATGCGTTCGCCGAGCGGCGAGCACATTTAGAAAACGCCGACGCGATGTTTCAGCCCGAGCACATTGTCGAGACGCCCGGCGCCCAGGAGGCCGTCGAGAAGTTCAATCCTGGCGAGACGATCATCGAGCACGTCTCCAACAGCTCGATCGATCACCCGCTGATTCATTTGCCGAAGGTGTTTGGCATCGACCTGTCGGTGACCAAACACGTGCTGATGCTCTGGATCGTCGCGGCGATCGTGTTCGTCCTGGTCACGGTCACGGTGAGGCGATATCTGCGCCAGGATCGTCGCGTCCCGTCGGGCTTCATGAACGCGCTCGAGTTCCTGGTGATGTACCTGCGCGACAACATCATCGAACCGAACGTCGGCAAGAAGTGGGTCAATACCTACGCGCCGCTGCTCCTCACGTTCTTTCTGTTTATTCTGACGGCGAATCTGATCGGGATCATCCCGATCTTCGACGTGCTCTCGCTCCTCAATCACACGCTGATTCACGCGCCGGAGGATTCGTTCTTCGCTCGCGTGTTGCACGGCGGCGTCACCGCAACCGGCAACTACAACGTGACCGCGGGGCTGGCGACCGTAACGTTCCTCACGATCATCGTCGCCGGCTCACGTGCGCACGGCTTCGTGCAGCACTGGAAGAACCTCGTCCCGCACGCGCCTGTCTGGCTGTATCCGCTGCTGATTCCTCTAGAGATCGTCGGCATGCTGGTCCGGCCGTTTGCGTTGACCATGCGTCTTGCCGCCAACATGACCGGCGGGCACATCGCGCTCCTCGCGATCCTGTCGTTCGTGTTCATCTTCTTCGAGCTGTTCGGCCAGGCTGCAGCACTCGGCGTCGGCATGATTCTGTCGTTGCCCGTCGGGGTTGGCCTGTCAGGACTCGAGCTGATCGTGATTCTGGTGCAGGCATACGTGTTCACGCTGTTGTCGGCCGTGTTCATCGGGATGGCTATTCACGCTCACCACTGAGCAGGCCGGTCCGGAAGAACAGGCCCTACGAAGAGGGGACGGCCGGTCGAGACGACCGGCCCTACGGAGGGAAGAACGAGATGGAACTGCAGTTTGCATACATGGGCGCCGGCATCGGCGTAGGTCTCGCGGTGATTGGCGCCGGACTGGGCATCGGCCGGCTCGCAGCGGGCGCCGCCGAAGCGATTGGCCGTCAGCCGAGCGCCAGCGCGCAGATCAACGGCGCCGTTCAGCTGCCGCTGTTCCTGCTCGAAGGCGTCGCGGTGCTGGCCGTGGTCTGCGGCCTCATGATCGTCTTCAAATAAGCGCTGACAACGAAAAGGACGCGTCATGAATAACCCGTTGGTCCAGCCCGATCCCGGGCTTTACATCTGGACCATCGCGACGTTCCTGATTCTGCTGTGGCTGCTGGCGAAGTTCGCCTGGCGGCCGCTGCTGGAGGCGCTCGAGCGGCGTCAGGAGACGATCCGCAAGTCGCTCGACGATGCGCACCAGGCGAAGCAGGACCTCGAGCGCCTGAATGCTGAGTCGCGGAAAATTCTTACCGAGGCGCGCGTGCAGGCGGAGCAAATCCTCTCGCAGACACGCTCGGATGCCACCCGGCTGCGGGACGAGCTGAAACAGAAGGCGCAGGCCGAAGCCGCCGGCGTCATGAAGAACGCCGAGCGCCAGATCGAGATGGAGACGGCGCGCGCGGTGCAGCAGATCCGCAACGAAGCCGTGGATATTTCGATTGCCATCGCCTCGAAACTGCTCGAACGCAACGTGAGCCGAGAAGACAACGAGCGCTTGATCGAAGAAACGTTCAAACAAATCGAAGCGCGTCGGCCCAGCTGACGCATTCCATGAAACGCCATGCCCTGACCGTTCTGGCGGCGGTGGGTGGCCTGGTGCTGTTCGGCTACGCCGTCCGCCGGGCCGGCGTCACCGACATCCTCGACGGCATCCGCCAGGTCGGCTGGGGTCTCCTACCCATTCTCGGACTCGCCGGTGCGCGCTTTCTGATTCGCGCGTGCGCGTGGCGGCTGTGCATGCCGCCGCACGGTCGTCTCTCGATCGGTCAGGCGTTCACCGCGTTCATCGCCGGAGATGCCATCGGGAACGTGACGCCACTCGGCATGGTGGCCAGCGAACCCACCAAGGTCTTTCTCAGCCGGCACCGGCTCGCGACTCGTGAGTCTGTCGCATCGCTTGCCACCGACAACCTGCTGTATGCGGCATCGATCGTCGCGATGGTGACGCTCGGGGTGGTGGTCGTGCTCGTGACGATTCCGCTGTCGCTCCCATGGCGTGAAGGTGCGATCGTCGCGCTGCTCGCCGGCGTCGTCGGCATGGTCATCACCGTGCGGTTGATGCGAGGGACATGGCGTGAGGAAAGCGGGGCGCGGCCGGTATGGCGCGAGACGTTGGCCGGACTCCGTCGTTCAGTGCTGGCGTTCTCGACCGAGCAACCGTTACGTCTGCTGCAAGTCTTCCTGCTGGATGTGTCGTTTCATGCGCTGGCAGTCTTCGAAATCTTCCTGACGCTGCGCTGGCTGCTCGGGGACCGCAGCCCAACGCTCGGGCAGGCAATCGTCTTTGAAGCGCTGAATCGAGTGGTGACGGTCGCCTTTAAATTCGTGCCGTTCAGGGTCGGCATCGACGAGGCGCTGTCAGGCGAACTGGCTCCAGTAATGGCGGTACAGCCGGTGGCGGGCGTGACGCTCGCCGTCGTACGAAAGGTGAGGAATCTGATCTGGACGGGAATCGGCCTGCTGTTTATCGCCGCCCATCCTGCTCATGCTGAGCCAGCGACGGATCCCCACGGAAACGCGCCCGCGCATCGGACCTGAGCGCTTCGGCTCGCGACCGCTCGCCGAGGATCGTCCACAGCCTGGCGGCGACGGCATAGCCCTCGGGCGTTGGTGTAGCGGCAACCAACTCGTTCAGCACATCCTCGACATCAGCGTCGCGATTGCTGGCGCGATACAGCATCGCGAGACTCGTATAGGCCTGCAGATTGCGCGGATACGCCTGCAGCTCCTCGCGGAACTGCGCTTCCGCGTCGGGATAGCGATCGAGGCGGGCCAGCGACTCACCGAAGTACAAGTGCAGGTCCGCCACCGTGCCGCCGCGCTCGCGCAGCGTCGCTTCCGCCTCTTTGAATTGCGCCGCGGCCTCTTCGTACTTGCCCTCGTCGTAGAGCAGCCGTCCGCGTACGAACTGCGGTACCGGTAGCGTGGCGTCCGCCGTGTGAGCGGCGTCGGCATGCCGTGTGGCTGATTCGGGGTCCTTGTCCGCGAGCGCCACGCGCGCGGCCATCTCGTGCGCCGCGGCGAGCACGCGCATGTCCCCGTGCTCGGCCAGCGCAATCGCGACATCGGCCTGCTCGCGGGCGAGCATCGTTTTGCCGGCGCGCATCAGCGTGTCGGCAAGCGCCATGGCGCCGGCCGCCGTGTCCGGTCGCAGCTCACGAACGGTACCGAACGCTTGCGTGGCCTCGTCCAGCCGCCCCATGCGCAACAGCAGCGCACCTAACTGATAGTGGACGGCGGCGAGCTGTGGCTGTGTCTTGACGATGGTCTGCAGTGCACGAATACCTGCTGAGTACTTCTTCTGTCCGATGAGTGCGGCCGCCGCACGGTAGTCGTCGATGGTGGAATTCTGCACTGTCACATCGAGCGTCCCGTCAGGTGAGGGAGCCTGAGGAAACACGTCGAGGTACCCGAGCAGCGCGTATCGCTCCTCATCGCTCGAGGCGAAGGGTGCAGGATGTGCCGTAGTGGACGCCAGCAGCATCTCATTGAGCGAAGATCGCAGACGCCCAGCCTCTGTGGCAGCCCCGCCGCCAGCCTCGTCAACCGGCGGAGCGAGCGCAACGAGCTCTTCCTGGACACCGCGTACGTACCTGTAGTGATCGCCGATCAGTGCGTACATCGGTGTGCCGCCAAAGCGGAAGTACGCGGTCAACGATTCGGCGTAAATCGGCTGGCTCTCGATTGCGGCACCGTCTTCGTCGAGGACCGGGCGCAGCGAACGGCCGCGCAGTCCGCCGGGCGCCGGCGCGCGAACGAGGTCGAGAATCGTCGGGACGACATCAATGTGCTGCACTGGCGCTGCGACGCGGCGGCCGGCGCCTTCGCCGTTCGGCTGCTTGACGATCAGCGGTACGTGCAACGCGGTGTCGTCGAGCGACATCCCCGATCCCGCTTCGCCGTGGTCGCCGACCACGAGGATCGTCGCGCCGTCGTAGAGACGACGCTGCTTCAGCGCGGCAGAGAGTCTGGCGACTGCCGCGTCCGCATCACGCCCGTCGACCTGCACGAAAAGAAAGAAGCGCTGACCGCTGCGCATCTCGATCCACCGCTCGGCGACGTCGAGTGTTAGCGCCCCCTGGCGCTCGAGCGCGGGCATTTCCTCGCCCTCGGGTGCAGGGATCTCTGCGTCGAAGAATGCGAAGCCCTGTGACAATCCCGATTGCGGGCGCAGCAGGAACGACGACACCGCAGCACCAGTCGTAAAGCCGCGGTTGCGGAGCAGTTCAGCGAGCGTGCGCGCACCAGCCGGCAGTGTGAACCCGGCTTCGTCGCGTACGCCGTGCTCGGGAGGAAGCTGCCCGGTCAGCAGTGACGCATGCGCCGGCAGCGTCTGTGGTGAGTGTGTGTACGCTCGCTCGAAGACGATCGACTCTTTCGCCAG
>DAINQP010000200.1:0-10848 GCA_036742665.1 Vicinamibacterales bacterium | reverse complement strand
TTCGGCCCGCCGGCCACTTTCTCGGCCTCGATCCCGTAGGCGATCCTGATCAGATCGACCATCGTCGCATTGTGCAGCTCGTAGCGACCATCGCGGATCGCGTTGCCAGTAACGCCAACGTTCATCTGGCGGTCGCTGACGCGAACGTCTGCGATTTCGAATGTGGGGCTGGCGGGGGTGGTCTGTCCGAAAACGGGAATGGGGAGGAGAACGATAGTGCCGACGAGGAGAGCTCGCAGAATCATGCTCCCTTCGACGCGTGCGAGCCTCTTACGGTTCGATGAATGTTAGATGGTAAGCCCCGCCTCAGCCCTCACTCTTTCGCATTCAATCTCGTGCTCTGACTCGCGACGGCGAGCCAGCGGCCGCCGCGGTTCACCCACACGTCCACGTAGCGATAACGCACCTCGGTCGGCTTGCCGTTCACCGGACCGACCAGGACCTGCGTGAACCACACGACGGCGGTATTGCCGAACGTCTTGACGATGAACTCGTCGAGGCGGGAGGAATCGACCTGCTGGCGCTTGTCGCCGGCGAGGCTCAGCTCCTTGGCTCTGTCGCCGCGCGAACCGTCACCATAGGTGGCGATGAACTCGTCGGCGAGCAGTGTCTCGATGAACTTCGCGTCGCCGCGATGAAACGCCGCGTCCCACTGCTGCTCCAGCTCGATGAGAATCTGCTGGTCGGACCTCACGTCCTGCGCGCTGGCCACCCCGCTCATTGCGAGCAGCGCAGCCACCAATCCGAGAACACGAAGTCGAGCCATCTGGTGGTGCCTAAACTTTCTTCGCGGTCAGCTCGTCGTAGGCCACCTGCAGTTGTGGCTGGCCTTCGTTCGCCGCGAACTGCGGCATGCCGGTCTTGATGATCTCGTCGGCCGACTTCCCGGCCTTGATCCCCTTCTGCACGTAGTCGAGCATCGCGGAGAAGTAGTCGCGCAGCGCCAGAAGATCAGCTTTTGGTCCAGTCACCGGCGCACCGACTTTCGAGTGGCCGAAGATGTAGACGGTGTCGGCGTTATGGTCTTTCACGACCTTTTCGAGCGAGACCAGCCAATTGCGAATTGACGCGCCCGCGGGACGGTCCACGCGCGGATGCCGCTGATGCGACATCAGGTCGCCCATGTGCACCACGTTGGCGCGCTGGAAGAGGACCACCGCGTCTCCGCCCGTGTGGCCGGGGCCGTAGTGACGAGCCGACACCACCTCGCTGCCAAGATCGACCTTCCAGTCGGTCTTGAACATCGTGTCGGCGTAGGCCTGCTGGTCTTCGCTCTTCTGCGCCGCCGCCTGCTTGCGCTGCAGGCCCGGGGCATTCTGCTGCGCCACGATCTTGACGACCGACGGCTTCAGCACCTTGTTGCCGCCGGTGTGATCCGGATGATGATGCGTGTTGATCAGCAGGTCGATCGTGCGTCCGCCGGTCATCGGCTTGAAGCCATCGAGAAACATCTTCGACGTGTCGGCGAACTGGCTATCGATGACCACGATTGCGTCGGGGCCGACGAGCCATCCCATCGTGCCACCCCGCGCCGTGAACGTGCCAACGTTGCGGCGCAGCGACGCGAACATTGGAACGGTCGGCGGTTGCGCGGCGGCGGGCGCCTGCTGCGCGAACAGCCGTCCGCGCATGAGCGCGCCGGCGGCCACGGCCAGCGACGATCTCAGGATGAAGTCACGTCGATTCGAATCCATGCTCGCTCCTTGTCGGTCCGGCTAAAGCCGGACACTACATTTGGATCACAACCTTGCCGATGAACTGCCCTGAGGCGTGATGCGCATACGCCTGCTTCGCTTCCTCAAAAGGAAACACACGATCGATGACCGGCTTCACCCGGTTCACCACGATCGCACGGTTCATCTCCTCGAACATCTCGCGGTCGCCCACAAAGATGCCGTGTAGATTGCCTGCTTTGTACATCAACGGAAACGGACTCGTGTCGCCGTCGCGGCCCGCCACAAAGCCAATCAAGCACACCTTGCCGCCACGAGCCAGGGACTGCACTGACCGGGCGAACGTGCCGGCGCCGCCGACTTCGATCACGCAGTCTACTCCGCGACCGGTCATGCGCAGCACCTCCTTCTCCCACTCCGGCGTGCGCATGTAGTTGATGCCATCCGAGGCGCCCAAGGCCCGAAGCCGCTGAATCTTCTCATCGCGGGACGAGGTGGCGAGCACGCGGGCGCCTGTCGCACGCGCCAACTGCAGCGCGAACAC
This sequence comes from Vicinamibacterales bacterium, assembly GCA_036742665.1. Lineage (GTDB taxonomy): Bacteria > Acidobacteriota > Vicinamibacteria > Vicinamibacterales > UBA2999 > Gp6-AA40. The sequence goes on along the minus strand of DAINQP010000200.1, from coordinate 8,631 downwards.
AGAGACACCACCCGTGCCGAGCACCAGTACTGTCTCGCCGGCTCGAATAGGGCGGCCGGCCCGAAAGAGCGCGTGCCATGCAGTCACGCCCGCACACGGGAGACACGCCGCGTCTTCGTAGGTGAGGCCCTCGGGAATCGCGACGACCCCGTCTTCATAGAAGGTCGCGTAATCAGCCAGCGTGCCATCGAGCGGCGAGCCCAGTGCAAGCGGCGGCGCATCGGGTGCGGCATTGGGTGGCCGCTGAAAGAAGCACCCGGCGACACGATCGCCGACGCGCACCCGCGAGACGCCGGAGCCAACAGCCGCGACATCACCGGCGCCGTCCGACAGCGGAATCAGATCACGTGTATTGGGTCCGGTGAAATACGTGCCGCTCACGACGAGCTGATCGCGATAGTTGAGCGATGCGGCCCGCATACGGACGAGCACCTGCCCTGGTCCAGGGCGCGGATCAGGGCAATCGGCCAGGCGTAGATCACCAACGCCTTTCGCGCCCGGTGGAACGACCCACGCGCGCACTAGACGGCCACCTCGCTCGGCTCATTCACGTTGGGACGCTTCCGCAGCACGCGGTTCCACCACATGATCACCCCGGTCACCAGCATCAGCGCAGGTAGGAGACCGAGGAATGCCCACACCGCCTTGAGCACCGGCGCGTTGCGCCAGCGGCCGAAGTGCAGCCGCGTCAGCCACGTCAGGACGACATCACCGGGACGGTCGCCGAGGATCGCATCGGGATCGGAAATCGAATCGACGAAGTTCGAGAACGGTTCCGGCACGCCGAGATAGAAGCCGGAAATGCCCCACATCAGCATGAAGAGAAACAACCAGAATCCGATGGCGCTGTGCAGGTCCCAATTGAACCGCCGCCACCCGGAACTCCACTTGATCCCGAGGCTTCGCTTCCAACGAGCGATACCCGGCCACCACACTACGAGACCGGTGATCACGGTAATGCTGAAGATGGCGCTGCCGAGGCCATTCCAGAACCGGCCTGGACGATCGAGCAGCAGTTCGTCATGCAGTCGAGCGAGCCAGAGCACGAAGTACTCGCCCTGGGTCACCGAGTCGCCGAGGTCTTCACCGGTGTAAGGGTTGAACAGACGTTCCTTCTTCTCGGTGCCGAGCTCGACCCAGATTTCGATCGTCGGATTGCGCCGCGTGATGCGATCACCAACGCGCGTCACCCTCCAGCCTGGATACAGACGTTCGGCCCTGGCCTGCAGCTGTTCCGACGTCAGCCGTGTGGCCTTGGCATCGAAGGTCGGCCGCGCAGTGGCAAAAAATCGATCGAGCTCGTTGCGATAAACGAGCGCGCTGCCGGTCACGCTCAACATCACGACGTAGAGTCCCAATATGAGCCCGGTCCACAGATGAATCTGAAACAGTGCCCGGCGCAGCCACACCCTCTGCGGCTGACGCACCCATCGTTGCCAAACGGACATTTCCGGTGAGTTGTACACCAACTTGGTGCGCACTTCTGCATAAACGCTTAAGAGTCCCCCGCGATCGGCCGATAAAAGAGGCTAATCAGCCCCGGCCTGACTGGACCCCCGTTCCGCCTTCGCCGAGGCTACGGCGGGACAGGCTTTCACGGTTGGGCACGGGTCTACGCATGCTCATTCGCGCACTCATGACCGCCGCCCTGCTGGTCGCCGTCTGGCCGGCGTCCGCTCACGCGCAAATCTATGCGTGGCGCGACGCCAATGGCACCCTGGTGCTCTCGGATCGCGTGATCGATCAGCCGACCGACGTGTATCAGGTCGAAGGGGCGCCGCAGTTCGTCTCGACAACCCCCGTCGAGACCCTATCGGCACGGGAACTGTTCGAACCGTATGTGCTCGAATACTCGAACCGTCATTCGCTCCGGCCCGAACTGGTGCGGGCGGTGATTCAGGTCGAATCAGGCTACAACCCACGAGCGCTCTCGCCCAAGGGCGCGATAGGACTGATGCAGCTGATGCCCGAGACCGCGCGGATGCTCGGCGTCCAGCGGCCGTACGATCCCGAGCAGAACATTCGCGGCGGCACGCGCTACCTCCGATTGCTGCTCGACAAGTACGACGGCAACGAGGAGCTCGCGCTGGCGGCCTACAACGCCGGATCGGGCGCCGTCGATCGCCACGGCAGGCGCATTCCTCCGTATCGCGAGACGCGTGATTACGTCCGGAAGGTGGGCTCCAAGTCCGGCAACACCGCATACACGACGCGCAAGCTGCGCATCTACAAGACAATTGAGATCGCGAACGGCCGCGTCGTCCCACGCTACTCCTCGGAGCAACCGTCCTCCGGAACCTTCGAAATCATCACCCGCTAGACTCATCCCGACGCTCGTCCCAACTTGGGAGTTGGGCGTTGGGAGTAATTGGGGCTTGGGCGTTGGGCGTTGGGAGTTGACGTAGTATCTCCTCATGCGTCCCGCAGCCATCGCGATGGCGCTGCTCGTCGCCGTGTGGCGGACGGGCGCGCAGGTGCCGGAGCCTCTGCCCGAAGCGCTGACGCAGATGGTCGAAGCCGAGCGTGCTTTCGCCGCACGCGCACTCGTCGTCGGTTGGAAGGACGCCTTCCTCGAGTATTTCTCTGCGAGCGCCGTCGGATTCGCCGACGGTCAACCAGGATCGGCACGCGAGCAGATCGCCAAGAATCCCGATCCACCAAAGGATCTGCAATTGATCTGGGAGCCGCGGTACGGTGACGTCGCCGCCAGCGGCGAGCTCGGATATCTCACCGGGCCGGTGCGCAACGTGCGCGCCTCACGCGACGGCGGCAAACCGCGATTCTCGAACTACGCGTCGGTGTGGAAGCGGCAAAAGGATGGATCGTTCAAGGTCGTCATGGACGTCGGCATCAACACGCCGGGCGCAGTATCGTTCCCGACCGGCTTCACCCGCGCGCCCCACAAGAATCGTTTCACCGGCGATTACGACGACTCGACGCCGCCGCTCGGTACGGCGGATGAACTGCTGAACAGTGCGCTGAAGACCAGCCAGCTGCCCGCCTATCGGCCACACCTGGCGGAGGGCGTCCGCTTCCATCGCCAGAATCAGATGCCGATCGTCGGGGTAGCGGCCGCGACCAAATGGCTCGCGTCTCAGCGGGCGGTTTCGAGCGTCGACTCGCGGTTCGCCGAAGTGGCGCGCTCCGGCGATCTCGGCTACACCTGGGGCACGTTCACGATCGCGCCGCGTACGGTGACCGCCGGCGGCCGCGGACAGTCGCAAACCGTCAATATCCAGGCGGGTTTTTACGTGCGAATCTGGGTCCGCGAGCGGAACGGCCAGTGGAAGGTCGCGCTCGACGTGCTACAATAGCCCCTTTGTAAGCACGGGAATTTTCACTAGAGAGAGGACCCACGCACTGTGGCCAAGCGTACAAAGTCCGCCCTGAAAGCGAATCGACAGAACATCGTCCGCCGCGAGCACAACCGTCAGATGCGTTCGAAGCTGCGCACCGCGCTGAAGGCGATTCGCGCGTCGCTCGACGCCAAGGATTTTTCGGGTGCAAAGACGGCACTCAACAAGACGGTCTCCATCGTGGACAAGATGGCGACCAAGGGCATCATCCACCGGAACACGGCGGGCCGCTACAAGTCACGGCTGTCATCGCGCCTCGCAAAAGCTAGCGCGTAGAGACGGCGGGTCTACAAAGCAAGACCCGCCCTACGGCTGTCTACGCTCTTCGTCGCGCGTCCACGCACATTTCGACAACAAGCCGCTCGAGAAGGATTCTGGCATCGCCGCCGGATGACTTGAGTGCGATATCGGTTCTGAAGAGCGCATCCATCGCCGGCCGCAGCCGCGGCCCCGATAACTTCTCCGCCGCGATCCTGATCTGACCGAGGATCTTCACGGCGACATCTCCGCTCTCGAACGCCAGGCCCAGCTCGCGCAGCGCCTCGCGTACATCGTTGCGCTGAATCGCGTTGGCGATGCCCCAATCGGCCTGCGCCTCTGGTCCCGCTGACACCGACTGTCGCACATCGTCTACCGTGATGGTGGACTGGCCCATGGCGTAGAGCGTCAGGCGATCGAACCCCGCGCGCAGACGCACGACGTCCGGGCCGGCACGCGCCACGAGCTCGCCGACGGCGGCAGGTTCGAACGCCACCTTCTCGCGTGTCGCGCGCGTTTTCACCCACCGCTGTGCGTCGGCCTCGGTTTCGATTGTGCCGCAGTCCACCACGTGCGCCACCTTCAGCAACAGCTGAACGACTCGGCGTCGTCGATCGATGGGACCGCACACGAACACGACGGTCGCATGTGACGGTGGGTCCTTGATGAACTCCTCCAGTCGCTCCTGCTCTGCCTCGGACGCTTTGCTCTCGCGCTTCGGAATGAGCAGCTTCTCGGCTTCCGACACGACCACGACCCGGCGAGGCGCCATCATGGGCAGCGTGGTGGCCGCGTCGATGAGCGCATCGACTTTGGTCTCGCCGCCGTAGATCCGTTCCACGTTGAAGGCGCGCAGGTCCTCCTCGACCATCTCGGCAAATTCGGCGGCGACCGAGGACTTCTCGAGATCGTCAGCACCGACCAGCATGTAGAGCGGATCGGTCTCGCCGGCGGCGAGCTGCTTTCGAAGAATTGTTGCGGTGAGAACCGGCATTTTGTGTCCTAGAACGCCTCGAGAATCGCCGTCACGACCGTGCGCGCCACATCGGCGGCGATGCGGTCGAAGGAGCTGCGCTCCTGATCGAGGAACGCGCCGGCGTCGATGACATTGCTGGAGCTGCGCGTGGTGAGCTCCGACTCCTCCCGGAACGTCAGCGCATCGTTCGACCACAGCACCATGTTGGTGCGCGTATCCGTGAGCTGCACCTTCATCGTCATGATGAACAGGTAGCGCGAGGCCAGCTGGCTTTCATTGAAGCCGACCGGCTGCGCCGAGATGCCAATGATCTCACCGGAGAGCACCGCGTCGGAGCCAGACGCTTCCGGGACGACCGTGTACTTCCCGCGCCCGATGAACTCCGTGCGGATCTTCTCGGTGAGGACCAGCTCGACCTGCTGATATGTGCTGCGATTCTCGATCTGCGGGATACCCACCACCCTGATGTAGTCGGGCAGGAACGAGCCGCGGCCGGCGAGCGCGTATCCACAACTCGAGCTCACCAGCGTCAGCGTGAGGATCAGCGCGGCTCTCATGTCACGATGCCACGTCATCGCACGACGATTGAAACCAGGCGGCCTTTCGCGACGACGACCTTCTGCACCGTCTTCCCCGCAGTATGCGCCTGCACCGCCGGATCGGCCAATGCCAGCGCTTCGAGCTCCGACTCCGACGTCGAAGCAGCAACGGTCAGACGACTGCGCACCTTGCCGTTGACCTGCACGGGCACGGTGATCTCCTCCGCCTTGGCGACCTCGGGATCGAACGACGGCCAGCTCACAGCCGTGAGACCGTCTTGATACCCGAGTGTGCACCACAGCTCCTCCGACGTGTGCGGTGCAAATGGCGACATCATGAGAACCAGCGACTCGATCGCCTCGCGGACCACGGCAATCGTCTCAGCACGCTCCATCTCGCCGGCGTGCTCGACGTCTTCGTCGCCGCGGTGGCCCGGGCCACCGGTCACCGTCTGCTCACTGAACGCGTAGAGCTCGTTGACCAGCTCCATCAGCGCCGCTACAGCTGTATTCAGCTGCTGCCGCTGCTCGATATCAGCGGTCACCCGGCGAATCGTGTCGTGGGTCTTCCGGCGCAGCGCGCGCTCGGCCGCGTTGAGCGATGCCTGTTGCGGCGGGGCGAGACCTTCTCCTCCGACGGTCTCGCACCAATGGTCGACCAAACGCCAGACGCGGGCGAGGAAGCGGAAGCTGCCTTCGAGGCCGGAGTCCGTCCACTCGACCTCCTTCTCCGGCGGCGCGACGAACATCACATACAGGCGGAGCGCGTCAGCACCATACTTCTGCAGCATCGTGTCCGGGTCAACGACGTTGCCCTTGGACTTCGACATCACGGCGCCGTCTTTGAGCACCATGCCCTGTGTCAGGAGCTGCGTGAATGGCTCGGCGTGGTCGACCATGCCGAGATCGCGGAACACGCGCGCGAAGAAGCGCGAGTAGATGAGGTGCAGGATCGCGTGCTCGACGCCGCCGCTGTAGAAATCCACCGGCAGCCAGTACTTCGCTGCCGCCGGATCAAAGGCCTGTTTGTCGTTCCGCGGATCCGCAAAGCGGTAGAAGTACCACGACGAATCGACGAACGTGTCCATCGTGTCCGTTTCGCGGCGGGCTGCCTTGCCGCACTTCGGGCACCTCACGTTGACGAACTCCGGCACTTGCGCGAGCGGTGAATCGCCGCGGCCGGTGAACTGCGCGATTGTGGGCAGCTCCACGGGGAGCTGATCGTCCGGCACCGCGACGATGCCGTCGGTCTCACAGTAAATCATCGGGATGGGCGTGCCCCAGTAGCGCTGGCGCGAAATGCCCCAGTCCTTGAGCCGGTACTGAATTGTCCCCTCGCCGATGCCGCGCTCCTTCGCGACGGCGGTCATCTTCTTCAGCGCCTCTTCGGAGGTCAGACCAGAGAAGTCGCCGGAGTTCACCAGGCGTCCGTAGTTCGACACGGCTTCCGTGAGGACGTCCGACGCCGCAGCCTTCCCGTCAGGCGTCACGACGACGCGGATCGGGAGGTTGAACTTGCGGGCGAACTCGAAGTCGCGTTCGTCGTGGGCCGGCACAGCCATTACTGCGCCCGTGCCGTACTCGCCGAGCACGAAGTTCGCGACCCAGATCGGCACCGGTTCGTTCGTGAACGGATTGATCGCGCGGCAGCCGGTATCGAAGCCTTCTTTCTCGATCTCACCGCTCATGCGCGCCGCACGGTCCTGGAGGCGGAACGCCTGCGCCTTTTGCTTGAGCGCCGCCGGATCGTTCGACCGGTTGGCCAACGTCTGGACGAGTGGATGCTCGGGCCCGAGCAGCACGAAGGTCGCGCCGTAGATCGTGTCGAGGCGGGTCGTGAACACCTCGATCGAGGTTTGCGGATCGTCTTCAAGCGGAAACTTTACGCGCGCGCCTTCCGACCGCCCGATCCAGTTCCGCTGCATCGTCAGAACCTTCTCGGGCCAGCTGGTCAATGTGTCGGTGGCGTCGAGGAGCTCGTCAGCGTAAGCGGTGATGCGGAAAAACCACTGTTCGAGATCACGCGTTTCAACCGGCGAGTCACAGCGCCAGCACTTGCCGTCTACCACCTGCTCGTTGGCGAGCACCGTGTTATCGACCGGACACCAGTTCACCGACGATTTCCGTCGATACGCGAGGCCCCTCTCGAACATCCGGATGAACAGCCACTGGTTCCACTTGTAGTACTCGGCGTCGCAGGTCGCGAGCTCGCGTTCCCAGGCATAGCTGATGCCGAGGCGCTGGAGCTGACCTTTCATGTGCGCGATGTTGCCGCGTGTCGAGACCTCCGGATGGATGCCGTTCTTGATCGCCGCGTTCTCGGCGGGCAGACCGAAGGCATCCCAGCCGAACGGGTGCAGCACGTTGTAACCACGCATCCGCTTGGTGCGGGCCATGACGTCGCCGATGATGTAGTTGCGAACGTGTCCGACGTGGGCGTGCCCAGACGGGTACGCGAACATCTCGAGGCAATAGAACTTCGGCCTCGACGGATCGACGGCAACCTCAAACGCGCGTGCGGCCGCCCATTTTTGCTGCCATTTCTTATCGAGATCTTGTGGATGGTAGTCGGGCATCGATCGGTCTACGGTCTACAGTCTGCGGTCTACGGTCCTCGCTCCACCGAAGACTGAAGACCGAAGATCGACAACCTTCAGTTCTGATTATAACTTCCAGCGATCCGACAGGTGCGGGAGCACGGCCTTGACGGTCGCTTCGCCGCGCGGCGCTGCGCCCACAGGGTCGGCGACTCGATTCGTGTCGCCCTCGAGCGCGTGTATCGACGCGCGAAGCGATTCGGCCAGCGCGGCCAGGTCGTATCCGCCTTCGGTGACCGCGACCACACGGCCGTCGCAGCATTCGTCGGCTACCGTGGCAATCGCCGACGTGAGATGGCCGAAGTACGGACCGGTCAGGCGCATGCCGGCGAGCGGATCGTTCATGTGCGCGTCGAAGCCGGCAGAGATCAGAATCAGCTCCGGTCGAAACTGCTTCAGGATCGGTAGCGCGATCTTCGTGTATACCAGCTGGTAGTCGGCGTCAGTCGCGCCGGCGCTGAGTGGAAGGTTGATCGTGTAGCCACTGCCCGCACCCGTTCCAATGTCGCTTGCTGCGCCCGTCCCTGGATAGTACGGGAACTGATGTGAGGAGATGAACAACACCGACGGATCGTTGTAGAAGCTCCACTGCGTGCCGTTGCCATGATGGACGTCGTAGTCCACAATCGCCACACGGCTCAGACCACGCGCCCGAGCCGACGCAGCAGCAATGGCGACGTTGTTGAAGAAACAGAATCCCATCGCGCGATTTTGCTCGGCGTGATGGCCAGGAGGCCTGACCAGCGCCAGCGCACGTGTGCCAGCGTCGCTATCCAGCACATGTCCGACGGCGGTCACGACAGCACCGGCCGCCAGATACGCCGCCGAGACCGTGCCCGGCGACGTGAACGTATCCGGATCGAGAGCCACAGCGCGTCCGGCGGTCTCCTTGATGGAAGTCAGAT
>DAINQP010000199.1:0-10941 GCA_036742665.1 Vicinamibacterales bacterium | reverse complement strand
TTCCGAAGACCTGTTCTACCGCGCGCAGGCAGTTCTTTCTGGCCGGCAGCCGAATACGGCGCCAAAGCAGCGCGCGCACCCGGATTTCCCTCTGCGCGGATTCGTTCGCTGCGCGTCGTGTGGACGCGGTCTGACTGGCAGCTGGTCAAAGGGTCGAAGCGAGTACTACGCTTACTACCACTGCCGCCCGGTTGCCGTGCGGTGAACGTCACGAAAGCTACGCTCGAAGGCCTGTTCGCAGACGAACTCGCACTGCTTCAGCCGACGCCAGGCTACATACTGAAGGAATCGGTGCTGCGGATCTGGAAGGCGCGCAAGGCCGCCGTTCACGAAGAGATCGCAACCGCCGAGCGAGCGGCCAAAGCCATCCAGGAAAAGCTCGACCGTCTCGACGAAGCGTTCCTATTCGAACGCTCGATCGACATCGAAACCTACGACCGCCACGCCGAGAAACTGCGCGAGGAGCTCACGCTCGCCCGGATGGACCGTCACTCCGGCCAGCTCGATGAACTCGACGTAGAGGGCATCCTGGCGTTCGCAGAACGCGTTCTGCCGCGCGCCGCCGACCTGTGGGTGCATGCGTCACTGGAGCAGCGCCAGCGGTTCCAACAACTGTTCTTTCCGGACGGAATCGCGTTCGACGGAAAAGGCTTTGTTGGAACCCGCGTAACCGCACCGGCCTTCAGCTACTTGCGGACGATCGAGGATGAAAATGAAAGAATTGGTGGCCCAGATTTTCCCCAGATGGAACCCACTGACCAGCTGGATGCGTCAAATCGAACACTTCCAGAGAGCTGCGTAAGGCGGTTGCTAAACAGAAACCCGCCTCTCGGACATCCTAGATTTTCCTCGTAAATCCTTCGGTTCATTCCACTTTACAGATCAAGCATGTTGGCTCGCGTTCGCCCTAAGGCGCTGTTTTGGCGGCTCGTAGGGACAATCGTGGGGATAGGCCGAGCAGTTCAGGCATCCGAAGGGTCAAGAATGAGGGATCAGGATCGCAGTTCGGCTATTCAGACCGAAGAGCCGGCAGCGGGCTCATGCGCGCGGCGCGCCGGACTGGGATCAAGGTCGCGGCGACCGTCACGAGGAGAAGGCAGACGAGCGCAACCGCGAACGAGGCCCAGTCGGTCGGCTCCACACCAAACAGCAACCGTCGTAGCAGTTGCGCGCTCGTGTATGCGCCCACGACACCAATCGCGGCGCCGATAACCGTTAGCCTGACTGCCTCACCGGCAACGAGCCGCGCGATGCTGGCTGCCGTGGCACCAAGCGCAATTCGAACGCCGATTTCGTGCGTACGTTCGCTTGTCAGGTACGACATTAATCCGTACAGCCCCGCTACGGTAAGTACGACTGCGAGCAGGGCGAGCACTCCAGCAAACAGAGCGGCCGCGCGCACGAGGAATCGGCCGCGTGCGCTGTCCAGAGCTTTCGTCATGCTCTGCACGTCGTATAGCGGAAGGTCCGGCTCGAGGCCATGAATAGCGCGCTCCACATCCCGGGCGACTCGCTCAGGAGCGAGGCTGGTGCGCACGTGAAGTACTCTCAGAGCCGTGTAATTCTGCGCGATCGGAACATAGAAATATGGCTGCGGATCTTCGAAGAGCACCCTGTATTTCCCCGTGGTAGTCACGCCAACCACTTTCATCCAAGGGCCGCTTTCGCCAGCTTCCTTGAACCGGCGGCCGATCGCGTCCTGACCTGGCCACAAGAGATCCGCGAGGCGGCGGTTCACGATCGCCACGCGAGGCGCGTAATACGTATCCGCCTCCGTAAAGCTGCGGCCGGACTCGATACGAATCGACAAGGTGGAGAAGTAATGTGTGTCGACGATGTTCTTGCCGACGCGAAGCTGCTCCGATGGCTCGACCGGTCGATCCTCGGCCTGAACGCCAGCTCCGAGGTTCACATAGCCGAAAGGCACTGAGAACGCATACGCGGCATCCTCGACGCCGGGCAGTGCCCGTACTCGGCGCTCCACATCGCCGAAAACGGCGCGGCCTTTCGATTCTGAATACCCGACCTGCTCGATATCCATCTGAACGTTCAGAACACGATCCGCTGCGAATCCAAGATCCGCACGTTCTGCCTTTGACAGGCTGCGCGCGAACAGCCCGCCAGCGATCGCCAGAACGAACGTGACGGCGACCTGCGCGACCATGAGCGTCTTGCGCATGCGGTGAGCTGGGCGACTCGGCGTAGCGCCATACCCGCGGGCACGGAGCCCCTCATCAACGCTTATCCTCGACAGACGCCATGCCACGGTGATGCCCACGATGATTGCGGTTGCCGTGGTCAACGCAAGCGCGTACGTCACAACCCGATGGTCAAGCTGAAAGTCGAACCGAACCGGCAGGTCTCCTGGGAGCCGAACCAGCGTCAGAGCGCGAGCGGCCACGGCACCCAGCGCGATGCCGACGGCGCCGCCGAGCCAGCACAGAACGGCGCTCTCAGCCAGCAGATGCCGAACAAGCCGACCGCGGCTCGCGCCGAGCGCCGCGCGCACCGCCAGCTCCTTGCGTCGGTTTACGGAGCGTGCCAGGAGCAGGCTCGTTACGTTCACCTCGGCAACGAGGAGCACGAGCGCCACGAGCCCAATTAGGGCTGCCGCGACGAACTGGTTCGACTGTGCGTTGTTCTCTTCTGGACGCGCAACGCGTTCGGGCAGCACGCGGACGCTGACTCCCGCGTTGGTTGTGGGATGCTCCTGTCCCAGCCGGAGAGCAACGACATCGGCGAGTGCCTGTGCACGCTGAATTGTTACGCCCTCCCGCAATCGTGCGATCGTGTGCAGCATCCGCGTTCCACGGTCATCGTGTGGAAAACCGGAGGACCAGTTGATCGGGAGGTACACCTCCGATTCGGAAAATGCGAACGTCCCGACAAACTGCGGTGGGACTACGCCGATAATCGTGCAGGGCCGACCGTTTAACCGCGCAGTTTTCCCGATGACGGACGGATCGCCGTTGAACCGCCGCTGCCAGGTCGTGTGGCCCAGCATGACCACGGGGTCGATGCGTCCGGCCGTTCCTTCCGGTGTTCGAATGACTCGGCCGAGAGGCGGCTGCGTTTCGAGCAGCTCGAAGTAGTTTCCGGTGACCCATGTCACCAGTACGCGCGCCGGCCGCCCGTGCTCCGGCGCAAGCCCGATGAAACCAACCGTATAACCGGCGACGTCCTCGAGAATCTCGCGTGTGGCGGTTCGATAATCCTGTAGGTCGGAATAGGACATCGGGCCCAACGTAGTTGTGCCCGGATCACGGCTGCCGAAAACCACCAGCCGCTCAGCATCCCTGACGGGCAGCGGCCGAAACAGCAGTGCGTTGACGACGCTGAAAATGGCGGTGTTGACGCCGATACCTAATCCCAGCGTGAGCACGGCCGCGAATGCAAACGTCCGATTGTTACGCAACGAGCGAAGAGCGTAACGGAGGTCGTCCAAGAGATCAGCGAGCCAGCGCATGCCGAGACGATTGTAGATCCACAGGTCGCCAGGCGAGCGGGTTTAGAAGGTTTAGCCGAGCCGCGGTTTAGCCGAACGGCGAGCGTGAAGAATCGCACCTGGGTACGTGGAGAGACTCCAGTGTGGATTACAGCATGTCGACTGTTTCGATCGCAGCTTTAAGCTGGTTGTCTTTTGCGGATCGATCTTCACCTGTGGATGGTCGTCCAGCGCCGAGGAATGGTCCGGATTTAGCCAGATCATCCCTGCGGCGTTTATCGTGGGTGACCTGTCAGGTGCCGCTCCAAACAGCGGTGCGCTTGGGCTCTTGACGCGACCCGATACCTGCAGTTGCTATGTCGACCACTCCCTCTAGGCCGACGCCGATACGAGGTCTGACGCAGATTGTCCCGACGCCTTCATGGCTCGGTCGACGAGATACGCGCTCGCTCGCATTCCGATCCAGCGACGGCCGTCCGGATGGCGGGCCCAACGTTGTCGAGAATGACGGCTGCACGCCGCACGACGACAACGAAGGCTCAGGCACGGAGGAGATGTGTCGATTCTCTGGCTCTCGATGCCCGACGAAGTGGCAGCATCGTGGCGATGGTCGCAACCAAGGCCAACGTTACCGCCGCGCCAACGTACATAGTCAGATCGGTGTCGCTCACGCCGAACATCTGACCTCTCATGAAACGAGCGGCAGCAAAGGCGGCTCCGATCCCCGGCACCCCGCTCAGCAACAGAATCCTCGCCGTATCCTTGAGAAAGAGATTCGTGATCTGGAACGGCGTTGCACCGAGTGCGGAACGTATGACGATCTCTCGCGTCCGCGCGATAACGTCCCGGTTGACGCGGCCGAAGAGGCCGATGGCGCTCAGCGCCAGCGCGACCCAGCCTATGGTGACGGACGTGGCGGCGAGTAGGCGTTCGCGCTGCAACGCGTTCTGACGCCGTCCCTCGATTGTCTCGATGCGTAAGATTGGTACGCTTGGATCAAGTGAGATCGCTGCTCGCCGAACGGCTGCCGTCATCCCGACAGCATCAGCCCCGAACCTGACATGAACCATGAGAAGACTGCTGTCGGCAACAGGCAGGTAGGCAGTCGGCGTCGACCGATCACGCAGACTCGTATCGGCGGTGTTCTCGACGACACCAATGACAGCCCGCTGCTCGCTCGTGCGTCCCCTATCGAACGTCACTACTTGCCCGATAGCGCCCTCACTCAGGCCGAACAATCGGCGCGCGAGAGCCTCGTTTACAACAACCACTGGTGCGTTGCCTGTAGCCTCCGCGGCATCGAAAGGACGGCCCGACACCAAGCGAATGCCCATAGTGCTGAAGTATCGTTCATCGACTGCGTTCGTCGTGACCTCACGCCAGCCGCCGTCGTTGCGAAGTCTCGCGATTCCGTCATACCCCGACAACGCGCCGCCAGAACTGACACTCGCGTCCGCGACGCCTGGGACTGCGCGCAGCCGTTCAATCAATGCGGCGTAATAGGCTCTCGCCCGGTCGCCGGAGTACCCAACAAGAGCGGGTTCGACGCTAATCTGGAGAAGGTTGCTCCGCTCGAATCCGGTGTCGACGTGGCTGAGACGGTAGAGGGACTGGGCGAGCAGGCCCGCCATAACGATCACCGGAAGCGTCAAAGCCAGTTGGGCGGCCAGTAGACACGTCGACAGCCTTAGTCGCCGACCGCCACCGAACTGCACAAGGCTAGGTGCCAGCTGACTCATCAGGCTGCGACGATTGATCGAGACCGCCTGCACAAGTGTGATGGCGAGCGCGGCGAGTGCCGCCGTAATCGCCGTTGCGACAAACACGAGCAGACTCACATGGATGTCAATGCCAGCCCAAGAGGGGACCAATCTGGGGATTGCGGAGGATAGAGCGGCAGTGACCATGAATCCCATTAACAGTCCGCCCGTCACCAGCACGATGACCTCAGTGAGGAGCTGAACGAACAGACGTGATGACGTCGCGCCCAGCACCTGCCGAAGGCCAATTTCGCGAGACCGTTCGCTCAGCCTCGCCGTCAGCAACCCGGAGACGTTGACGATCGTAATCACCCAGAGACACGCGCATATCCCAACGAGCAAGCCTAACGACGCACGAAACCGCTCGCGAACGCCGGACTCGAGCCCGTGACTCGCCGAAATCAGTGCAAGCGACGGAGCCGACCCTGGCGAAGACATAGGAGCCGAAGATTCCTTCCAGCGTCCGTACGCGGCGTTCAGTTCCGAGGTTGCTGCCTCAGGTGAGAGTCCGGCCGTCAGCCGGCCCACGATGTCGACCGAAGGGCGGAAGGACGGGATCGGAACGGCTGCTGGCGATGCCGACATCGGAACCCAGAGGTCGAGAGCGATGTCAAGTTGAAGCCCGCCGAAGCTGGGCGGTGCCACTCCGCGAATGACGAACGCTCCAGCGCCGATGCGTATCAACTCGCCCACGGCTGACGGCCGGCTGCCGAATCGTTCTCTCCAGAGCCGGTGGCTGATTACCACGACGTCACGCTCTTCGTCTGTGTAGAAGAGCCGGCCCAAGGTCGGGCGCACCCCCAATACGCCGAAGTAGTTCGGCGTGACGAACGCGGCACGGGCCCGAGTCCCTGCACCGTAAGCGATCAGCGTCACCGGAAACGTGAAGCTCGCGACGGGCTCGGCGAATACAGTCCTGGATTCGTCTAGCGCCCGGTGGTACTCGAGGCGGAACCGCGTTCGAGGCTCGCCCGCCCGCCTGACGACGAAGAGCTCGTGAGGTTTCTCGACCGCAAGAGGACGGACAAGAAGCGCATCGACGGCGCTGAACACGGTCGCTGTCGCACCAAGACCTGACCCGAGCGTGACCACCGCCAAGAGCGCGAATCCTGGCGCCTTCCGAAGCGATCGCGACGCATGCCGAAGGTCTTGGATAGTATCCCTGAGACTCGGCAGTCCGCGCTGGTCACGCAGGGCGTCGAGTGCCTGGGCTGCACCGCCCAGCCGGACCAGGGCGGCCCGACGAGCATCTGCCGGTGAGCCGTTGCGTTTGTGCTCGTCCTCCGTTGCCAGTTCAAGGTGCACGCGAAGTTCTTCTTCGAGGTCGGCATCGCCACGACGAGGACGCACGGTATCGAGAAGGCGGCTGACCCACTCGCGGAGCGTCGTCACTGTTTGGACTCCCTCTAGCCGAGATCGTTCAGCACAGTGTGCATGATCGACGTCATGCGGTCCCACTCGGCCCGCTGCGCCGCGAGCCTGCGGCGGCCAGCCGCAGAAATGGCGTAAAAACGCGCCCGCCTGTTGCTGTCAGACACACCCCACGTTCCACGCACCAGTCCACGTTGCTCCAGCCGCATCAGGCCCGGATAGAGAGTGCCCATGTTGAGCTGCAGCGCGCCGCCGGACACCTGTTCGAGTCGTGCGGTTATCGCGTAGCCATGGAGCGGTCCGAGCGTCGCCAACGTCTGCAACACCATCAGGTCTAGCGTGCCCTGTAGAACGTCGGCTTTGGCGGCCTCTTTATTAGCCATGCCAATGGAGTATTCACGCGTTCCAGTGGCATGTCAAATGGTCAGTTGCAGCGATAGGTAGCGATGAGTCGCGCACTGGCGAGAATCGCCAAGGCTTGGAGCTCAGTGGAGCCTAACGTTCGCCAGTTGGAACCTCATCGGTAGGTTCTTGCGCGAACTCGATTCTTTGCGAGGCGTTGCTTGATCGAAGGTAGACGAACGTCGATCCGTCCCTACTCCGACCGCAGGGCAACCATCGGATCCACTCGTGATGCTCGACGCGCGGGAATCCACGCCGCGAACGCCGCGACGGTCATCAGCACGCCGAGTGCGGCCGCCACACTCTTCCAATCGCCTGATTGGATGTCGAAGAGCAGGCTGCGAATCGCGCGAACGGTCAATAATGCGAACGGAAGGCCGGCGGCTGCGCCGAGCGCAACCAGAAGCCCGGCTTCGCCAAGCACCAGTTGAAGGATCCGGCGCGGCTCCGCGCCAAGCGCCAGCCGGATGCCCAGCTCCTTCCGCCGCCGGCTGACTGCGTTGGCAATCACGCCGTAGAGACCGACGGCCGACAGCACCAGCGCGAGGATGCCGAACGTCGATGACAGCATCGCGAAGGTGCGTTCGGTCCGCATCGAGCGATCGATCTGTTCGTCGATCGTGCGGACGTTGAACACGGGGACGTTCGGATCGAGCCGATGGACGGCAGCCTCGATCGAGGCCCTCAGGCTGACCGGCGCCGCGGCCGAGCGGATGTGGAGGACGCCCTGTCCGCGCGGCACCTACAACATGTGCTGATCGAGGTCTCTCAGCCCAATCGACGCACTGTCCTTTACGACTCCGACGATCTCGAACGTCATGTTGCCGTTGCCGACAACCGGCGCGCCAATCGGATCCCGGCCGGGCGGAAGGTACGTCCTCACGAAGTTCTCATTCACGATTACGGCACGGAGAGCACTCGCTCCATCACGTTCGTCGAAATCGCGCCCCCTCACCAGCGCGATGCCCATCGTCTTGAAATAGTCTGGAGAGATGAAAGCGACCGACGCACCGGCCTGCCGCGGTGGTCCTGACGGGTCGCGCTGCACGAGGATGTTCCATCCGGTGTTCACGTCGAGCGGCGCATCGTTCGCGAGGGCAGCCGAAACGACGCCGTGGAGGCTCCGCACATTGTCGAGCAGCCGCGCGTAGAACGCCTTCCGCTGTTCTGCCGTGTACCCATCTGTCGCGGTTGACGCGATCAGCACCCGGTCGTGCTCAAACCCTGGATCGACGAGGCGCAGCTTGTTGACCGTCTGCGTGAAGAGGGCGGCCGCGACGAGGACGACGACCGACAGAGCGAGCTGCGCCACGATCAGCCCCTTGCGAACCCAGAGCTTCGCGGCAACATCCTCTCCCTTGAGCGCGCGAATCACCCCTACGCGCAGACTCGGGCGCGCGGTGAGGAATGTCAGCACGATTGTCGTCAGCAATCCGAGCACGACGGAGGCACCGAAGACCCGCGCGTCCATCGAGACATCGAGCTCCTCACGATCCGGCACGAGCTGCAGCAGGAGCCCGCGCATCAGGATCGCGACCATGAACCCGAGGATCACGCCGCCGGCGCCGATGATGAGGCTCTCGAGCAGACCCTGCGTCCATACACGCCGACGCGTGGCGCCGAGCGCCATCGCGATCGCCGTTTCGCGGTGCGACCTTTCCGCTCGCGCGACCATCAGGTTCGCGACGTTGACGCACGCGATCATCAGCACAAGCGCGACAAGGCCCATCAGCGCAAACAGGGTCGGCTTCACCGTGTCTCCCATTTCCAGGAGACCTGTTTGTCCCGGCTCTAGCACGATCAGCGCTTCCCGCGACCGCCTGCGCGTGATGTTTGTGTCTGCAAGAGGAAGAATCAGATCGGTGTAGAACTGACGGAAGACGACGGTCATCTCGGCCTGCGCCTGCGCGAGCGTGGTCGCCGCTTTCGTTCTCGCGATGATGCGCAGCCAGTTGTTCCGAGGGTTTGCGAGGGAGTTCGGCCGATCGAAGATCTGAGCGGCGAACATCATCGGCACGAACACATCGGGCAAAGATCCCACCCGCGTCCCATGAAATCGTGGCGGCGCCACGCCGACAATCGTGAGCGGATGACCGTTGATCCGCACGGATGACCCGACGATCGCCGCGTCGCTGTTGAAGGCCGCTTCCAGTACTGATGGCTGAGGACGGCGACGAGCCCCCGCGCGCCGCCGCGCGCCGGCACCCATCGTCGTCCGCTCGGATCGGTGAACCTGTCGCCATGCCGACGCCAAGGACGTCGAAGTAGTTGCCGGATACAAGCATGCCGGTCACGCGCTCCGTCGTCCCTCCCGCGCTGACGTTCAGCGACTGCGGCCGAAACGCAACCAGGCCGTCGAGAGCTGAAGCGTGATCGCGCAGATACGTGTACGCGGGATACGACATCCTGACTTGACCATCGCTGCCGCGTTGTCGCTAGGTCTGGCGATTGGCGCTCAGACGTCAGTCTACTGCCTGACTGACGCGCTGTCTTGCGTCCTCCCGCCGGAGTGACAGACGCCCAACGCCTTGTCACGATCAGCGCACTCGACCGCGGCGTCCCCGACGAAGACATGATTCGTTATGCCGACTATCTCTATTACCGCGACCACAATTCGACGTTCACCGAGCTGGCGAGCCACTTCAATTCAGGCGTCGCGCTCGCGGATACGGAGCGCGCCGAGGAACTGCATGTGCACGTCGTCTCAGTGAACTATTTCTCCACCCTCGGTGTCAGCCCTCATGTGGGCCGCTTCTTTCTCGCTGACGAGGATGTCGTGCCCGGACGAAACCCGGTCTGCTCGGCCTCAACACCCTCCAGCAGTGGCTGTGGCCAGCTACTGCAGATCCCGATCGCGGCAACGCACGCATGAACGCCAACGACTTCGGCAACACGACGTCGCGCGAACGCGCAGGAGTTCAATCCATACGACGATCACGATTCAGATTCTCAAGACGAACGGTCACTCCGCCCCTGGCAAGCTCGCCGACGCGGAGCTCCTCTTCACTGGCGGTGAACTCGACGGGCTCAAGCTTGTTGGCTTTGCCGTCTGGCAGAGACGCCACGGCAACGGCCAGACGTCAGCTTTCCATCACGCCAGTTCACGGTGCAGGGCGAGCGCCGGAGCTTCTCGCTGCTCCGCTGGATTGCCAAGCGAAACGCGCAGGAGCGATTGGAGAGCCTGGTCATCCAGGCGTACGAGGATCGCATGCGCGAGTTGTCGAGAACGGAACCGCACTAGAGGGAGCCCCACGAATGTCCGGGCGCTGCAGGCGTAGCGCCCGGACTCTCAAACGGCCAAAGCAAGTCTGTGGAGTCGGTTATGGAAGAGCCGAGGATCTCTGAGGCGGAGCAAAATCAGATTCCGCTAGAAATCTGCCGCCAATTGTTGGCGGACGAGGCCCACGGCCTGTCCGACGAAGAAGTCGATCTGATTCGTCGACACGCCGACGCTTTGGCTCATGTCCTACTCGAAATCGCTGAAGGCCAGACGCAGGGGTAGACGCATGCACGCAGCAGAAGTCTTGCGGGCATCCGAGAGTGGGTCTAAGCTGCCATTGATGGTCGGCGCAATCATCTACGTGCGCGTGAGCACGAAGGAGCAGACTGAGAATCTGAGCCTGCCCACGCAACTTCGTGCGTGCGAAGAGTACTGCCGCAGAGAGGGGTACGAGACTCTCGAGCGGTTCAGGGAGGAAGGCGAAAGCGCCAAGACGGCGGACCGCCCTCAGCTGCAGCGGCTTCTCAAGTACTGCCGGGCGCACAAGGGAAGGGTTCACTTCGTCGTTGTCTTCAACCTCACACGGTTCGCGCGCGAAAAGTACGACCACTTCGCGCTCCGGTCGCATCTGAAATCGCTCGGCATCTCCTTGCGATCGGCGACTGAACCTATCGACGACACATCTACGGGCAAGTTGATGGAGGGCGTACTCGCGTCCTTCGCACAGTTCGACAACGACGTGC
>DAINQP010000198.1:0-10988 GCA_036742665.1 Vicinamibacterales bacterium | reverse complement strand
CGATGCTCGGCTTCCGCGGCTGCCGTCTCGGCATCGGCTATCCGGAGATCTCGGAGATGCAGGCGCGCGCCGTGTTCGAGGCGGCGGCGTTGGTTCAGAAAGAAGGCATCAAGGTCAAGCCCGAGATCATGATTCCGCTCGTCGGCTTCAAGAAGGAGCTCGACCTGCAGATCGAGGTCGTGCACAAGGCGGCGCGTGAGGTGCAGGCCGAGCAGAAGGTCAAACTCAATTACCTGGTCGGGACGATGATCGAGATCCCGCGCGGCGCGCTGACTGCGGACGAGATCGCGCAGTCGGCCGAGTTCTTCAGCTTCGGCACCAACGATCTGACGCAGACTGGGCTCGGCATGTCACGAGACGACTCGGGGTCGTTCCTGCCGACTTATACGGAGCTCGAGATCGTGAAGAAGAACCCGTTCGCCACGATCGATCAGACTGGGATCGGTCAGCTGGTGGATATCGCGGTGTCCAAGGGCCGTCAGGCCAGACCTGGCATCAAGCTAGGGATCTGTGGCGAACACGGCGGCGACCCCTCGTCGATTCAGTTCTTCGAGAAAGTCGGTCTGGACTACGTGAGCTGCTCGCCGTATCGCGTGCCGGTGGCACGGCTGGCTGCGGCCCAAGCGCGGCTATCCTCGAAATAGTTGATCACCGTCTTCGTTCACCAGAACGGACAGACGCAGGTCGTCGATCGGGTCGAGCGCGAGTGGCTCGACCCGGCCGCCGCCGTCACGTTCTGGGTGGATCTGAAGGCGCCAGAGGATGCCGAACGGCGGTTGCTGAGCGACGTGTTCGGCTTCCACCCGCTCTCGGTCGAAGACGCCGTCAGCGCCCTGCAGTTTCCAAAAGTCGAAGCGTATCCCGGCTACCTGTACGCCGTGCTGCACGGCATCCACTCCGAGCCGCAACACACGCAGTTTGCTACCCGCGACGTGGACTTTTTCCTCGGCCGCAACTATCTCGTGACCGTGCACGATGGTGATTCGCGCTCCATTAACGCGATTCACGAGATGTGCACTCGTCACGAGCACATCCTCAAGGAGGGCCCGGTCGCGCTGATGCACCGCATCGTCGACCGCATGATCGACAACTACCGGCCCGTGTTCGAAGAGATCGAGGCTCGCGTCGGCCGTCTCGAGGAGGAAGCGTTCGCCGGTCACGAGCGTTTGTCACGTCGGGTGATGCGGCTCAAGCGGGACGTCTCATCGATGCGCCGCGTGCTGGTGCCGCAGCGCGACGCGATCGGCCGCCTCGCACGCCGTGAGTTCCCGGTGATCTCCGACGAAATGGCGTATCGATTCCGCGACGTGTACGACCACGCTGTGCGGCTGACCGAAGAGGCAATCCTGTTTCAGGATCGCATCACTGGCATTTTCGAAGTCAACCTGTCATCGGTATCAAATCGCCTGAATCAGGTGATGAAGCTGCTGACGGTGATGTCCACCATCTTCCTGCCGCTGACGGTGCTGACCGGGATGTGGGGCATGAACATTGCCATCCCCCACTTTCCGGGCGGTCCGGACGTGCAGTTCTGGTGGATTCTTTGTCTGATGATCGCCATCTGCCTGGGCATGCTGGTGTTCTTCCGCGGTAAAAACTGGCTGTAGGCTGAAGCCTCGTCCATGCCAAAGATTCGTCGCCTTCCGCCGGACCTCGCCAACCAAATCGCCGCGGGCGAAGTGGTCGAGCGACCGGCCTCGGTCATCAAGGAACTGGTCGAAAACTCGATCGATGCCGGCGCGCATCGTCTCACCATCGTCGTCGAGCTCGGTGGCAAGAAGCTCATTCGCGTGGACGATGACGGCGAAGGCATGGAGCCGGAGGATGCGCGACTCGCGATCGAGCGGCATGCGACGAGCAAGATCCGCCGTGCCGACGATCTCGCGGCCATTGCGACGCTCGGGTTCCGAGGCGAAGCGCTGCCCGCGATCGCGTCCGTCTCGCACTTCGTGTTGCGCACGCGCGCGCGCGGGATCGACGCCGGTACCGAAATCAAGGTGAATGGCGGAGCCGTCGCGTCAGTGACCGAGGCGGGCATGCCCGAAGGCACGTCGCTCGAGGTCGCCGATCTCTTCTACAACCTGCCCGCCCGCCGCAAGTTCCTGAAGTCGGACGGCGCCGAATCGGCGCAGGTCTCTCGCGTGGTGACGCAGCTGGCGCTGTGTTATCCGGAGGTGGGATTTACGCTGACCAGTGCCGGACGCAAGGTGCTGCAGTGCCCGCCGGTGGCGAATCTGCGCGAGCGGCTGTATCAGCTGTACGGCGACCGCAGCGATTTGATCGAAGTCCGCCGCGACAGCGGCGATGTGAAACTGCTTGGCTACATTGCCGCACTCGCCGAGCAGGGACCCACTCGCGGTCCACAGAACCTGTTCGTCAATCGGAGAATCGTGAAGGATCGGACGGTGGCACACGCGGTGATCGATGCCTACAGCCAGGCGTCGATCAAGGAGCGCAGCCCAGAGATGCATCTCTTTATCGAGATGCCGCACGACGCAGTGGACGTCAACGTGCACCCGACAAAAGCCGAAGTGCGCTTCCGCGATCAGTCGTATATCCACGAGTTGGTCCGTCGCACGCTTGGCGACGCACTTGGCCGCGGACCAGCGCCGGAGCTGCAGCTCGAAGCACCGCGCGGGCTGACGCCACAACCTTCGACGCTGCCGCTGCCGCACGCGTATACGTCGGTGTTCCCGAGCCGATGGTCCACGGCAACGACAAGCGACAACCCGTTCGCACCGACCAGTGATAGGACCTTCGCACCGACCGGCGAAGCGGGCTTTGCACCGACAAGCGGTGGTTCATCCGCACCGACGATCCGGCCAATGATGGCGCTCGGCCAATTCCGCGACACGTTCATCATCGCCGTGGACGAGGAGGGCATCGCCATCATCGATCAGCATGTCGCACACGAGCGTGTGCTCTTCGAACGCATCACCGAACGCCTGACGACCGGTCAACTGGAGAGCCAGCGGCTGCTCGAACCGATGATCCTCGAGCTGCCTCCTGGCAGCCGTCAGGCCCTGACATCGCATGTCGGAGAGCTCGAACGTCTCGGGTTTGATATCGAAGAGTTCGGCGGCGAGACGGTGCGGGTATCGGCATTTCCTGCGCTGCTCCGGCGCGAAGAATGTTCGACTGTGCTGCGTGCGCTGGCCGAGGATCTCGAAACCGGGGGGAATACGGCCACCATAGACGATGCGATCAAAAAGATCGCCGCGACGATGGCGTGTCATGCGGCGGTGAAAGCCAACGATCCACTGACGCCGGAGAAGATGGCCCACATCCTCGACGAACTGCGGCGGACGTCGTACTCGACGATCTGTCCGCATGGCCGGCCGGTGATGCTGCGTCTCAGCCGGCGCGAAGTCGAAAAGAACTTTCAGCGCATATAATCCGCCGCGTAGGCGGGTCTTGCGTTGTGGACCTGCCAGGAGAGCGCACATGCGGCTGGTTGTTATTCTCTTCATGCTGTTCGCAGCGAATCAGGTAGTGGCGCAGCAACCCGCGCCGCCAGGATTGCCACCGCTGTTCTTTCGCGAAGAGTGGAAGCAGATCGAGCGGCCGGCCAACGCGCCGGCGGATTTCGTGCCCGAGGGCGGGGTGACTCCAGGGGCCGTCACCAATGCCAGTCTCGAGTTGCGGCTCTACGATCCCAATGCCAAAAGCGTTGCGGGATATCTGAAGCAGCCCCCAACCGGATCGATCGCGAGAGACTGGGGCGGACCGTCGTGCATTCAGCTGGCCGGCTACAACCAGAATCCACCGCCGGCCGATGTCGCGGCGGGCCAGCGCACCGATCCTCCGAATTTGTGGACAGGCGTGTGCCAGACGCCGATCGCGGCGACGCTGCGCGACAAGAACAACTACGTCGATCTCACCGGTCTTGCTCGCATCCGCTGGGTGACGCGGGTGTCCGGTTTTCACGTCGTCCGGCCGGTGGTGAAGCTGGCTGATGGTACGTGGCTGGTCGGCGACTACGGCGAGGGCGCGCCCTCGAGCAATTCCACGCTGTTCCTTCAGTCCGAGTTCGCGGTCGCCAATGTGCGATGGCTGCCGCTCGACATCACGCGTGTGGTGACGCGTGGCCAGTCGTATGTGGAGAAGCCGGATCTGAGCAAGGTTGACGAGGTTGGCTTCGCCGATCTGCTGCCCGGCAGCGGCCATGGGTGGGGAGGTTTCGTGAACGTCGCTCGCGTCGAGGTGTTCGGGCGGCCAGTGAAGCGCTGATACGTGATTGGACACGCTCTGCTCACGTGGCTTGGAGTGGTGCCGAGTGCCACGACAGAATCGCGTAACGCCGTTCAGTTCCATTGTTTCCGAGTCAGCGCGAGGAACGCTCAGCGGCAATCGCGGTTGCCTGCACGACGAGCGGCAGAACATCCGCCGTCCGTTTCAGGGCACGCGTTGGATTATCTGCCTGCTCGAATTCAAGGGCAGACAGCGCAACGTGATGACGCCTGGCCATTACACGGAGCTGTTCTTCCTGGATGAAGTCACCGCGTTGGCGGCCGGTCATAGACCTTGCGCGGAATGTCAACGCGGACGGTTCACGCAGTTTCGTGATCTCTGGGCCACGGCGAATCCCGAAATGGCCGGTATGCCAAACCCGACCGCGACCGTCCTGGACCTGGCATTGCACGAGGAGAGAACCGCGACGAACGACAACGGCATCCGCTCCTGCATGTCGATTGAGAACCTGCCGGACGGCGTCTTCGTCACCGATGACGAACACGATGCGTATCTGGTCTTGTCAGATCAACTTTTGCGCTGGAGCCCGGCTGGCTATGAGCGAGCGATAGCAGCGCTCGAGTATCCGGTACGAATATTGACCCCGGCCTCAGTCGTGCGAACACTGGCTGCTGGTTATCCGGCCGGCATCCATGATTCAGCGTTCGAGACTCTCGATCGCTACGCTTAATCCGGTTTCGATCCGGCGCCGCGCTGCTGCTTGATCTTCTCCCACCCCTCAAGGCGTCGCTTGATCTCCTTCTCGTGGCCGCGGTCGGTCGGCTGATAGTACGTCTTGCCGGCGAGTGACGAGGGCAGGCAGTCCATGCCGGTGACCGCCTCGCCATCGTTGTGCGCGTACTCGTAGCCCTTGCCGTAGTCGAGTTGCTTCATCAGCTTCGTCGGCGCGTTGCGCAGGTGAAGCGGCACCGGCTCGGCCGCCTCAGTGTGCGCATCGGCGGCAGCGGCGTTGTAGGCCAAGTAGACCGCATTGCTCTTCGGCGCGGTGGCGAGATAGATCGCGGCTTGTGCGAGGGCGGTGTTGCCTTCGGGCATGCCGATGAAGTGGGCGGCGTCCTTGGCCGCCACGGCCACCGTCAGCGCTTGCGGATCGGCGTTGCCGATGTCCTCGGAGGCAAACCGGATCAGCCGTCTCGCGATGTACAGCGGATCCTCGCCGGCCTCGAGCATGCGAGCCACCCAATAGACCGCCGCGTCGGGATCGCTGTTCCGCATCGACTTGTGCAGTGCGGAGATGAGGTTGTAGTGCTCTTCGCCGCCCTTGTCGTAGAGCAGCGCCCGTCGCTGTATCGATTGATCGAGCTGCTCGAGCCCGAGTTGACGGACCATCGTCTCGGGATCGATCGGTGCTGAACCAGCCGCAAACTCGAGCAGGTTGAGCGCCGAACGCGCGTCACCGTTGGCGAATCGGGCGATGGCCGTGACCGCGTCGTCGGTGACGTTGATGTCGAGTCTGCCGAGTCCGCGCTCCTTATCCATCACTGCGTGCCGCAGGATCGCTTCGACGGCAGCTGCCGGAAGCGCTTTCAGCACGAAGACCTTCGAGCGCGACAGCAGTGCGGCGTTCACCTCGAACGACGGATTCTCCGTCGTCGCACCGATCAGGACGATGTCGCCAGCCTCGACGCGTGGGAGGAAGGCATCTTGCTGCGCCTTGTTGAAGCGATGGATTTCGTCGACGAAGACGATCGTGCGCCGGCCCATGCGTCGGCGCCGGTCCTGCGCGGTGGCCATGACCTCCTTGATTTCCTTGATACCCGCCAGCACCGCGCTGAATGGGACGAAGTGCGCGTGCGTGATCTCCGCGATCACGCGCGCCAGCGTTGTCTTGCCAGTGCCTGGAGGTCCCCAGAGGATGATCGATTGAAGCAGGTCGCGTTCGATCGCTTCGCGCAGCGGTTTGCCTGGAGCGAGGATATCGTCCTGCCCGACGATCTCGTCGAGCGTGCGCGGGCGCATGCGCTCGGCGAGCGGCGTGCCAGGCGCGTCTGAAGACGCGGCTCTACGGTGTTCGGCGTCGTCGTCGAAGAGGCTCATGCGCGTTGACGCCGCGCGGCGTAGACGAGAATCGCACCGGCCGCGGCGACGTTGAGGGATTCCACCCCCGCGGCCATCGGAATGGTGACACGGGCGTCGCAAAGCGCGATCGCTTCGTCGGTGAGGCCGGGGCCTTCGCCGCCGAGCAGCAGGCCTGTTTTACCGCGCCAGTCGATCGCGTCCGGATCGTGCCCGCCGCGAGCGATCGCGGCAATCGTGCGAACGCCGGACTTTCGCATCAGCGTGAAGGCCTGGTGGGTGGTGAGGCCAGCCGCAATCGGCAGACGCAACACGCTGCCCATGCTGCCGCGCAGCGCCTTCCAGGAGAACGGACTCGCCGACATACCGCAGATCAGCGCGCCGGTTACGCCGCCTGCCTCTGCTGCGCGAATCAATGCGCCCACGTTGCCGGGTTCCTGTACGTCAATCGCAGCGAGAATGAACGCATCCGGCTGCACACAGATCTCGGCGGCGGTGATCCCTTTGCGGCCGGCGATGGCGACGATGCCCGACGGGCTTTTCACGGGACTCAGCGCATCGAACACTGCATCTGACGCTTCGATGACGTCGATGCCGTCGCGCTCGAGACGATGAGCCAGCAGACCTTCTTCAGTCTGCGAGATCAGCTTCGACGCGGCGACTGCGACCGCCTCGAACTGCAAGCCTGACGATCGCGCATCGTTCACCAGGTGTGCGCCGTCCAGCAGCAGACGCGTTCCCGTCGGATCCGGCTGGTCGGCCAGCGTTCTGAACGCGGTGACGATGGGGTTCTGGCGGCTGGAGATGAGCCTCATGCTGGTTGGTCGTTAGTGGGCAGTGGTTAGTGGTCATGTTCAACCACCAACCACCAACCACCAACCACTAACCATTGTGCTACAGTCTGATTCCAGCGATGAAAGAGCGGATTCTAAAGCGTTTCAACGAGGAGATCGCCACCCTCGAGCGCGAGCTGAAGGTCGAGCTCCCGAAAGAGATTCAGCGCGCGCGTGAGCTGGGCGACCTGCGTGAAAACGCGGAGTACAAGGCGGCGAAAGAGCGCCAGGACATCGTCAATGCTCGTATCGCCATGCTGAAAAAGCGGGTGGGCGAGATCTCGCTGATGAACATGGATCGCATCCCGCGCGGCAAGGCGGGCTTCGGATCGACCGTGGAGCTGCGTGGCGCCAGTGGTGACAAGGTCGTCTACCAGCTCGTCATGCCGGAAGAAGCCGACGTGGAGAAGGGCCTCATCTCGACGTCATCGCCGATCGGTCGCGCCATCCTCAACAAGGAAGAGGGCGACGAGATCAACGTCACGACGCCCAGCGGCAAGAAGACGTTCGACCTAATCAAACTGACGACCATTCACGACGAATAAGAACGCTTGACCGCTTACTCACCGGAACGCCGCACGGCCTTGGTCTTGACGGGCACTGGCGCCCACGGTGCGTACCACGCGGGCGTGCTTCGCGCGTTACAAGAAGCCGGCGTCAAGATTGACATCCTCGCCGGACACGGCATGGGCGCGGGCAGCGCCGCGCTCGCTGCGCTCGATGGCTCGGCGCGTCTGTGGGATGCATCCGGCATCTGGCGGTCGAAAACGGCCGCCGGCCTCTACGGCTGGCGCTGGCCGATTCGCGCTGCCGCGGGAATCGGCGTCGTGCTCCTCGCCATCTTGCTGACACCGGTCGCGGTGCTACTGGCAGGCCTGCTTATATATCTCGCCGGCTTCGTGCTCGAGATGCTGCAGATCCAGGCCGGTGCGACGATGGTCTCGTGGTATTCGGCGTGGCTGCAGTCGGCGTTCGCCGGACCCAACCTGCCGACGTCTGTCCCGCGCGCGGCCACGATGGCGCTCATCGTGATGATTGCCGTGCTCGTCATTGGCGCGTGGCTCGCCGGGCGCAGCGCCGGCAACCGCCGTGCGCAAGGCAGGTGGTGGTGGCGCGTCCTCGGCGCGCCGCTCGCGGCGGAACCGGCACACGAGTGGTTCGCAACGGCCATATGGGATCTGATTCGTGGCGCAGCACCGCTGGCGCGGCCGTCAGTCGCCATCCTCGGACGACGCTATTCGGAGGTGCTGGCGGAGAATCTCGGGCAGCCGGGTTTCCGCGAGCTCGTGCTCGTCGCCACTGATCTCGATGCCCGGCGGGACATCGTCGCCGCGCTGCTCTCCGAATCGCACCGCCGGGAGTTCCTCGCGCCGCGAGTGGGGCGCGATCGGCGATCCGAGGTGCTGGATCTGGCCGGCGTCGGACGCGATCATGCAATCGACATGGTGCTGGCGGGTCTGACGCCGTTGCGCATGTGCGAGCCGTACCCGATTGTGTTTGCGCCAGACAGCTACTGGCGCGGTGAAACGCATCGCGCCTGCGACCGTCCGGGCGCGATTCATCGGCTGCTCGAGGAAGTGGCCGCCGCCGGTGCGCGTCAGGCTATCGTCGTGAGCGCGGCGGCGCCGATTGACGCGCCGCATCAGCTGCGCGCGCCGCGGCTCGATGTCCGCGGACGCTTCGGCGAGTCGGAGGGCGTCGCCGAGGCTGTGGCGCTGCGCGACGGCCTCGAAGCGATGAGCATGCATTTCGATGCGCTCTACGTCATCCAGCCTGGGCACAATCCGATCGGTCCCTACGATGTCGAGGGTGTCTACGATGAAGCCTCGGACCGAAGCCAGAACCTCTCCGAGCTCGTCGAGCGCGCGTATGAGGACGCCTATCGGCAGTTTATCGAGCCGGTGGTTGGCGCCAGCGGGGAGCAGCTTGCCCGCGCACGAGCTCCCGTGCATCGAGGTGCCGGCGAGGTGAATCACCGCTGACATGGTCGTGCGACTGATCGACTGCGACCGCAGCCGGGCGCAAGAGATTCTCGCGATCCTGAACGAGGCGATCGAGCACTCGACGGCGCTCTATGACTATCGTCCACGAACGATGGCGATGATGGAGAGCTGGTTCGACGCGAAGGAGAAGGGGCAGTATCCGGTGATCGGCGCGGTTGACGACCAGGATCGTCTGCTCGGTTTCGCGTCGTACGGCCCGTTCAGAAACTGGCCGGCCTACAAGTACTCCGTCGAGCACTCGGTCTATGTGGACAAGGACTGCCGCGGACGGGGCGTCGGCACAATGCTGCTCGAGGCCATCATCGCAAGAGCCCGGCTTCAGCAGTACCACAATGTGATTGGCGGCATCGATGCGACCAACGACGTCAGCATCGCGCTCCATGTGCGCTTCGGATTCGCGTTCTGCGGCCGCGTCAAACACGCGGGGTTCAAGTTCGGCCGCTGGCTCGACCTCGATTTCTATCAGCTCATTCTCGATACCCCCCCGCAGCCCGTCGACGGCTGATGCGCGCCCAGTTGCGGATTGGCGCTGTCGCCTGTGTGCTCGCGGTGCTGTCCGCGTGTGACCGCGGCACCACGCCGGCAGTGCCGTCGACCAACGCCGCTGACGGTCCCCGCGCAACACTGCGTGAAACGCCGCCGCCATCGCTGGCGGGCGTCGAGATGTCGCTGCAGGAGCGCATTCGTGCGAGCTACGCGTCGCTCGCGCGGGTGCGCGCCACATCCGCGCAGCGGACGCACACCACTGATCCCGATCTCGGTCGCTTGTATGGTCAGGTCGGCAAGCTCCTGCTCGCGGCCGAACTCTACGATCAAGCCGAACCATATGTCTTGAATGCGGCCGCGCTCGATCCGAGTGAGCTGGCATGGCCGTACTTTCTCGCGCACGCCTATCGATTGTCGTTCAAATCCGACCAGGCGATCGCACGGTTCGAGGACGTGCTTCGTCTGAAGCCGGATCATGTGCCGGCATTGGTGTGGCTCGGTACTCTGCATGTCGATAACGGCCGCGCCGATCTCGCCGAGCCGCTGTTCACCAAGGCCGTCTCGCTCGAGCCACGTTCGGCGGCGGCGCTCTTCGAGTTGGGGAAGGTGGCGCTGGCCGCGGGTGATTCCGCTCGTGCCGTCACGCAACTCGAGGCGGCGCTCGCTGCCGACCCGGGCGCTGACGGTGTGCACTATGCGCTTGCCATGGCGTATCGCGCTCGCGGTGACGAACGGCGCGCGGCGGCACACGTGCGGCTCTGGAAGGACGAGCGTCTCTATCCAGTGGATCCGCTGTTGGCCGAAATCACCGACTTGCTCAAAACCGCGGTCGTGTTCGAGATCCGCGGCACGCAGGCAATGGACGATCGCAAATGGGCCGAGGCGGTCGCGCTGTTTCGCGAGGGGCTCAAGGTTGCACCCCGCGACGCAACACTCCATCAGAATCTCGGCACGGCGCTGTATCTCGCTGGAGATCCACGAGCGGCCGAAGCCGAGTTCGCAGAGGCAATTCGACTGCTCCCGGGATATGCGAAGGCGCTCTTCAGCCTCGGCGTGCTGATGGAGGAGCGCGGCCGGGACGCGGATGCGATCGCTCGCTTCTCACAGGCCGTAGCCTCGGACCCGACCATGGTTAATGCGCGCGCGAGTCTTGCTGACGCCCTGCGCCGCTCGGGCAAGCTCGATGCGGCGATTACCGAGTACAACGAGATCATCAAGATCGATCCGTCGGCAAGCACCGCACGCTTCGGACACGCGATGGCGCTTGTGCGTCTACGTCGCTTTGCTGAGGCGCGGTCCGTGCTTGAAGATGCGGTCCGCGTCCATCCCGAACAAGCAGGTCTCGCCCACGCGCTGGCGCGGCTGCTTGCCTCGGCGCCGGACGATGTCGTGCGCGATG
>DAINQP010000197.1:0-11226 GCA_036742665.1 Vicinamibacterales bacterium | reverse complement strand
GAGGTCAGCGTCCGCATCGATGTGACGTTGACGCGGTCCTCGCTCCCGGCCTTCGTCAAAAACCCCTTGGCCACGACCTTCTGGTCCGTCCAGCCGGGTGGTGCGCTATAGACCTGCTGCAGACGGAAGCTGCGATCGCCCAGTGTCGCCGTATCGAGCTGGGCGACCGCATCATCCTTTGGTGCGTCTGGCTCGCGCGTGCGGGTCGGTTCGGTGGCGCGGCTCAACGTCCAGACCCGGCCGTTCTGCGCCAGGCATCCGACGACCTGCACGAGCGCGAAGTCGAGGCTGCCAGTCTGCCCTGGAACCTTGATCTCGGGCAGGTCGCCGACGGCGAGCTCACTCATCCCGTCTGCGTAGCTGTTCAGCTTCAGCAGATGGGCGACGAGATCGACGTACTCGGCATCAGACAGCGATCCGGGCGCGTTTCGCGGCATCGTGGTCTTGATCGTGGTGAAGACCGTCTGCAGCGTCGCGTCCGAGAAGGTTTTCGTGAACCGCTCGCCGGCGAGCACGGGCGCCGTCCCACCGGGCTCGCGATGGCACATCGTGCAGTTGCTCTCGAAGAGCTTGGCGCCGCGTGCCGCCTGCGCCGCTGTATAAACGCCCTGATCGACAGTCTTTCCCTGCGCCAGCAGCACAGGCACCGCCAGCAGTATGAGCACGGGCACCATCACACGCATGCGCAGATTCTGCCCCAGTTGTGGGAGGATCGAAACCGAATGATGAAGCTGGTCGAGGAATACGCGGGCGTTGGCAACCTGGAGTCGAAAGACGAGCCGATCCAGCGAGTTGGCTACCGCATTGCGCGCTATCAGGGGTTCATCGAGCACTCGGGACTCCCCGTCCCCGGCGTGCACCGCATCGAAGGCTCGCTGGAAACCTCGGCCGACCTCAAACCGATGATCGGTCAGTCGCTGACGCTGCGGCTCGAAGATGGCCGAGCGCTGGCGATAATCATCGCCGACACGACCGGCCGTGTCCTGGCCGAGGGGCACGGCCCGTCACGCTGTCTCTGCTGCTAGTCGGAGTCGGCTGCGCTGCACGTATGATTCGCGCTGTCATCATCGCCGCGTGCGTTGCAGCCCTGAGCGGCTGCCGCATGAACACACCGCCTGCCGCGGCCGAAAGCACCACCGTCGAACGATCGCGAGTGAGCATGGGCTCAGAAGTCCATCTGATCGCATGGACGTCTGATGAGCCCGCGGCGCTTGCCGCGTTCGAGGCAGCTTTTGACGAGTTCGATCGGCTCGATGCCCTGATGAGCGTGTGGAAGCCTGGCAGCGAAGTCGAACGGCTCAACGCCGCCGCCGGCGAGGAGCCGGTTCCAATCAGCCGCGACGTTCTCGACGTTCTCAGCATGGCCCGCCAGGCGAGTGAATGGACCGAAGGCAAGTTCGACGTGACCTTTGGCGTGCTTTCAGGGCTCTGGAAGTTCGATCACGATCTCGACGGAAAGATTCCGCCACGAGCCGATGTACTGGCCCGATTACCGCTCATCGACTACCAGAAGCTCGATGTCGATGTCGCGAAGAGCACCGCGTTTCTGGAACAGAAGGGCATGCGCGTGCATCTCGGCGGCATCGGCAAAGGCTACGCGGTCGATCGCGCGGCGGCGATTCTGCGCGGCCGAGGATTCAACGACTTCATGGTTCAGTCCGGCGGCGATCTCTACGTCGCGGGTCAACGCGGTGATCGTCCATGGCGCGCCGGCATACAGGATCCTCGCGGACCGGAAGGCACCAGCTTCGCGGCGATGGATCTGACCGACTCCGCGTTCACGACGTCGGGGGACTACGAACGCTTCTTCATGAAAGACGGCCGCCGCTATCACCACATCATCGATCCGGATACCGGCGAGCCCGCGCACGGTTGCCGAAGCGTGACGATTGTGGCCAGGACCGCGACGCTTGCCGACGCGCTGGACACGGGGATTTTCATCCTCGGCCCCGAAAAAGGCATGGCGCTCATTGAACGCCTCAACGGCGTCGAAGGCGTGATCGTCACCAGCTCGAATAACGTGCTTGTGTCCTCTGGACTGACCAGGCGCCTGGTCGTACGCTCGCCGCCAACCGATGCTCCGTGATGGGGGAGTTCCGATGCGGTCACTGTTTCTGATCTTCGTGTTCCTCGTGGTTGGTCTCGCGGCCTCTGCACTCGCCCAGCAAACGGCCGCAGGCCGCGCGCCGCGAAATGTGGCCGAGTTCGACGAGCTGTTTCGCCAGGTTTCGAACTGGGGCCGCTGGGGCAAGGACGATCAGCTCGGGTCCGCGAATCTCGTGACCGAAGCAAAACGGCGGCAAGCGGCAGCGCTCGTGAGGAACGGCGTCTCCGTCTCGCTCGCGCACAACGCGATCACCGAGAAGGCCGCCGATAACCCGAGTCCGTTCGAGCACACCATGAACCCCGGCTTCTTCATGGACACCTACAAGGTGTCCTATCACGGCTATGCACACAGCCACATCGACGCGCTGTGCCACATCCTCTACAAGGACAAGACTTATAACGGCTATGCACGCGCCGAAGTGAACACGGAGAAAGGCTGCACGAAGCTCGGCATCGACAATCTCAAGAACGGCATTGTGACGCGCGGAATTCTCATCGACATTCCACGGCTGAAGAACGTGCCGTATCTCGAGCCAGGCACTCCCGTCTATGTCGAGGACATCGAGGCCTGGGAAAACAAGGCCGGCGTCAAGGTCGCATCAGGCGATGCCGTCTTTATCCGCACCGGTCGGTGGGCTCGACGCGAGAAGCTCGGGCCCTGGAATGTTGCCCAAAGCGCGGCCGGGGTGCACGCGTCAGTGGCGCCATGGTTCAAGGCGCGCGGTGTCGCCTTCGCGGGCAGCGATGCCGCGTTG
Organism: Vicinamibacterales bacterium; assembly: GCA_036742665.1. GTDB lineage: Bacteria > Acidobacteriota > Vicinamibacteria > Vicinamibacterales > UBA2999 > Gp6-AA40. The sequence continues at coordinate 8,365 of DAINQP010000197.1, read as the reverse complement.
GATGTGACGCCGTCGCTCGTCGAGGGCAACAACCTGCCCGTGCATACTCTCTTCATCAACGCCATGGGTATTTCCCTGCTGGACAACCAGGACCTCGAGGCATTGAGCGCGACCGCCGCAAAGCTGAACCGCTGGGAGTTCATGCTGACCATCGCCCCGCTCCCGGTGATCGGCGGCACGGGATTCCCGCTGAATGCCCTGGCGACGTTTTGACCCCGTAGGGCCGGTCCTCTGGACCGGCCTGCTCGTCTGATTTCGAGAGCGCTGATTCTGCTCCGACCTACGAGTGAAGGGAGACAGATGATGGGAAGAAGCATCCTGGCAGTGTTTGGCGGGTTCGTCGCGGTAGTGGTGCTGTCGCTCGGGACCGATCAGCTACTGCATGTGCGTCAGGTCTATCCACCCTGGGGCGAACCGATGTACGACACCGGACTGAACGCGCTCGCGCTGAGCTATCGGATCATCTACACCCTACTGGGCGGATTCATCACCGCGCGCCTGGCACCGCGCGCGCCAATGCGCCACGTGATGGTCCTGGCCCAGATTGGAGTCGTGGCGGGAACGGCGGGTGCAGTTGCCGCGATCACTCAGGCCGATTTCGGTCCGAACTGGTATCCGATCGCGATTGTCGTCACCGCGTATCCATGCACATGGCTCGGCGGGAGGCTCGGCGTCAGAACGCCGGCCGTCGTTACGACGCCGGCGTAGGCGACGCCGCTCGCCGCGCGAGGATGTCGGCTCTCCTGATGATGATCAAGTGGTGCGGGCACTTCTTGGTGTCTTCGTAGAGGCGCTCGCAATCGTCGCAGCGCACGCACTCGGTCATGATGATCTCGGGTCCTTTGATCGCGCCCCACTCACACGCCTTCTCGCAGATGCGGCAGGTCTTGCACTCCGACCACCGCTTGATGCGGAACACCGTGAGCTTCGATAGGATTCCGAGAAACGCGCCGAGCGGACAAAGGAAGCGGCAGTAGAGATTCCGGACGAACACCGTCGCGATGAGCAGCGACGCGAGCATCGTCAGGAGCACTGGCGTTCGCAGGTGAAGCCCGAAGAGCCAGAACGGCTCGACGTACGGATAAATCCCCGGATTGCCGGTGACGACGAAATAGATGATGACGAGGGCGAGGATGCCGTACTTGATCAGCGACGCGCGACGCTCGATCGCCCGCGGCACGTTGAAGCGCCACTTCGATGGCAGCACGCGATCCATCAACTGGGTGAGCGCGCCGAATGCGCAGATGCGACCGCAGTACACGCGACCCCATAAGATCGTTGACACGATCGCGATCGCGGCGAACAGATACCAGGCCAGACTGTAGCGGAAGGGCGGCAGGTTCCCGCCGAACAGGCCCAAAACGTTGACGACGGAAAGCAACGTGCTCTTCCAGATGCCAACGTAGATCACCGACGCGACAAGCGTGACGTACTTGAGCGTTACGCTCTTGCGAAAAAAGCTCGTGAACGCCAGCGCGCTGAACGCAACGACGAGGCCGATATCCACGGCCTGCGCACGAATGTCGTCGGACCAGCTCGGCGCCTCTTCCTCTTCCTCAGGAAAGTCGAATCCTCCGCCGGGCGGCTGTGTTGCCCCCCCGCCGGGCGGCTGGGCCGCGACCATCCAGCTGCTCATCACCGCCACGCCGAGAAGGATGAGGAAGGTGCGCCAGCGGGCGGCGCGCGCGCGCGCGATCATTTCGATTGTGGCGGCGGAGCCGTGAGGAACTGGCGCGCCATGCGCCGGGAACTGTTGCGGATTGCCCGTACTGCGCTCGACATCGTGATCGTTGCGCGTGACACGGCGTCGATGTCTTCGCCGAGTTTGAACGGGTCGCGGACGTCCTTGTTGCGGAACATCGCCGCGAACTTCGGCGGATCGATCGAGAAATCGCCATACGGCTCGTGATGCTCACCGATGATGACACCGGTCAGCTTGCCCGTAGTGTCCAGTCCGATCAGCATCGCAATGGGGCCGCCGTAGCCTCGTTCCAGTGGCAGGATCTCGGTCGTCCATGCTGCGTATCCGATGACCGTTTTCGAGGTGGACCCGCCGCTATAGGCAGTAAAGTGCGGCGGATCGCCTTCCTTGGGCGAGAATGACGTGGCGGCCGGAAACAGCTGCTTCAGCCGTGACTCGAGCGATTGGCCCCCGGCATCGAGCAGCGTGACGCTGCCGGCAACGAACGCGAGAAAAACGACCAGCCTCTTCATCGGACCTTGGATTATATAAGGTGACTATGGACATCTCCTCTTGTCTCGCCGAAGCGTTGCGGAGGCGAATTACCGGCCGGCGGCTGATTGTGGCCGCGGCGATGGTCTCAGTGTTGGTGGCGCCGCTGCGCGCACAACAGCAGACCGCCGAGCCGCCGAACGTCCTGCCCACCGTGAAGGCACTCAAGTGCCGGTTTCCGGCCGCCACCACGGCTACGTGGAAGAACGGCGAAGTGCAGGCTCAGACCAAGATGCAGGAGATGCTGTTCACGATCTCTGAGATCGACGTGCAGGATGGGACGGCGGAGTTCCTCGGCACGGCCGGGCGCTCCTATGTCACGGCCGTGCTTTCCGGCTGGAGCATGTATTTCGTCGAGAGCTCGGTTGGTCAGCTCAACGTGACGACGGTGTTTGCCCAGGAGGCGTCGCCCAAGAAGCTGAAGGCCGTCCACTCGCGGCATGGCTATCTGCAGATGCAGGTGGGCCGCTACATCTCGGAGCCGTCGGTCTCGCAGAACTATGGCGAATGCGAAATCCAATGACGCTGATCTTGAACAACCTGCCGCCGCTGCACTGGGCACTGTCAGGCCTGGGGATCGCCGGCGTCACCCTGGCGCTGCTCCTCATTGCCAACCGTCGTCTCGGTATTTCCACTGGGTTCGAAGACGTGTGCAGCCTCGTGCTGCCGGCTCCGTATTTCCGACGAGTGGCGGTCGTATCTGGCCGACCGTGGCGTTTGCCGCTGCTCTGCGGACTGGTGCTCGGCGGATTTCTGTCGGCGGTGCTCGGCGGTGGATGGGAGCCGACATGGGCGCTCGGCATGTTCGATGCGGCGATCGGCCTTGGCCCGGGCGGCAAGCTGCTGTGGATGTTCGTCGCCGGACTGTTCATCGGCTTCGGCACGCGGCTCGCTGGCGGATGCACGAGCGGTCACGGCATCTTCGGTCTCGCGAATCTGGAGCGGCCAAGTCTCATCACGACCATCACGTTCATGGCCGCGGGCATCGTCACCACCCAGATCGTCTATCGCGTGATCTTCCCGCTCACGGGTCTGTGATGACAGCGGTCTACGTCGCACTCGGTACGATCTTCGGCTTCATCCTGAGTCGCTCGGGCGCTGCCGACTACAACTTCATCCAGGGCATGTTCCTGTTCACGAACCTGCAGCTGTACGGAATCATGGGCGCCGCGGTGCTTGTGGCCGCGCCGGGGATCTGGTTGATCAAACAACGCGGGCGGACAATCGCGGGCCGAACGATCGAAATCGAGTTGAAGCCGTTGCACCGTGGCAACATCACCGGTGGCGTGTTGTTCGGGATTGGTTGGTCGCTAGCCGGCATGTGCCCAGGCCCGATTTTGGTGAATATCGGCGAAGGGAAGATCTACGCGCTCGCGGCGTTCGCTGGTGCACTGGCGGGCGCTGGCGTCTTCGGCACCATGTATCAACGGCTCCAGAAGCCGTTCGCGCTCCCTGCGCTCAAGGTCGGGACTGGCGAGGGCTGAACGACGCCGGCAGATCCGTCTTTGTGTCGCGCAGGATCTCGGTAATGCGGTCGCGATCGGCAGCTGATAGGCGCGCGTACTTCGGCGCCCGCACGGAACCAGACAGTACATCCCACAGCCGCTCGTAGATGGCGCGCTTCGCGGCAGGCGGCAGTTGCTCGAATGCCTCCGAGTAGACCATGTAGCTGCACGGATTCGTGAAGAGACGCTGCTTCAGATCGAGGTCGCGGAGCGAGCGCCCTTTGTTGTCACGAGGTCCGCGCTTGCTGAAAGATTCCGCAAAGCCTGACGTCCCGCTCACGCTCGAGAGCGGCGGTTCGTCCACGAACAGCATGTAGTCCACTGCCTCGATCGCAATGTCACGGAGCGCCGTGACGATCGCAGCGCCACTCCGGCCGTCGTGCACCAGCGTGCGCGCCTGCCAGCCGATCCGTGTGAGCAGATTCATCATCCGCAGCTGATGGTTGAACACCAGCAAAGCGACCACATCGCTATGCGGCGACAGATAGCGGCTCGTATCGAATCGCGATCGGAGGTCGCCGAGATTCAGATTGGCGTCCTCGATCTTCACGTCATCGATGGTGCGGTCCGCAATGGGCGCATTACCCAGATGACGGCTCGCGCCAGCCGTGCCGGTCACGAACCAGCCAGCCCATCGCTCGGTGATCGGGCTGCGATGATCAGTCAGGTAATTGCCCAGCCACGGTAGGGCGTTGCCGTCGGCTGCGCTCGGCACGCTCTTGGCGAGGAAGCCGGGCACGCCCAGTGTCGCGAACGAGTTGTGGCACTGCAGGCAGCCGTTGTCGCGAAACAGTGAAGGCGGTCCGGCGGTCGCGCGGAGGACGCGGTAGAACACCGCGCCCTGCGCGGGATCGTGGGCGGCGATCTCGATGAAGCCGTCGCGAACCCAGGCGACGACGACCGAGTCGTTGAAGTAGATCACGCGAGGGTTGCGCGGCTGAATGATCCTGGACTGCAGGCTGGTCTTCGAGAACACGACAATCTGAGAATCGACGCTGACGTTCAACCCGTCGAGCAGCGGCTTCAGGTAGCCGGTCGTGTCATCGTAGGGCAGATTGACCTGGCCGGCCTGCACGCGCGCGTTCAGCGCATCCACCACACTGGTCGTCTGGCGCGTGCTGTACGCAATGGCCGGATGGTCGAGGTCGAACGGAGCGTCGTCGAACTGGGCCGACGAGACAACAGCCGCGCTCCAGGCAGCGCAGGCGATCACAAGGCGCGCGACAGTAGTGCGGGTCAATGCAGCTGCTAACATTAGCCTATGACCGGGCGAGCCGTGTTGTGGGTTTCTTCCGCGCTTGCGACGTGCGCGTTCGTATTCGCCGCGACCGGCCGCGCGCAGGAATCGGAGCCTGGCGAGCGCATCATGAACGCGAACTGCGTGGATGCGTGCCACTCAGTGCGCGTCATTCAGACGCAGGCGATGACTCCCGAGGCGTGGGGCAAGACCGTCGGGACCATGATTGACATGGGCGCCAAGGTGTCGAAGGATGACGTGCCCGTCCTGGTTCAGTATCTCTCCCAGCATCACGGTCCCGTACCTGAGGGTCCCGGCAAGCAGATCCTGCTGAACATCTGCACGATGTGCCATGACCTCGGGCGGATCAGGCTGGGCCGGCGATCGACCGAAGAATGGGAAGAGACACTCGTCTCGATGCTCAACGAGGGAGCCCCGCTCTCGGAGCAGGACTTCCCTGTCATCCACGCCTACTTGTCGAAGAATTTCGGGGATTGAGTAGGGCGGTCCTTCTGGACCGGCCGGCGGAAGGCGCGTCCGAAAGGACGCGCCCTACTGGCTACTGAGAGGTCCCCTGACAGATCGCGACGACGCAGACCGAGAGGATCGTGCGATCGATCGGCGGCGCCGGCATATTGCGTTCGGCCATCAGCTTCCGAATCAGCGCCGCGGCCTCGGGTCGTACAACCGCTGATTGCACTCCCACGCGCACCAGACCTTCAGCGTAGTCAACCGCCTGCCAGGTCTTTCCGGCTGCAGCCGATGACACTTTGTCGGTATCGCGGTTGCCCTTGTCGTGCGCGTCCAGCTTCGCGCCGCGATCGACGAGCAGTTGGATGACCTCAGGGCGGCCCTTCATCGCCGCGCCCATCAGCGCCGTACGGCCCTCGTTGTTGGCGTGATTCGGATCGAGGCCGAGATCGAGCAGCATTTTCATGGCCTCGAAGTTCTCCTTATGAGAGCGCTCGTAGGTGACGCCTTCGACCCAGCCGATGCCGCCACTCACGGTGAGTGCGTTGTCGCCGAGCGTCGTCACGGCCTGCGGATCAGCCTTGTACTGCAGCAACAGCTTCATCAGGACCGTGTCGCTCGATTGAGCGGCACGGATGAACGGCGTGGCGCCATCCTCGAAGAACCACTGCATCGTGAAGATGGTGCGCGTGAGCGTGTTGTCCTTGACCTTCTTGTTCGGATCGGCGCCCTTCTCGAGCAGCAGCGTGATGATGTCGAGGTGATCCATGTCCCCTTTGGGCACTGGATAGTCGCCACCCTCGATGTTGCGGTTGTCAGTCGCCAGATAGAGTGGCGTCCATCCACCTTTGTTGGCGATGTTCGGATCGGCGCCTTTCTCGAGCAGATACTTGGCCAGTTGATAGTTGCGGTTGTTCACCGCTGTGAGGAGTGGCGTCCAACCGTACTCGGTGACCTGATTGATCGGGGCGCCCGCGTCGAGGAGCAGCTTCGCCGATTCCAGATCGCCTTCGCGTGCGGCAAACACCAATGGCGTCAAGCCGCCGCCGCCGCTGCCAACCAGACCCGCGATGACCACCTCGTTGTCGTCATCGTCAGGATCTTGCGCGGCCTGCGGGGCGCCGCCGGAGCGTGCCTGCGCTGCGGGAGTACCTGCACCGCCGCCGGCACGGCCTCTTCCGAGCGGGCCTGGCTGCCGGCCGCCGGGTTCAGCAGTTGGTGACGGGGCCGCCGGAGGCGTTGCTGCCGGCGGCGGCGTCTGTGTTGGGGGCGGTGTAGCTGCTGCCGCAGGGGCGCCAGCCCCACCCTGACGACCTGGCTGCGCAAGTGGCTGGCCGTCGGGTCCGAGCGCTTGGGCGAGACCGCGCTGACCGCCGACCTCCCGACCGGACTTCTGATCGATCGCGAGTTGCTCGTCGTAGGTGATCCCAGCCGCTGCCGCCCGCTTACGCCGATCCTGTGCGAGTTCTACGGCGCGCAGGTTGACACGATTGGCCATGTAGTTGCGCGGCAGTCCTGCGCCGCCTGATTTCGCGCTATGGTCGGCACCGCCGGCGAGCAGCACTTTCACCGCCTCAGGATGCTTCTGCTCGATCGCCCACATCAGCGCGGTCGTGCCGCGAATCGTTTCGCGTGCGTTGACCTCCGCGCCGGCCTCGAGCAGCACCTGCACCGCCTGCGGGTTGCCGTTGCGCGCGGCCAACATCAGCATCGTCTCGCCGTTCGGGCCCTTCTGGTTGGCATCAGCCCCGGCTTTGATCAGCCGGTCGATGAGCGCGGCGTTGCCGTAGAGTGAGGCCATCGCCAGCGGCGTCATGCCGGCGCGATTCGCCGACCTCACATTCGCACCGGCGCGAATCAGCATGTCGGCGAGCTCGCTGTCCAGGCGATAGACAGCCCAGTGCAACGCGGTCGCGCCATCGACTTGCGGCGCGTTCACGTCTACCTTCTGAAGGATCAGCTTCTGAACAGCGGCGCGGTCCCCTCGCTGCACGGCATCAGCGACATCGCTTTTGCCGGCACCGGCGACGAAAGCCGTTGTGATGGCGACCAGCGCGAAACATGCGGCGACGCGACTCATCATTGTTCTCACTAGACAAGCCTCGGCAGGCGACCCGTGCTGTCGCCCTGCTTCTCCTGATGGATGTCGAACATGTCCAGCACACTAAGTAACAGGTTACCGGTCGGTTGGGTCTTCCGGTCGTACTTCAGGTGCCTGTTGCCTTTGAGCTTGCCGTTCGCGCCTCCGACCAGGATGTGGGGCACGTCGTAGTGCTGATGCTGATTCGAGTTCCCCATGTTGGTGCCGTACATGATCAGCGTGCGATCGAGCAGCGTCCCGTCACCGTCCTTGATTCCCTTCAGCTCTTCCGCCAGATACGTCATCGTCGAGACATGGTAGCGGTTCAGTGCTGCGTAGCGGCGAATCTGCACCGGATCGTCCTGGTGGTGCGAGCCGCCGTGGAAGCTCACGCTGGTGCCGCCCTCGGGGAACAGCGGACTCTTCGGGAACGGGTAGACACGGCTGGTCAGATCGCGGGCGCCAAGCATCGTCGCGACACGAGTGATGTCCGCCTTGAAGGCAATCGCCAGCATCTTCGAGTGCAGGCGTACGTGCTCGTCGAACTGCTCCGGAATGCCGGGCGGTAGATCGAGATCGGGCACTTCGTTAGAGTGCTTGGCGGCGAGCTGAATCCGCCGTTCGATCTCGCGAATTTCGTCGGTGTACTGATTCACCGTACGCACGTCGCCCGCACCGAGCTGCTTGCGAAGGCCCTCGAGCTCGCTGACAAGCGAGTCGAGAATGCTCCGGCTCTGTTTCATGCGCTGCTCACGTACTTCCGGAGTGGAGCCGCTGCCGAACAGGCGCTCGAAGACGACCTGCGGATTGAGCTCCATGGGCAGCGGGCTGGTCGGAAC
>DAINQP010000196.1:0-11386 GCA_036742665.1 Vicinamibacterales bacterium | reverse complement strand
GTAAGAGAAGTGGCTCCAGGCAAAACGTTTCACGTCGGGCGCAGCGATCGAACGCAGGTCATCTACGTCCTCGAGGGCAGGGACGCGACGCTGACACACACAAGTGCCGGCAAGACCGCCGAACATAAGACGCAGCGTCGCGTAGGCCTATACCTCGAGCCGGGCGAGGAAGCGACAGTCACTGCTTCTACAACGCCGCTGAAGCTGTTCGTCGTCACGGTGCCAAAGCACACCGGCCGCGCCGGGGCCGACTCATCGCCGGCCGGGTACTTCTTCGAGGAAGCACGCCTGCGGTCGCTCGTGGACGAGCGGCAGATCCGCGAACGAACGTTCTGGGTCAACAAGGAGACCGGACTCTCGAGCGCGTGGGACCTGCAAATCGGACGGATGCAGTACGCGCCGCGCGCCTATTCGCCACGCCACGTGCATCAGGCGTCGAAAACGAGCCCGGTCACCCCGGAGCACTTCTACTTCATCGAGAAAGGCACCGGCGAGGTGAAGCACGACACCGGAAGCTTGCCTGTGGGTCCCGGAAGCCTGGTGCTGATTCCTGCCGGCGAATGGCATCAGCTGCTCGCCTCCGAGACAGGTTTTGACTACATCGAGTTCCAGGCGCCGTTTGATTTCATGACGACGATGGATCACGACCCACAGGGGAAGAACTGGTACATCAAGGGCACCGACGACGGGACCGGCAAGCCGAAGCTCTGGGTGCAGAGCTGAGTCCTAGGGTCGACGCATGCGTCGCCCCTACGAACGTCAGGATCCCGCTACACGAAACAATTCGTCCGCCGACGTGAGGATCGTCCACGTCAACCGCTGTGGATATTGCGGGTGACTCGCCAGGAATTCGCGCACCGTCTTCGCCGCCTCCGGGGATCGATGTCCCGAGAGCGTCGAATCCATCCAACGCGTCGGAAAGAAGATGTCGCCGGTCTGCTGAATCTCCCGCAGGAGATCGAGCGCCGGCCGCACGAACCTTCGGGCGTGTTCCTCGCGCAACGGGTGATTCAAGTACTGCAGCGACTCGAGCACCCACGGCTCACGCCGGCGGTTCTCGACCAATTGGAACCGCGCGAACGCACGCTCGCGCACCGCGGGATCAGCGGACAGTGCCGGCGCCACGAATGCCAGTCGTGCCTTGCGATCCGGATTCTGCGTTCGCTCGATCTGCGCGTTGAGGACCTCGTCCCACCCCGGCGCCTCGCGAACGGCGAGCTCCATCGCCATCGCAATTTCGTCGGGCTCGGCCAGGCGCAAGCCGGGGACCGTCTGCTCGCGCTTCCACACGCGCGTCAGCCAGGCGACGCCGTCTGGAGTCAGTACCACATCGCGATAGGCGTTGAACCAGGCCGCCTTCTCGCTCTGCGTGCGGCCGCGTTCCAGCCCTGACCTGAGCGCTGCTTCCAGTGCGGGTGCACGAGCGGTGCGCTCGTCTGGCGGAAGGAAACGCCAGAACACCCGTGTGACATACGCCAGCACTCGCTGCGCGTTCTGCTCATCGTCTTCGCGCGGCAGCGCGCGGAGCGCCGCGTCGAGGAGCGGCGACGCGCCGACACGCGACGCCTGCAAGTTGTCCCACAGCGTCACCCAGGCTGCGCCGCGCGTCAACGCGTCGGAAATACCTTCAATGTGCTGCAGCAGGTAATCGCGGCTTCCCTCATCGAGCACGAACAGCCCGTAACCGAGTCCGCCTCCCGCCGGCAGCACGAACCGCGGCACAGGCAAGCCTCTCGCGTCCTTGACGACGGTCTCGGTACCCATCACGTAAATGGGCAGGTCCTTCAGAGACGTGTCATATCCAAGCGTGACACGGAGCCGCTGCGGCCAGACCAGCCCGCGCGTCATCGGATCCTTCTGAGTAATCGTGATCGACTCGAGACGGCCTTCCTCACCAATCCGCACGGCGGTCGTAAACTCAGGCCGGCCGCGATCTTCGACCCACGCGCGGCTCCACTCGACGATGTTCTCCCGGGTTCGGTCGTCGATGATGCGCACCAGATCGAGCCACGTAGCATTGCGGTAGGCATAGCGCTTCAGATACTCACGCAACCCGTTGCGGAACCGGCGCTCGCCGACGATCAGCTCCAGCTGTCGCATGACGATGGGCGCCTTTTGATAAATGATCGGCCCGTACATCTGGCCGGCTTCGTCGAGGTTACCCAGTTCCTGCCGGATCGCGTTCGTCCCCGCCGTGCGGTCCACCTGATACGCCGATGGATAGTGAGCGAGCAGGAAACGCAGCTCGTGATTCACCTCAGGAAACGACGGGTTCACGATTTTCGCAGCCATGAAGTTCGCGAACACTTCCTTGATCCAGACATCGTTGAACCAGCGCATCGTGACGAGATCGCCAAACCACATGTGCGCCGTCTCATGCGCGATGACGCTCGCCCGCTCGAGCAGCTGATTCTGCGTCGCCGATTCGTCGAGCATCAGGCTCGCCGCGTTATAGAGGATCGCGCCGGCGTGCTCCATGCCGCCGAACTGAAACGACGGAATCAGCACGACGTCGAACTTGCCCCACGGATACTTGATGTCGGTGTAGTCCTCCAGCCAGTCGAGGGCCTTGGCATGGAGATCGAAGAGCGCATCGCGATTGCGCGCGACTTTGGCCACGTCGGTCTCGCGATGAAAGATGCGTAACACACGACCGTCGCGCTGCGCGGTCTCGACGGAGAACTTGCCGGCAACGAACGCAAATAAATACGTCGGCAGCGGCTGGGTCTCGCGGAATGTCGTCGTGACCGTACCCGCCGACGGCGTGCGCGCAATCTCCGCGCCATTGGCTACCGTCTGCCAGCCCTCAGGCGTGATGAGCGTCAGGCGATACCGTGCCTTCAGATCAGGCTGGTCGAAGGATGGAAACGTCAGACGGGCTCGCGCGGGCACGAATAGCGTGTAGAGGAACTCGTCGTTGCGGTTGAGGGCATCGTCGGCAGCCACGAATTCGAATTCGATGTCGTTGGCGCCGGCCTGAGTCATCTCGGCAGGGATGACGATGTGCCCGTCCGCAACACTGGGCGCGATCACACGACCCGCGGCGCGAACCTGGGTCAGCCGCTCGGACGGTTGCGCAAAATCAAAGACCACCCGATGAGGTTTCTCAAGCGAAAAGCGCGCGATCGATCGTCCGCGAACGGCGGTCTTCCGGTCTGCCGGAATCGTGAATGAGAGCTCGTATTTCAGGTCCCGAATCGCGGCCGCGCGCTCCCGGGCGAGCGTTTCGGAGACGCCTGGGCCGGGGGTGGCCGGGGGCTGGGTATCGGCCGAGCCGAGTAACGTCATCGCAACCATAAAGCCCAACATGGACCGAACGATATCAGGAGAGTAGGAGGACCAGCGGGAGGCAACCTTCTGTAGAATGCACAGAATGAACGTCCGCGGGGTACGCACGCTCTTGGTGGCGGTGTGCCTGACCGGGCTCGCTGGAAGCGGTGGGACGGGCTCCACGGCGCAGCAGGGGGCCTCTGTACGCGGACGTGTCGAGATTGGGATCCCTGTCAGCGCCCGCCGTCCGTCGGCGGCGTATGCCACACGCGCCGTCGGACAAGCCGTTCTCGCCCCCGTCTCCGAACTGCGGCACGTTATCGTGTTCCTGAAGAACGCCCCCGCGCGCTCGACCGAGCCGACGGTGGTGGAGATTCGGCAGCGGGACGAGAATTTCATTCCCCGCGTGGTGGCCGTGCCCGTGGGATCCGAAGTGCAGTTTCCGAACGACGACCCGATCTATCACAACGTCTTCTCGCTGTCGCGCGTCAAGACATTCAACCTGGGACGATTCCCGCGCGGCGAGTCGAAATCCGTGCGCGTCACCAAGCCCGGGGTCGTCAAGGTGTTCTGCGAGATTCACTCGCACATGACCGCGACCATCATGGTGTTCAACCATCCCTGGTTCACGATGGTCGACGAGGACGGCCGCTTCGAGCTGCCGAACGTCCCGCGAGGACAACGGGACATCACCGCGTGGCATGAACGTCTCGGCGACACGACAGTGCCGCTTCGCGTCGAATCCGGACGTACGACAGAGGCGGACTTTGTGCTTCCGGTGCCGCCGCAGTGAAGCGTCCACCCGGTCTCGCTGCGAAGACCGTCGCGGTGACCTTCATCACGGTCGCCATCATCCTCTCCATCGTCTTCATCGTCCTCATCGTTGACGCGCGCGATCGCATGCGCGATGCAGAAACCGCCAAGCTCGAAGCCAGCTCCCGCATCTTCACCGCGTTCGAGGCGCGGCGCGACCGCGATCAGCTCGCGACCACCGCAACGCTGGCGGAGAACCCGACGCTCAAGGCGGCCTTCGATACCTACACGACCGAAGCGCGCCTGGCATCGAATTACGAGCAGCGCCTCGAGGCGCAACAGACCGTCACACGGGAGCTCGAGAAACTGGCGGCGGTGACGGCGGCAAGCGTGCTCGCGATTCTCGACGGTGAGAGCCGCGTCTTTGCGAGTGCCGGCACGTCGCGGCAGCGTTGGCCTGCGAATGAGCGCGTCACGCTTGCGAATCGACCGTCGGGCACCTTTCAGACGGTGGCCGTCGTCGCGGATGGCGCATTCCGTGTCTCTGGTGTTCCGCTCCGTCTCGACAACCGCGAGGTGGGCACACTTGTCCTCGGCACCAGTCTCGACAAGGCGTATGCCGAGGTGCTCGCCGATTTGTCTTCCACTGGCATCGTCATCACTGTGAACCACGAGGCGATCGCGAGCACGGTGCCTGAACAGGTCACGCGTGATCTCGTCATCGGCGAAGACGAGCCGAGCGACGCGGCCCGCTTGAACGGTGAGCAGTACGAGATCCGGACTCTGTTGGCCTCTGGTCCTGTACGGATCTATTCGCTGACCTCAATCGATGCCGCCGCCCGCGAAGCGACGAGCAAGGCAATGGTGGCGCTCGGCACGGTGGCCCTGGGCGGATTCGTGCTCGCCGCGATTGGCAGCTTGTGGCTCGCGCGCACGTTGACGGATCCGATCAAGCGCGTCGCCGGCGACATCGCCACGATGACCGCAGCACGAGACTTCGGACGGACGCTGGAGGTCGCGGGGACAAGTCGGGAGCTCGATGCGCTCGCCACTGCGTTCAACGAGCTGATGGGCGGATTGACGGCCGCCGAAGCCGAGACTCAGTCTGCGTATCTCGGCGCCATTCGCGCACTGGCGGCCGCACTCGATGCGCGAGACCCGTACACAGCCGGCCACTCCGAGCGCGTGAGCGCGCTGTCGGTGCTGATCGCACGCCATCTGCAACTCAGCGAGGCGGAAGTGGACATCATCCGGCTCGGCGCACTGCTGCACGACATCGGCAAGATCGGTGTCGCCGATCACATCCTGCGAAAGCCGGGACCGTTGTCGGCGGACGAATTCGAGCAAATCCGGCGCCATCCCGGTCTTGGCGCACGCATCCTGCGCAAGGTGCCGTTCCTCGAGCCCCACCTGGCGATCGTCGAACTGCACCACGAGCGTCCGGATGGCAAAGGCTATCCGTTTGGTCTGCTCGGCGATAACGTCCCGCTCGACGCGCGCATCGTGCACGTCGCAGATGCGTTCGACGCCATGACCAGCGCTCGTGCCTATCGGCCGGCACGCGCCGCGGCGGTCGCGCTGGTCGAGTTACAGCGCTACTCCGGGACACAGTTCGATTCCGCCTCCGTTGACGCACTGCGCGATGCGCTGGCGCAGTCCACCTCAGCGCCGGAGCGTCAGCTGCAGGCGTTGCTTGGCCGGGAGGCCTCGGCCTAAAGTGGAAGCGTGAGAACAGTACTCTCGTTTCTCACGGTCATCCTCATCTCGGGCGCCGCCAGCGCGGGCCAGCTTGCTCGCCCTTCGACGGTTGCCGCTGATACCGCTGCATCGTTCGATCAAACGCGCACATTCAACGGTGGTGACGCGACCGGGGTGATTGTCGACGCAGAAATGAGCGTCGGCCTGGGCGGCGGGTTCGAGGGCATGCTCCGCCCCTGGGCGATGCGTCAGCCGTCAGGCGAGTGGAACAAGCAAATCTGGATCGCCGCCGTCAGGTATCAACGGCCCGGACCGATCGGGCTGCGCGTGGACGCCGGACTGATCCCATCGCCGATCGGTCTTTCGAATCTGATGCTCCGGCCACAGCTCAACCCCACCGTCTCGCTCCCGGCCTCGCTGTTTCAGCCGCTGCCCGCGACGGAAGTCGGTGGTCCTCGCGCGACACTGCTCGGAGCCGTCTACGCGTTCGGCGCCAACGCCACGGTCTCAGGCGATCACTGGGACGCCCGAGCGGCCGTGATCGATACGTCGCCATTGCGCACCCGACGCATTTTCGCCAGCACGAACCCGCCGCGTTTCGACAACGTCGTCATCGGTGGCGGCGTGACGCCATTCGTCGGCCTGCGAGTCGGCGCGTCGGTGACGCATGGGGGATGGCAACGCGCCAACGAGAGTCCGACCGTCACCGAGAACCGCGACGCCACGATCGTCACGATCGAAACCGAGTTTTCATTCCGCTACACCAAGCTGCTTGGCGAATGGGTGCGGGATACGATGGAAACCTCCGCCGACGACACCGTCGCCACAGGCTGGTACGTGCAGGGACAGCAGACGTTGACGCCGCGGTGGTTCGTCGCCGGCCGCGTCGAGCGCATGTCGGCGCCCGCACTGACACCGTTACTCACGCTCAACCAGCAGCATCTCAAGGGAATCGAGGAGACGTTGGGGTTCCGTCTCACCCCGGAGCTGACGCTCAGAGCCGACCATCGCGCACGTCAAGGATTCGGCCGGCCTGACTTCGATCATCAGGTCTCGTTATCGGCGGTCTGGTGGAAGCGTTGGCTGTGAGCCAGTCAAGCGCCCGTGGGGAAGAACACTCGCTGAACGAACCAATAAGTGCCGGCGGCGATCACCAGGACTGATCCAGCAACCGCGACCCTGGCACCTAATACGTCACTCCGTCGCCTGATCGCGGTCAGCACAGTGGCGACTGCAAGCACCACCGCCAGCTGACCGATCTCAACGCCGAAATTAAACGAGAACAGCGACCATCCCAGCGCCTCACGTGGCAGGCCAAACTCACGCAGCACGTTCGCGAAGCCGAAGCCGTGCACGAGGCCGAACGTCAATGCCGCCCACGCGCGCAGATCACGACCGTCACCACGCACGAGGTTGTCGGCTCCGACGAACACAATGCTCAATGCGATTGCCGGCTCGATGATGCTCGCCGGCGGCGAGAAGATGTTCAACGCGGCCAGCGACAGGGTGATGCTGTGGCCGATCGTGAACGCCGTGACGATACGAACCAGCGCCATCCAGCTGCCGCCGAGGAGCAGCAGACCGATCAGAAAGAGGATGTGATCGGGCCCAATCAGAATGTGATGCGTCCCTGAAGGGATGAACGTCTTCATCACCGCAATTGCACCCTGGGTGGTCCCCAGGTAGTAGGTGTGCGGTTCCGTGCTGGCGTTGAAGATCACCTGCTGCCGTGGCGCGGGATCGTTGTCCTCGTAGATGTTGATGAACGTCTGGTGGATCGGGTCGTACGGGAAGAGGTTTGTGTCGACGGTCAGTGAGCCGGGATGCTCATTCGGAATGCGGTACATCAACCGCAATGCGAGTTCCTCTTTCATCGGCAAAAGCATTCCCCACTCGATCGTGAGCGGCCGATCCGTGGTGA
Organism: Vicinamibacterales bacterium; assembly: GCA_036742665.1. Lineage (GTDB taxonomy): Bacteria > Acidobacteriota > Vicinamibacteria > Vicinamibacterales > UBA2999 > Gp6-AA40. The sequence continues at coordinate 3,744 of DAINQP010000196.1, read as the reverse complement.
GTGAGATACGCGGCGTGAGCACGTCGAGAATGCGCCGCCGTTCGCGCGTCAGGAACTCTGGATCGAGCACGCGCTCCGCAGGTGTGACGTTGAGCTCGTGCGCGATATCGATCACGTGAACGGTGAGTGAGCCTTCGATATTGCCATCGCGGAAGGCGATGTCGAGATAGCTGAACGGCGCGGGATGCGCGGCCGCCTTACTTGCGCACACAAGCACCATCGCTGTTAGCGCTACTCGGAGGGTCCTAGCGTTCATCGAACGGAATTGTACTGGGTAGTCAATCCGGTTCCATGGGTTCAATGGGTTCTGTTCAGGAGGCGATCAAGCCAGTCGCCGCTTTCGAGGCCCGCTTACACAGCCGCTGGAGCGGCACGATCTCTTCGTGCGAACGCCAGCCGCCGGACCCATTGAACTTCCTGAACCCTCGGAACCGACGCGATCGATCAAAAAGTTCCACCCTCCCGAAACGGGTCGTCATCATCGAGAAAGAACGTGTGCTCCCCCGTAATCCAGGCCGAGCCTTCGATCTCCGTGACGAGCGCCGGAAAGTCAGCAACGATCGTGCGGTGCAGCGGGCGGCCGCGGAAGAGCGCACCGGAGAGGCTTTCGTGCACGAAGGCCTGGTGATCCGGCAGCAGTCCCATCGCATCGAGGACGGCCATCACCGCAGATGTGCCCGTGCCGCCGGGCGATCGATCGACAGACCCTGAGGCTCGCACCATGACGTTACGAAGATGCGCTTCGGGATCGAGCGCCGGGCCGGTGAAGATCACGCCGGCGACGCCAGAGATCGTGTTGTCGGCGGGATGCGCCGGGCGATGAGTGGCATTCACCGACGCGCTGATGTCGGCGCCCAGTCGCCGCAACTCGGGCACGTGCGCCGCATCGAGCGGCACGCCCGTGGCCTCACTGTCGACGATCGCGTAGAACGCTCCACCGAAGGCGATGTCGACACGCAGATCCCGTCGGCCGACGAGGACGGGAACCGCGGGAGCGTGAACGAATGCGGGCACGTTGGTCACCGCCACCGAGTCGACCGATCGCGCGTCGCCATGCACCTCGAGCCGGGCGCGGGCGTGCACAGCACCCGCCGGTGTGTCGAAGACGAGCCGCTCTTCGCCGTTGCCTGGCGGGTGCGCGAGCGCGAGACGCCGCTCCAAGGCGATCGTCGTGACGGCAATCACCGCATGACCGCTCATCGACGGATAACCCCCAGCGTCCATGAATACAAGGCCGGCGTTGGCGTGAAGCGTTGACGGATCAGTAATGAGTGCAGCGGTGATGTCGGTGTGCCCGCGCGGCGGGTTGACGAGGGCGCGGCGGTAGGCGTCGGCGTGCTTGAGACACCATTCGCGTTGCCGCGCAGAGGTCTTGCCGTGCGGACGCGGCACGCCGTCCACGACGAGGCGAAGCGGCTGACCGCCCACGTGCGCGTCGATGGTTGTGATCACTCGAATCATTCGTTGCCTATCGGGGTCTAACGTAGCACCGTCACTCGGTCGCGGGAGTCACGCAATGACCAAGAAACAGAAAACGATCCTCCTGGCAATCGTCGCCATCGCCGGCGTCCTCGCGATCGCAGTGGCAGGCGCGGGGATCTGGATCGTCAGGTCGCTCGTGGAGAACGTGTCGATGAACGAGGCCGCTGCAACCAGGTCCTTCGACGATGTTCGGGCGCGTTTCGGCGATTCCGGGCCGGTGGTCACTCTTCGCGATGGTCCGGTTCTCCTGCGTCGCCCGCCGGAGACACAGCCGGCCGACACGCTGAAGACGCTGCACATCCTGCGCTGGGACCGCGGCGCGGAGCGGATGTCGCGTATCGACCTGCCATTTTCGCTCCTTCGGATGAGGGATGGTTTGTTTCGTCTGAAGGCTGAGCCGAACGCGTCTGGCCTTTCTTTTTCTACGTCGCTGCGCGTGGCCGATATCGAGGGTTACGGTCCGGCATTGCTGGTTGATGACCACACGCCCAATGGAGACCGCGTCCTCATCTGGTCGGACTAGGTAGAGGACAGGTCGCCCACAAGAGCCGCGTGATTCGCGCCGAAAATCTCAACCGGCGCAGTGGCGTGTCGTTTGCAGCCATGCCAGGTATGCCAGCGGGGGGAGACAACGACAATGGGTGCTAGACGCTGGGCTCACTGGCTCTTTGCGGCGATCACCTGCGCACTGCTTGCGACACCGGCAGCGGCGCAGAACAACGGACCATTCGAGCGTGGCTATCGGCAAGGTGTTCGGCACGGCGCCGATGACGCCAGAGACGGCCGGCGATTCGAGCCGCAACGTGAGCGCGTGTATCGCGACGCCGATGACGGCTACAACAGTCGCTATGGTGATCGCGACCGATACCGCAACGAGTTCCGTCGCGGTTTCTCGTCCGGCTATCGCGAGGGCTACTACAACGCGCGCGGCAATGGCAATGGCCGCTATCAGCGCGACGACCGGATCTATCGCGATGATCGGATCTATCAGGGCCGCCGCGACGACATTTACGATCGCGGGCCTGGCCGCACGCGCGGGTATCAGGATCCGGCATTCGCACGCGGCTACAGCGACGGCTGGGAGAAGGGCCGCGATGATGGCCACGATCGCGATCGCTACGACCCCGTCCGTCACGGCGATTACAAGGACGCTGATAACGGCTACGAGCGCAGCTACGGATCGAAGGACGCGTATCAGAACAACTATCGGTCTGGCTTCCGCCAGGGCTACGAGGCAGGCTACCGGGACACGCGCGGCGTGGCTCGGCGCTAACGCGAACTCCCAATTCCAAACTTCCAACGACCAACCACGACCAATTCCCAACTCCCAATTGACGCGTGGAGTCGGGACGTGGTGCGTTGGGAGTGGTTGGGACTTGGGAGTTGGTAGTTGGGAGTTGACAGAGTAAAATACAAGGTCCTGCTAGGAGCCGGTATCGTCTAGGGGTTAGGACGGGTGGTTCTCAGCCATCAAACCGGGGTTCGAATCCCCGTACCGGTACCATTTCAAGTTCAAAGTGAAGAAGTGGAAGAGTAAAGCGCGAAGCGCGTCTGATGCCCGTCGCGCATCTCCACCCCCACCGCAGCCTGAAGCGAGCCAGGCGAACGCCCTGTTGCTCTCCCAAAGGAAGAATGCCATTCTTCCTGTTGTAAACCCAATAGACAGATGAAGGACACCGATGTTCGACAGGGCACGCTGGCGCTGATGGTGCTCAAGACACTGGATGTGCTGGGCCCCCTGCATGGATACGGAATCGCCCGCCGAATCGAGCAGATCAGCGGGGATCTCCTGACCGTCAATCAAGGGACGCTCTACCCAGTGCTGCTCAAGCTGGAGCAGGAAGGGTCGATCGCCTCCGGATGGGGCGCATCCGAGAACAATCGCAAGGCGCGCTTCTATCGGCTGACACGGCAGGGCCGTAAGCAGCTCCAGGCGGAAGCGCGGAGCTGGGAACAGACGACGGCGATCATCGAACGATTCTTCGCCGCGAAAGCTCAGGATTTGAAATGAAGACAGTGAGGCGCTTCGTGCGGCGGTTGACCTCGTGCCACGAGGTCGGCGCGGGACGAGGCGCTCCTGCGGGCCGAAATCGACGACCACATCGCGAGGCAGACGCCCGACAATCTTCGCGCTGTTGTCGAGGCTGCCGTTGCCCGCGCGCGATTACTTGCCGGGCTCGAAGCGATCGAGGCATTCATACGGGTGGACCCGGTTCTCAGGCTTCCACACGAAGTACCGCTTGAGGTCGAAGGGCTTCGTGA
>DAINQP010000195.1:0-11390 GCA_036742665.1 Vicinamibacterales bacterium | reverse complement strand
CAGGTCCTGGAAGAAGTCATTGGCCTTGACGACACGCGAGCCGCTCGCGCCCATGATCGTGATCCCGGCGTCCAGCGCGAGCATCACGGCGGGGTAGTCGGCCGACGGATCGGCATGCGCGAGGCTGCCGCCAAGCGTGCCGCGGTTGCGCACCTGCGGATCGCCGATCTCACCGGCTGCCTCGGACATGATCGGGCACTTCTGCATCAGCACGGCCGACGTGGCGACGTCGTGATGCACGGTCGCCGCGCCGATCTCGAGCTGGCCGTCCTTCTCGCGAACACCAGAGAGGCCCGGAATGCGCGCAATGTCGATGAGGGCCGTCGGTTCGCTGAGCCGCAGCTTCATCAACGGCACCAGGCTGTGGCCGCCGGCCACTAGCTTGCCGCCGGTGTCCTTCAGCTTGCGAATCGCGTCTTCGACAGACGTCGCGCGGTGATAGTCGAATGCAGTCGGGATCACGCTTTTCCTCCAGCGCTGGTAGGGCCGGTCCTTTCGGACCCGCCCTGAATGATGCGCCACAGCTTCTCGGGCCGCAGCATCATGTCGATGTGCGTCACGCCGAACCCGCTCAACGCGTCAACCGCGGCTGAGACGATGCTCGGAGTGGAGCCGAGGGTCCCGGCCTCGCCCACGCCCTTCGCGCCGAGCGGGTTGACCGGCGTCGGCGTGTATGTCGCGTCGAGTTCGAATCGCGGGAAGTCGGTGGAGCGAGGAAGGGCGTAGTCCATGAACGATCCCGTGACCAGCTGCCCGTCCGAGTTGTAGACGACTTCCTCGATCAGCGCCTGGCCGATGCCCTGTGCCAGGCCGCCGTGAATCTGTCCCTCGACGATCAGCGGGTTGATCAAATTGCCCGCATCGTCCACGGCCACGAGCTTGAGCAGACGCGGCTCGCCGGTGTCGCGATCGACCTCGAGCATCGAGATGTGGCAGCCGAATGGATAAGTGTTGTTACTCGGCTCGAAGAACGCCTCTTCGCTGAGGCCGGGCTCGAGTCCCGGCGGCAGCGGTACGGGGATGTAGGCATAGCCGGCGACTTCAGCGAACGTCTTGCCGGTCGCCGGTGCGCCCTTGACGAAGATCTTGCCGTTCTCGAAGACGAGGTCCTCTTCGTTTGCTTCCATGAGTGCGGCCGCGAACTTTGCCATCTTGGCTTTCACCTTCCCGCCGGCCATGTGCAGCGCTGTGCCGCCGACTGCCTGCGAGCGGCTGCCGAAGGTGCCGATGCCCTGCTTCACGACCGCGGTGTCGCCGTGCTGAATGGTGACGTGTTCCAGCGGCACGCCGAATTGATCGGCGAGCATCTGCGCGAATGTGGTTTCGTTGCCCTGGCCGTGCGGCGATGCGCCGGTGGTCGCACTGATGCGACCGTCGCGCTCGATGGTGACCTGTGAGTGCTCCCAGCCACCGGTCGGCAGTGACGCCGATGGGCCGATGCCGCAGACCTCGACGTACATCGCGAGCCCAAGCCCGACGAGCCGGCCCTGCGCCTTGGCCGCGTCACGCTGTTTCTTGAGGTCGGGCCAATTCGCGTTCTTCAGCGCGAGATCGAGCGCCTTTTCGTAGTCGCCCGAGTCGTAGATCGCGCCCATCTGCGTCTGGTAGGGGAACTTGGTCTTGGGGATGAAGTTCTTGCGCCGCACCTCCGCCGGATCCATCTTCAGCTCGCGCGCCAGCATGTCCATGCCACGCTCGACGAAGTAGGTGGCTTCAGGACGCCCGGCGCCGCGATACGCGTCGGTCGGCGTCTTGTTGGTGAAGACCTCGGTCAATGTGGCGCGAATCGCCGGGATGTCGTACGTCGCGTTGGCCATCAACATCGTCAGCGTCGGGATCGCCGCCGTGAGCAGCATGTTGTAGGCGCCGATATCGGCGATGAGGCGCATCTTCATCCCGAGCACCTTGCCGTCGCGCTTCGCGGCGATGTCGAGGTAACAGAGGATGTCGCGGCCGTGAATGGTCGCGACGAATGCTTCGGAGCGATCCTCGATCCACTTCACCGCCAGACCGAGCTTCTTCGCCACCGCCGCGGCCACGTACTCCTCGGCGTAGATGTTGATCTTGGCGCCGAAGCCGCCGCCCACTTCCGGAGCGATCGCCCGGACCTGATCTTGGCCCATGCCGTTCATCGCCGCGATCATCGTCCGCAGGATGTGGGGATTCTGCGTGGACGACCAGATTGTCATCGTGCCCTTGCCGGGCTCGTAGTGGGCGACCACGCCGCGCGGCTCCATCGCTGACGGCGCCAGTCGATGGTTCAGCATGCGCTGTGAGATCACGACTTCGGCGTCTGCGAACGCCTTCTCGACCGCGCTGTCGTCCACGGACTTGCCGTCAGGAGTGACGCCAGTGCCGCTCGGGAACGTGGGGAGCGCGATGTTGTTAGGGAAGTCCTTGTGGATCTGTGCCGGCTTCCCGGTCATCGACTGCTCGGTATCGATCACTGCCGGCAGCGCGTCGTACGAGACGACGATGGCATCGGCCGCGTCGCGAGCGAGATAGCGATCCGCGGCGATGACGACCGCGACGGGCTCGCCGGTGAAGCGCACGACGTCGGTCGCGATCGCGCGATGCTCAGGTGAAGGGAACGGTGTGCCGATCGGCATCGGGCCAAGGATCTCCGCGATCTCCTTGCCGGTGAACACCGCTTCGACGCCCTCCATGGCTCTCGCGGCGCTGACGTCGATCGACGTGATGCGTCCGTGCGCGATGTCGCTGCGCTTGAACGCCAGGTGCTGCATCCCGACGATCTTCACGTCGTCAACGTAGGTGCCCAGGCCCTGAATGAGTCGCGGGTCTTCGCGTCGCTTGACGCGCTGACCGACCAGCTTTGGCAATACTGGAGTAGACATGACTACCTCTTGCCCGCCGCGTATTGCACGGCGTTGACGATGTGCTGATAGCCGGTGCAGCGGCAGAAGTTGCCGGAGAGGCCCTCACGGATCTGTTCCTCGCTGGGCTTGGGGTTATCCGAGAGCAGGTTGGCCGCTGACATGATCATGCCGGGCGTGCAATAGCCGCACTGAAGGCCGTGCTCTTCCCAAAAACCTTCCTGCAAGGGATGGAGCTGGCCATCCTTGGCGAGTCCTTCAATGGTGGTGATCTTCGAGCCGTCCGCCTGCACGGCGAAGATCGTGCACGATTTCGCGCTGCGGCCGTCGATGAGCACCGTGCAGGCACCGCACTGACTGGTGTCGCAGCCGATGTGCGTGCCGGTGAGGTTGAGCTGTTCGCGCAGCAAATGCGCGAGCAACAGTCGCGGCTCGACCTGCGCCTTGCGCAGCTTGCCGTTAACGGTGATCGAGACCTGAGTCATGTCGTGTCCTTCCGCGTGAGCCCCATAGCGTATTTGGTACGCGCGGACACGACAAGGGGGTTCCGAATGTAGTGTCCGGGCTTTAGCCGGACCTCCAGGTCACGGATTGACGCGGATCCAGCTGGCACCCTGATCGTCGGTCCGCATGGTTCGGCCGTCGATGGTGACGACGGTCGCGCGACGGCCGTCAGTCGCCTGGATCGAGACGAAGTCCGCGCGATCGGGGAACGGGACACGCACGAAGCGCAATCCGTCGATCGTCACATAGATCGAGCCGGTGCGGCCAACGAGCCAGCAGATCGACGGGGACGGAGAAGAACCGGCGATCAATGTCGCCGACTCGGGCAGTTTCGCGGTTTCCCACCGCGCACCGCCATTCGTCGAGCGCTCGACCTGACCGGCACCGACCACGCGCCAGCGCGACATCGGATCGGGCGAAGCGATCTCGACGATCGCGGCCAACTGGCGAGCGGACGAAGCGACGCCGCGGGCTTGAGTCGAGGACGCTGGCGGCGGGGCTGCCACCGGGGCGGCGGGAGACGTGCCGGCGTTCGCCGATGGGATGGGCGGTGAGAACCGATCCGTTTGCGCATCGGCGCTCTTGGCTTCGAGCCGATCGGCCTCGCGCGCGGGAGGCGGAGCGATGGCAATCGACTCGTTCGATGGTGCCGTCGGCAGACGATTCGCCTCTTGATCAGTGTCTGCGCGCCGTTTGTCGGCTAACTGTCCGGGTGCTTGCGGCGCTTCCTCGCGCCTCGCGAATGTATCTGTCGGCCTCGATGGCACGATTGCGGTGCGCGTCTGCTGCTCTCTGGTCTCCGCCGTCGTCGCCGGCTGCGCTGTCTCGGCGGTTTCGGCCGCTTGCGATTCGGTCGTGGGCGCCCGCTGCACCATCGTCATCTGAGATGATTCGGGACGGGGCACCAGCACCCACAGAGCAACGACCGTTGCGGCGGTGGCCAGTGGCACTAACCACCGAAGATGCCATCGCGTCCATAGTGACTCGGCGACTGGCGCGTCGGGAATCGTTCGCGCGAACGTCGCCACCATCGCGGTGCAGCGCTCGCAATCGGCGAGGTGGGTCTCGACCGCAGCGGCATCGGCCTTCGGCAGACTGCCGTCGGCCCAGGCGGCCAGCGTTTCCGCGTCAACGCACGCGGCACTCATTTCCGGCGTGCCTCTACCGTTGCCCAGCACGAGACGTCTCCTTACCCTTGGAACGTTCGGACTTCGCATTCTTGCGCAGGGGGTCTGACCCCGGGTCTGACCCCGGGTCAGACCCCGGGTCAGACCCCAGCAACTCGCTTAGGTCGAGGTACTCAGAATCCGAGATCACGGCCGCGAAACAGTCGGCAATTTCTGCGTCGCTCATGCGCTGGACGCGAAGGTCGCGCTCGACGGCGCCGCGCACGTCGCGTCGTGCGCGGCTCAGATGCCGCGACGCGGTGGCCTCGGACTCGTTGAACATGCGTCCAATCTGCGCCAACGTCAGATCCTGCGCATAGTAGCAGCGCAGGCGCAGCCGATCGCGCGGCGCGAGCGCAGCGACCGCGGCCGTGACGCGGCGACGCATCAGGCTGACGTACCCGGCTCGCTGTGGATCCACCTCGCGCGTCGGCGCGGGAATCGCTCCCGGCGCTTCGTCCTCGGGCAGTGGATCTAGACGCCGCGTACTTCGGAGTCGATCGACGTGCCGCTGCGACAGCACCGCCCGAAGCCATGTCGACAGGCTGCTCCGACCGTGGAAGTAGCGGAAATGCGAGCGGCGTTCCCCGTCGCGCACGTCGAGCCCGAACAGTTCCCCGTAGAGCGAATCGGCAAGGTCACGCGAGCCACCGGATGGATCGATGGCATCTGCTGCGCGATAGAGTCCTGGCCGGTATTCGCGAATGAAGTGCTCCCATGCTGGATCGGATCCCTGCGCACAGGCGCATGCGAGCGCCAGGTCCTCGAGATGAAGCGACTCATAGTACCGCTCGAGCTGACTCGCGTCGGGCGATGAGGCAAATGCTTTGCGCGCGCTGGTCTCGAGGGTAGACGCGAACAGGTCCAGCGACAGCGACCATCGATCGCCGTGCGCTTTGCGATACAGCCGCTCGACGAGCGCTCGATCGATGAGGGCTGTCGCCGCGCGCGTCATGCCGACCCATGCGCGCGGATCGTCTCGAGGAAGATGCCGCCGACATCTTCCGCCTTGCGCGCCCCCACGCCTTTGACCGTGAGCAGTGACGCCACCGACGAGGGACGAAGCCGCGCCATCTCACGGAGGGTCGCGTCGTGGAAGATCACGTACGGCGGGACGCCTCGAGCGCGGGCAATGTCCAGACGCAGACTGCGCAGCCGTTCGAACAGCGTGCGATCGACGCCCTCCCAGGACTCCGACTCCGCGCGTGAGCGTTGCCGCGTTTCGCCCTTCTTCTGGATGCGTTGCCGCGCGAGCGCCAACCCGGGAACGCTCGCTTCATCCTTGAGCAGCGTGACGCCTGACGCCGTAATCCTCAACACCGGATACGCATCATCGGTTTGCTGAAGCAGTCCGAGGCCGATCAGTTGCTCGATGTATCCGCGCACTTCAGCGAGCGAGGCGTCGGCGAGCAACCCGAACGTGCTCAACGTGTCGTGCCCGCGCGCGACGATCGGCTCGGTGGTCTGGCCGCGGAGGACACCGGCGACGTGCGTCGCGCCAAACCGCTGCCCGACGCGGACGACGCACGAGAGGATCTTGCGCGCGACGACGACAGGCTCGGGTGCCGTTTCGAGCTCGCCCAGGCACACGTCGCACGCCGCACAATCGTCCTTAATGTAGTGATCGCCGAAGTACGCGCTCAAGTGCCGATGACGGCAGCCCACGCTAGTCGTGTAGCGCTCCATCAATCGCATCAACGTCCGCGTGCCTTCAGTGAACTCTCCGTTCTGTTCGAGCATGTGCCGCCACTTCATGAAGTCCGCGCTCGAGGAGATCAACAGGCACTCCGCTTCAAGGCCGTCACGTCCGGCCCGGCCGGATTCCTGCTGATAATGCTCGAGCGAGCGCGGCGCGCCTGCATGTACGACGAACCGGACGTCTGATCGGTCGATGCCCATGCCAAAGGCCACCGTGGCCACCACGACCTGAATGCGCTCGTTGAGGAAGGCATCCTGATTGGCCTTGCGATCCGCATCGGAGAGCCCGGCGTGATAGGGCAGTGCCGGCACGCCGATCTCCACGAGCCATGTGGCCAGCGCATCAACCTCCCGCCTGGACGTGCAGTAGACGATGCCCGCCTCGCCGCGATGGCGATCGAGCACGTCGAGCAGCTGGCGTTTGAGTGCGGCGCGCGGCAGCACCCGGTAGAGCAGGTTCGGCCGATCGAACGAGCCAACGAGCTCGAGTGGATTGTTCAGCTCGAGCTGCGCACCGATGTCACGGCGCACGCGCGCGGTCGCTGTCGCCGTATACGCGTGGACGCTGATGCCGGGGAGCATCTGCCGCAATCGTCCGAGTTGACGGTATTCCGGTCTGAAGTCATGACCCCACTGGCTGATGCAGTGGGCTTCGTCCACGGCGAGGAAGCTCGGATTCCAAGCCGCCAGTCGCGCGAGAAAACCATCGCTTCCGTCACCGGCGATTCGTTCCGGCGACACGTACAGCAGGCGATAACGGCCGTCGCGCAGCCCGGTGAGCACCGACGCCTTCTCGTCGCTCGAGAGCGAGCTGTTGTAGAGGCCAGCCCCGACGCCGTTGCCGACCAGCGTGTCCACTTGATCCTTCATCAACGAGATCAGCGGTGAGACGACAAGGGCGAGACCGGGTCGGACGAGCGCCGGTGCCTGGAAGCAGAGCGACTTGCCGCTGCCGGTCGGCATTACGACGACCGAATCGCGGCCTGCCAGTACGGCATCCATCGCTTCCCGCTGTAACGGACGTAAGGCGGAGTATCCCCAGTAACGTGAAATGACCTCGTTCAACGCGTCCATGGTTCAGTCAAAGAGTACCAGCAACGTCGCGACGAGGTGACTGGCGAGTGTGATTTTGTGTTAGCGGCCGGCTTCGATCAGCGCGAGCGACGCGAATGCGGTCGCCGCGTCCTGCATGAAGCGCGATTCCATCGATCCTTCCGGGTAACGCTTGTTCATCGACATCGCAGCCCAGGCGCCGGTTGCGGGATCCTGATGCGACTGGAGCCACGTCAGGGCTTTCGCGAGCTTGGGATCCGATGCGGGCACGCCACCTCGTAGCAGCGCGACCGCCGTGAACGCCGTTGCGTACCCATTGCTGCCGGCAGTAGTGCCGGAGGGCACTGGCGCGTCGGGGTGAACCATCCACGGACCGAGTGATTCGATCGTCCAACCGCCGTCGCCCTGCTGTGTGCCGAGGGCGTCCGCAGTGATCGACTGGCGCAATGCGTCAGAGATGAACGAGCGCGCGAGCAGCAGCGCCAGACGATCGTGGAGGCGACGCGACTCGAGGGATTCCATCAAATACGCGCTCAGCGCGGCTGCATGGTCGCGCACCTTGGCGGTCGCGCGATACTCCTGTGGCGTTTGCATGAGTGCGACGGCAGCCAACGATGCCCCATAGCGGCCCGACTCGGCGTTTTCCCATGGGTCGAGATTCGCTGCGTACCATCGCCATCCACCTTTCGACGGCCCCTCGGTGCCTTGCAACGTCCAGAGCTGATCGAATGCCTTCTGCGAGTGCGCGCTCATCGTGTTCACCGCGTCTGCGCGGCTAGAGAACAGCGTGTCCTCCCGGCTGAGGAACATCGCCGAGAAGATCGTCTCGACGCCTTGCAGCCCGCCGGCAGGCTTTTCGCCGACTTTTGTGCGCAGTCGATCGAGCAGGCCCACTTCGTACATCGTCGGCTGGCTTTCCTTGAGCCGACGGCGGAGCGCCGGGCGGGCAAGCAGATAGGTCATCCCGGTGTGGCACGAGACGCATGGGCCGTCGGCCGATATCGCCGGCTTCCACGAGAACCATTCCTTCTGACGGCCGTCGAGATAGCGTGCGGCGGACTCGGGACTCCAGTCGGCGGACAGCGTCGACGTGGTCGCGACGAGCAGGGCGCCGAGGATCAGTAGAGTGCGCATGGCGGGATTCTAACGCGCAATCCACAACGCCGCGGCTCGATAAAGACCATGTACAAACTTGCCATATGGCAGCGTCACAAACAGCGCGAGCACCACTCCGAGATGGACGACGAGTAGCCATGGCATGACGGGCTCGTCACGGAGCACCAGCAGCGCGAGCCCAGTGAGTGTCGTGAGGAACAGCAGCGCGAGAAACGATTCGTCCAGGCCGTCCTGCGTCTCGTCGATGAGCGCGCGATCGCGACGCCGGCGCAGAATCCAGAGCCCGAATGATCCGACGAGCAGACCCACTCCGCCGATCGCTCCAAGGATGACCGGCAGGCTGGCGACGTCGTACGGCGCGCGCCAGCCGAAGACGTTGTCATAGATCGCGGCCACCGTCGTCGAGGCGAAGCAGAGAAGGAAGCCGTAAAAGGCGCAATGGTGCAGCCATCGTCGCCACGGCGTGCGGTGTTCCTCGGCCGAGACGCAATCGACGCCGCTCGCGTGCAGATGGCGCAGCGTCAAAATGTCTCGAAACAGGACTGGGGTCTGACCCCGGGTCTGACCCCGGGTCAGACCCCCCTCAGGACGTTGGACGTTCGGCTGAATGTCATGGAGGAATCTGAACACGCCGACGGACATCGCGGTGACGGCGAACAGAAAGACGCCGCCGAACAGGCCGACCATCACATTGTGAGACACGACCGCGTAGAAATCCGCCGTGCGGCCAACCGGCGACAGCGTGCGCGCGGTGAGTGCGAGGATTGTGCTGAACGTCGCAGCGAGCGCGATCCCAGTGCGCAGATTGTGCCGTGTGAATGCGAGGCCGAGCGCGCGCGGCCAGGCGTAGTCCTGATACGACTGCACGCGGATCTGCGCCAGCGTCTTCGGCACATTGATGCCGAATTCGTGCGGTGGCGCATACTGACACGCGTAGAGGCATTCGCCGCAGTTGTGACAGAGGTTCGCCAGCAGCGCGAGATCGGCCTTGCCAAACGTCCGCCGCTCTTCCATAGCCGGGAAGACGGGACAGTACTGCTCGCAGTAGCGACACGCATTGCACACCGTCATGACGTGCGCGCCGTGCTGCGTCAGATCAACCTGCGGCACGCGCTGCGCTCTCTCCGGCAATGCGGCCGAACACCGTACCGATGGTCATGCCAATGCCGGCGATGTACCCGCGGCGCAGCACGTTGCCCGACATGATCTCCCCGGCCGCGTAGACGTTCGGCATCGGTGCGCCGTCGGTCCTCATGACTCGCATCGTCTCGTCAACGCGGAGACCGAGATACGTAAACGTGATGCCCGGCCTCAAGGGATAGCCCCAGTACGGTGACGTATCAAGCCGCTGCGCCCAGTGACTCTTCTCAGGCGTCAGTCCGTGCGTCTGACAGTCGTCCAGCCCCTCGAGGTCGAATGTGCCTGGACGCACAGCATCGTTGAACCGCGCGACGGTGTCGCCCACCCGCTCCGCCGGCAGCCCAAGTTGGACGGCGAGCTCCGCAACCGTGTTGGCGACGAGGGGAGGAAACACCGACGGCATGAACAGGTTGGCGGTCTTCGCGTCAACGAGGCAATACGCGATTTGTCCAGGCTGTCGCGCGACGAGTGTGCCCCAGCTCGCGTAGCGTTTTGGCCAGAGGTCCTGGCCTTCGTCCGCGAACCGCTCGCCGGACTGATTGACGACGATGCCGAGCGGGATGCAGTCGAGCCGCGTAACGATGCCGCCGTCGAACTTCGGCGCGCGCGCATCCACCGCAATCGCATGACAGGCGCGCGGATCGCCGATCGGCTGCGCGCCGGCGTCGAGTAACGCACGTAACGGTACGCCCGTGTTGTACGGCGTGCCGCGGACGATGAAGTTGTCGGCCGCATCGCCCCAGGCGTCCTTCAGCCAGGCGAGGTTGGACTCGAAGCCGCCGCTGGCGAGAATGAGTGTTTTGCCGCGCAGGTTCGGCTGAAGGCGGACACGACGACTGTCGTCCGGCTGAAGCCGGACACTACATTGACGCACATCGATCGAGACGACATCGGCGTCGTAGAGCACGTCGATGCCCATCCGCTCCGCCGCCGCGTAGTACGCGTTCATCAGCGCCTTGCCGCCGCCGAGAAAGAAGGCATTGGTCCGCGACAGGTGCAGCGTGCCGCGCAGCGCTGCCTGAAAGCGGACGCCGTACTGCGACATCCACACGGTGCACGTCTTCGATCGGCAGATCAGGAGGCGCGCCAACGACTCATCTGTCTCATTCGCGTTGACGCGCAGCAGGTCGGCGTAGAACTCGTCCTCGGTGTACGACCCGGTGAGCACCGCGGTCGGCGCATCGTGCGCGCAGCGGAGATTCCGCGTGTGCCGGCTATTGCCGCCGCGAAAGTCACGCGGGGCACGTTCGAGTACTACGACAGTCGCGCCAGCCTCACGTGCGGTGAGCGCCGCGCAGAGCGCCGCATTTCCACCGCCGACCACGACGACATCGTACTCGCGAGGCTTACTCATGGACGCGCTTCAGCAGCCATGGTCCGACGAGCGTTGCGACCGCGACGCTCAGGAATGCGAGACTGATCGGCCGGGTGACGAACACCGAGAGATCGCCTTCGCTGATGGCGACCGCGCGCCTGAACTGCAGCTCGGCCAGCGGGCCGAGCACGAGGCCGAGCACCGCCGGCACGAGCGGAATGTCGTAGACGCGCATCAGCCAGCCGACGCCACCGACGACGTACAGCAGCGTGAGATCGAGCATCGATCGATTGAGACTGTACGCGCCGAGAGACGCCAGCACCAGAATTCCGCCAAAAAGCAGCGGCCGCGGCACGAGCATGACCCGGGCCCAGATGCCAACAAGTGGCAAGTTGAGTACGAGGAGCATCACGTTGCCGATGTAGAGGCTTGCCACCAGCGTCCACACGAGATCCGGTCGCGTCGAGAACAGCAGTGGCCCCGGCTGTAGACCGTACTGCTGAAACGCCGCGAGCAGCACCGCCGCAGTCGCAGACGAAGGAAGGCCCAGTGTGAGCAGTGGCA
>DAINQP010000194.1:0-11556 GCA_036742665.1 Vicinamibacterales bacterium | reverse complement strand
AGAACAGTCGAGCTGCCGTGATTATGAAGCTTCTCGTCGTTGTGAGCGCGGATGTAGCGACCGGGGAACACCTCTTCGAGGTGTTTGAAAAACGCCGGGTCGATGGCCATCACGTCTTCGTAGTGGCCGTGGACCGGGCAGTCCTTCACCATGACGATCTTGCCGTCCTTCTCGAGGATGGTCGCCTTGATCTCGCCGACCTTCTCATTGAGGAGGACGCTGACGTCTTTCTTGCCGTCGAGAATCGCCTGCCGCGCTTCGCGCGTGCAGTCCGGGCACAGCGAGTCGGTCTCGCGCGGCCAACCCAGCTGCGGCTTGGTCTTCTCATACGACTTCAGGAGGGGTTTGTCCGACCAGCGCGGAATGAACGAGGGGTTCTGCTTGATCCTGTTGGCGGTGGAAAACACCTGCCAGATCCCATTCGCGGTGATGGCCAGTCCCTTCTCGACGTACTTCATCGGCGCATGCATGCAGTCGCTCTCCTGGTGCTAGACAGTCAAAACCCGAGCATCCGCCCCCGCGTTTGTTGACCGCTCCTCACGGAGCGGATGGGGCCTCAGGCTCGGGTCGTTAATCTGGACCATCCTAGCGGCCAAACCGTGAAAAATCAGGCTATTTCCAGCGAATTGGCAAATCCGGGCATCGGGCGGGCAGTTGGAGGGTGCGGTGGCCCGTGTGATAAGCGGGGTAAGTCACGGACGCTGCGGGCGTTGTTCCCACTCGCATCAGCAGATCAGATTGAATCCTTCAGATCATTGTATTTCCCTCATGCTCCTCAGATCGGCACAATGTGGCGACCATGTTGACGTCGGGGACTCGCTTTACACCTCCTGCACAAGGTCTGTACGACCCGCACGCCGAGCACGACGCCTGCGGCGTGGGGTTCGTCGTACACATCAAGGGCCGGCGCTCGCACGACATCGTCCGCAATGCGCTGCAGGTGCTCATCAATCTCGAACATCGCGGCGCGTGCGGCTGCGAGGCGAACACCGGAGACGGCGCCGGCATTCTCATTCAAATGCCGGACATATTCCTGCGCACGTCGGTGTCGTTCACCTTGCCGGCCGAAGGCAGTTACGGCGCCGGACTTGTCTTCCTGCCGCATGAGGAGTCCGATCGCGATCGCATCAAGGATCTGATTGCGCGAATCACGAGCGAAGAGGGTCAGCGTTTGCTTGGCTGGCGCGACGTGCCGAGCGACAACCGCCTGATCGGCGACAGCGCCAAAGCGACGCAGCCGATGTTCGAGCAGGTCTTCATTGGCGCGGCGTTCGATACGACCAGCGACGAGGACCGCGCGCGTTTCGAGCGAAAGCTGTACGTCATCCGCAAGCGGATCGAGCATGCCGTCGATAGGTTGAAGATCAACGCGCTGTCGCGCCGCTTCTTCTATGTCGTCAGCCTGTCGTCGCAGCGGCTGATCTACAAGGGGATGCTGCAGGCGAAACAGCTCGCGGCGATGTTCCCCGATCTCACTGACGAGAATCTGCAGTCGGCGCTCGCGCTGGTTCACCAGCGGTTCAGCACCAACACGTTCCCTTCGTGGCCACTGGCACATCCCTATCGTCTGGTCGCCCACAACGGCGAGATCAACACGCTGCGCGGCAACATCAACTGGATGCGCGCCCGCGAAGGCCTGCTCCAGAGCGATCTGTTCGGCGACGACCTCGCCAAACTGCTGCCGATCATTCGCGAAGGCGGGAGCGACACGGCGACGTTCGACAACGTCCTCGAACTGCTGATGATGTCCGGCCGTTCGCTGCCGCACGCCCTGCTGATGATGATCCCCGAGCCATGGAGCAATCACGAGTCCATGAGCCCTGAGCGCAAGGCGTTCTATCACTATCACGCGTCACTGATGGAGCCATGGGACGGGCCGGCGTCGATCGCCTTCACCGACGGCCGGATGATCGGGGCGGTGCTGGATCGCAACGGCCTGCGGCCGTCGCGCTATTACGTCACCAAGGACGACCTGGTCATCATGGCCTCGGAAGTCGGCGTGCTCGACGTGCCGCCGCAGGACGTACTGGTCAAGGGGCGGCTGAACCCCGGCAAGATCTTCCTGGTCGATACCATCCAGGGCCGCATCGTCGAGGACGAAGAGATCAAGCGTGAGCTGGCGGCGCAGCATCCCTATCAGGAGTGGCTCGATCGTCATCTGATCGACATCAACGATCTGCCGTCGGCGCGTGCCGAGGCGCCCGAGCACGAGACCGTGTTCAAACGGCAGCAGGCCTTCGGGTACACGCAGGAGGATCTGCGCTTCCTGATCGCGCCGATGGCGATGGCCGGCGAGGAGCCGGTCGGCTCGATGGGTACTGATACGTCGCTCGCCGTGCTCTCCGACAAGCCGCGTCTGCTCTACGAGTACTTCAAGCAGCTCTTCGCGCAGGTGACGAACCCGCCGCTCGATGCGATTCGCGAAGAGTTGGTCACGGACATGGGCTCGACGATCGGGCCGGAGCGAAACCTGCTCAAGGCCGAGCCCGAGTCGTGCCGCCAGATCACAATCACGTACCCGATCATTCACAACGAGCACGTGGCGAAGCTGCGCCATCTGCCGCCGAATATCCCGTTTCGCTCGACGACCCTGTCGATGTTGTTCGATGCGGAGAACGATGGGCCGGCGCTCGAACAGGCGATGGATGATCTGTGCCGGCGCGCCAGCGAAGCGGTGGCCGCCGGGTTCGACATCCTGATCCTCTCGGACCGCGGTGTGAGTCCGCGTCTCGCGCCGATTCCCAGTCTGCTGGCGACGGCCGGCGTGCACCATCACCTCGTTCGCGAAGGTACCCGTACCCGCTGTGCGCTGGTCGTCGAGTCCGGCGACGCGCGCGAAGTGCATCACGTGTCGCTGCTGCTTGGCTATGGCGCCGGCGTGGTCAACCCGTACGTGGCGTTCGAGACGATCGACGACATGATCCGGAGCGGGATGCTGCAGGGCATCGAACGGCAGAAGGCCATCGACAACTACATCAAGGCGCTCAACAAGGGCGTGCTGAAGGTGATGTCGAAGATGGGGATCTCGACGCTGCAAAGCTACTGCGGCGCGCAGATCTTCGAAGCCATCGGCCTGAGCCAGACGCTCATCGACAAGTACTTCACGCATACGACTTCGCGCATCGGCGGCGTCGGCATCGACATCGTGGCCGAAGAAGTCGCGATGCGCCACGCACGTGCGTTCGGACGGCAGCCGGTGCGGCCACAGGAGCTCGAGGCGGGCGGTGAGTATCAGTGGCGCCGCGACGGCGAGTATCACCTGTTCAACCCCGACACCGTGTTCAAGCTGCAGCACGCGACGCGCAGCGGGCAGTACACGATCTTCAAGGAGTACACGCGCGCGGTTGACGTGCAGAACGAGCATCGCGCGACGCTGCGCGGGTTATTTCGCTTCAAGCCGGCTGGGAAGAAGGTTCCGCTCGAGGACGTCGAATCGGTCGAATCGATCGTGAAACGGTTCGCGACCGGCGCGATGTCGTACGGCTCGATCAGCCAGGAAGCGCATGAGACGCTGGCGATCGCGATGAACCGCCTGGGCGGCAAGTCGAACACCGGCGAAGGCGGTGAGGATGCCGAGCGCTACATCACCCTCGCCAACGGCGACAGCAAGCGCAGCGCGATCAAGCAGGTCGCCTCGGGCCGGTTCGGTGTGACGAGTGAGTATCTGGTCAACGCCGACGAACTGCAGATCAAGATGGCACAGGGCGCAAAGCCCGGCGAGGGCGGCCAGTTGCCCGGGCACAAGGTGTATCCGTGGATCGCCAAGACGCGGTACTCGACGCCTGGTGTCGGCCTGATTTCGCCACCGCCCCATCACGACATCTACTCGATCGAAGACCTGGCGCAGCTGATCTTTGATTTGAAGAACTCGAATCCGCGCGCACGGATCTCGGTGAAGCTGGTCGCCGAAGGCGGCGTTGGTACGGTCGCTGCTGGTGTCGCCAAGGCGCACTCGGATGTCGTGCTGATCTCGGGCCACGACGGCGGCACGGGTGCGTCGCCGCTGACCAGCCTCAAACACGCCGGCCTTCCCTGGGAGCTCGGACTGGCGGAGACGCAGCAGGTGCTCGTCCTGAACAAGCTGCGCGACCGCATCATCGTTCAGGCCGACGGCCAGATGAAGACCGGTCGTGACGTCGTGATCGCCGCGCTGCTCGGCGCCGAAGAATACGGCTTTGCTACGGCACCGCTCGTCGTGATGGGCTGCATCATGATGCGCGTTTGCCACCTGAACACGTGCCCGGTCGGCATCGCGACGCAGGATCCGGAGCTGCGCAAGAAGTTCACCGGCAGCCCGGAGATGGTCCAGAATTTCTTCCGGTTCATCGCCGAGGAAGTGCGCGAGCTGATGGCGGAGCTCGGCTTCCGTACCATCGACGAGATGATCGGCCGCGCCGATTGTCTCGACGTGGATCGCGCGGTCGACCACTGGAAGGCCAAGGGCCTCGATCTGACGCCGCTCCTGCACCAGCCGGCGCTGCCGGCCTCAGTGGCTCGCCGCAAAGTCCGCGAGCAGGATCACGAGCTCGATGTCACGCTCGACAACGATCTGATTCGGGTGGCGATGCCGGCCCTCGAGCGCAAGCAACCTATCGAGTTCAACGCGTTCATTCGCAACGCGGATCGCACCGTCGGCACGATGCTCGGATCCGAAGTGACGCGGCGTCACGGCGGGTGTGGTTTGCCCGACGACACGATCCGGATCACCTTCACCGGCGCGGCTGGTCAAAGCTTCGGCGCCTTCGTCCCGCGCGGCATGACGATGACGCTTGTCGGCGATGCCAACGACGGTTTCGGCAAAGGGCTGTCAGGCGGGAAGCTGATTGCCTATCCACCGCGGCTGTCCACGTTCAAGTCGCAGGACAACATCATCATCGGCAACGTCGGGTTCTACGGGGCGACGAGCGGTGAAGGCTACGTCCGCGGTGTGGCCGGTGAGCGTTTCTGCGTCCGAAACAGCGGCGCGACCGTCGTCGTCGAGGGTGTCGGCGACCACGGCTGCGAGTACATGACTGGCGGGCGAGTGGTGGTGATTGGGCGAACCGGGCGTAACTTCGCGGCCGGCATGAGCGGTGGCGTCGCCTACGTGCTCGATACCGACGGCAGCTTCCCACGCCGCTGCAATCGCGACATGGTTGATCTGGAACTCCTCACCGACGAGGATCTCGAGTTCATTCGCGTCGCGATCATGAAGCACGTTACCTACACCCGCAGTCACTACGCGGAAGGGCTGCTCGCCGATGTGACGATGCTGCGCCGCATCGTCAAGGTGATGCCGCGCGAGTACAAGCGTGCGTTGGCGGAACAGGCGAAACGCGCGGCCGAGGCGGCGAAAACGATGGTCGTGACCACCCTCGACCTCACCGGCATCGCGGCGAAAGCAGCCGTCGAGGATGCGGGGACGCCCGTCCATGGGTAAGCCAACAGGCTTTATCGAAATCCATCGGAAGAAGCAGCCGACGCGCCCGGTCGCCGAGCGTGTGCAGGACTGGCGCGAGGTCTACCTGCCGTACCCGGGCGATGAGCTCGAGGCGCAGGGCGCGCGCTGCATGGACTGCGGTATCCCGTTTTGTCATCAAGGTTGTCCGCTGGGCAACCTGATTCCCGACTGGAACGACCTCGTCTACCGTGATCGCTGGCAGGCGGCGATCGAGCGGCTCCACGCCACCAATAACTTCCCCGAGTTCACCGGCAAGTTGTGTCCAGCGCCGTGCGAGGGATCCTGCGTGCTTGGCATCAACGACGATCCAGTGACGATCAAGTCGATCGAGGCGGCGATCATCGAACGGGCCTGGAACGAAGGATGGGTGACGCCGCGGCCACCGACTACGCGTACATGGAAGAGAGTGGCCATCGTCGGCTCGGGGCCTGCCGGTCTGGCTGCCGCCGATCAGCTGAATCGGGCCGGGCACTCGGTTACCGTCTTCGAGAAGTCAGATCGCATTGGCGGGCTGCTGCGCTACGGCATCCCCGAGTTCAAGATGGAGAAGCGCCACCTCGATCGCCGACTCGCGGTGATGGAGATTGAAGGTGTGGTGTTCCGTGCCGGCATCAATGTTGGCGTGGACGTGCCAGCGCACCGTCTGCGTGAGGACTACGATGCGGTGCTGCTTGCTGGTGGGTCCGGTCAGCCCCGCGATCTGGCTGTACCCGGCCGCGATCTGACGGGCATCCACTACGCGATGGACTACCTCACCCTTCAGAACAAGCGATGCGAGGGTGATCCGATCCTGGACAGCGAGTTCATCACCGCGCAGGGCAAGCACGTGATCATCATCGGCGGCGGTGACACGGGCGCGGACTGCCTGGGCACCGCGCATCGGCAGGGCGCGCTTTCGGTGCATCAGCTCGAGTTGCTGCCTCGACCCCCGAAGGACCGCGCGGCTGACAATCCGTGGCCGTTGTGGCCGCAGATCTTCCGCGTCTCGACCGCGCACGAAGAGGGCGGGGAGCGTCTTTACGCGGTGTCGACGGAGCGCTTTTCGGGCGATGCGTCGGGCAACGTTCGTGCGCTCCATGCGGTGAAAGTCGAGATGGTGAAGAAGGACCCCTCGACTACGCTCGGGGCGGGTGCCCGCATGGTGTTTGAGCGTGTGGCCGGCAGTGAGTTCGAGATCCCGGCCAATCTCGTTCTGCTCGCGATGGGGTTCACCGGTCCGGAGAAGAGCGCGCTACTCACTGATCTCGGCGTCGCGATGACCGATCGTGGGAATGTCGCGCGCGATGCGCAGTGGATGACCAACGTGCCTGGCGTCTTCGCCGCCGGCGACATGCAACGCGGCCAGTCGCTCATCGTGTGGGCGATTGCCGACGGCCGCAGCGCGGCGCGTGCCATCGATGAGCACCTGATGGGCGAGTCACAGCTCCCTGCACCCCTCGTTTAGCTATCCACTCCCGATTGAGTTTGGGAATTGGTCAAGCAACTCGTCCATTCCGTCGCGCTCCTGCGCATCACCGCGCACGTTTATACAGTTCAATCAACTGGCGGCCTCGTCGCGATCGGCCGAAACACGAAGGGTGCCTGTACTCTTCGCCACTGCTTTGTGCCTGAACGCACTGCTGATCTTCTGGATCCAGCCGCTGTTCGCGAAAATGGTGCTGCCGCTGCTCGGCGGATCGCCGTCGGTGTGGACGACCTGCATGCTGTTCTTCCAGGCGGCGCTTCTGGCAGGCTACGCCTACGGCCACGCCGGCATCCGCGTGCTCGGTCTTCGCCGCCACGCGATGGTGCACAGCGTGCTGGTTTGGCTGCCACTGTTGCTGCTGCCTATCGTCGTCAATCAGCAGACAGCATCCGCGACCGATCAGCCGATCGCGTGGCTCCTGCAGACGATGGGGGTGAGTGTAGGGCTGCCCTTCGTCGTGTTGGCGTCCACGGCACCGCTACTGCAGCGATGGTACTCGTCTCTCGACACGCGCTCGTCTGATCCCTACTGGCTGTACTCGGCGAGTAACATCGGCAGCTTCGCGGCGCTGCTCGCGTTCCCGATTCTGTTCGAACCGGCCATGCCGCTCGGACAGCAGACCGCAATCTGGAAGATGGGCTATGCGATCGTGGCTGCACTCCTGACGGCGTGCGCCGTCAGCGTCCTGCGGCGGCCGGTGTCGGCATCCGAGGTCGCACACCAGGACGAGGCGCGTGCCGCTGAACCGATCACAGCGGGCACGCGTATGCGATGGCTCGCGTTGTCCTTCGCGCCCTCGACCTTGATGCTCGGTGTCACCACCTTCCTATCGACCGACGTCGCGCCGGTGCCGCTGCTCTGGGTGCTGCCGCTCTCGTGCTACCTGCTGACGTTCATCATCGCGTTCGGGTGGTACTCCGACGCGGTGCACACCAATGTGCGCCGGCTGCTGCCGAGCGTGCTCGTGCCGCTCGTGCTGCTGATCGTGTCGGAAGCGCCCGCGGCCTTGTGGGTGGCGATTCCGATTCACGTGCTCGGTTTTACTGTGCTGGCGATGCTGTGTCATGGCGAGCTGGCCAAGGATCGTCCCGGCGTCCAGCATCTCACCGAGTTCTACCTCTGGCTCGCAGCCGGCGGTGTGCTCGGCGGGGTGTTCAACACACTAATCGCCCCGCATGTGTTCACATCGGTTGCCGAATATCCACTCGCCATCGCGTTCGCGGCGCTGGTCTGCGTTCCAAAGACGCAGTTCCGTGACGCGGTGGCCAACCCGCGGCCGATGATGCGCCCGGCGTTCGCTGCCGTTCTCGCGACGGTCCTACTGGTCGGCTCCCGCCTTGGTGGCGTCGCGCACTTCCCGACGATGGCATTCCTTGGCGCGCCGGCGTTGATCTTCTGGAGCGGTGCGAAACACAACACCGTGCGATTCTCAGTAGGGATCGTCGGCCTGCTCGCGGCACTGGCCGTTGGCAACGCCATTGCCCCAGCCGGAGGAGGTCAGACGCTCGCGGCCGATCGCACGTTCTTCGGCGTGTATCGCGTCCGCACCGACCCTGCGCGTCACTTCGTGTCGTTGGTGCACGGGACGACGACGCACGGACGGCAGGTGGTTGGCGAGCCCAATCCCGAGCCGCTGACCTACTTCCATCGAAAGAGCCCGATCGGCCAAGTGTTCGAAACGCTGGGTGCCGATGCGAAGTCCGTAGGTGTCATCGGCCTGGGCACGGGTACGCTCGCGGCGTACGCACAGCCCGGATCGCGGTGGACGTTTTACGAAATCGATGCCGCAGTGGAGCGCATCGCACGCGACGCGCGGTACTTCCACTATCTGGAGCACTGCGGCGAGAAATGCTCAGTGGTGCTTGGCGATGCACGGCTCACCCTCGCCGAGAGCCGCGTTGCGCACGACGTCCTCGTCCTCGACGCGTTCAGCTCGGACGCGATCCCCGTTCACCTGTTGACCACCGAGGCGCTGCGCACCTATGAGTCGCGGCTCTCTGGGAACGGCGTCCTGGCGTTCCATATCTCCAACCGCCACATCAAGCTCGCGCCGGTGATCGCGCGCCTCGCGCGTGAGCGTGGCCTGACGGCGTTCACACGTCTCGACAAAAGCGTCGATTCGAACAATGGCTTCGCAGCGTCTGAGTGGGTGGTGATGGCGCGGAGTCCTGAACGTCTGCAGGCGCTCGTCGCCGACGCGCGCTGGACGCCACTCATCGCTGATGCGCGTCTGGCGTGGACGGACGATTTTTCCAATATCTGGACAGAATTGCGCTAGTAACGATCTCAGTCGCGTCTCGTCTTCTAACAAATGCGGGCGTCCTGTGCCGCGCCGGCACACGGGCTCACGCTCTCCTCTCTATCGGATTGCCTCCCGGTGCCCGCCGTTGCCGAGAGGATCGCGCACCTCGACCGTGGCCCCAAACTTGATGTGCTTCCTGATGCTGATTCACTTCGGGAGGCAGAATGAAATCGACAGTTTTCACTGTGGCAATCGTTGCTCTCGTCGCCGCGGCCCCACGCGTCGCTGACGCGCAAGGCCGGTCGAACGCGAACAACTCAAAGATTAGCGCCGCGGCCGTCGGCGAGCTTTCGACGGTCTACGCGTGCGTCGATCAGGAACGAGGCACGATGCGTTTCCTTGTGCCTCCTGACGTCTGTCATCCAACCCGCGAGTTCCTGATCTCGTGGAGCGCCACTGGGAGTGGCACAGGTCCGCAGGGCCCCGCTGGTCCTGCCGGTCCTCAGGGGCCTGCTGGTCCTGTCGGAGCTACTGGTCCTGCCGGCCCTGCCGGTCCGGTAGGCGCGACCGGTGCCACGGGCGCGACCGGGCTTGCCGGCCCCGCAGGTGCAACAGGGCCCGCTGGTCCAACGGGTGAGACTGGTGCCACGGGCGCCACTGGTGCGCAGGGACCTGCTGGTCCTCAGGGCGCGACTGGCGCAACGGGCGCAACAGGCGCGACGGGTGCGCAGGGGCCGCAGGGAGCGCAGGGCGAACAAGGCCCCGCGGGTCCGCAGGGTCTCCAGGGCATTCAGGGTCTTACGGGACCGGCCGGCGGAGCGATCTTCTCGGGCGACTCCGCCCTCCCGGATCTGTCGGTGAACATTGCGAGCTGCCCGGCTGCGCCGCAGGACTCGATGTCCTACGGTCAACCGGTCCTTCTTGCGCCGGGTTATTACCGCGCGGTCTTCGACGGCAGCACGGCGATTGGCCGGGGGACCAACGGAACCTCGCAAATCTCAATCTACGTGTGGACGTCGATGGGCTTCCCGCTGACCGAGTTCGGCAAGTCCGTGTCCGGCAGCGGTTCTTACGAACGTTCGCTCGGGTACTTCCGCTTGAGCGAGTCTGACCAGATTAACGTATTTGCCTATGTCGGTACGGACTGCGGCAACGCGTCGCTCTCAGGCAAGCTCGGGTTCGAGCGCGTCGGCGACTAGGGGTGTCGGGTCGCAAGACCCGCTTCTCAGACCTGCCTCTCGAGATTCCCTACCGGGACGGGCGCTCTGCCCGTCCCGCCCACTTTCACTGGGACAGGGTGTTTCGTCAATAATCGATCCCGCCATATGCTCATCGTCATGAAGTTCGGCGGGACCTCGGTTGGGTCCGCCGAACGAATCGTCCAGGCCGCCACTCTCGTAACGTCTGCGCTCGAGCGCGGACACCGCGTTGCCGTCGTCACTTCCGCCATGAGCGGCGTCACCAACACGCTCATCGACGCCGCGCGGACCGCATCCACCGGCAAATGGGATCCACAGATTCGCCAGCGTCTCCTGGCCACGCACAAAGCGGCGGCTGAGGCGATCGTGTCCGACACGGCCGGCCGTGAGGCCGTCGTCGCCGACATCGATCGCCGTCTCGATCGTTTTGAGAAGCTGTGTTTCGGGTTGTCGATGGTGCACGAGCTGACTCCGAGGTTGCTCGATGCGATCTCGGGAATCGGAGAGATGCTCGCTGCGCCGCTCGTTGCGGCCGCCATTCGCGCGCGCGGGCGCGACTCGTCATCGCTCGACGCCACCGAACTGCTGGTGACGACCGATCAGTTCGGCGCCGCGGAGCCGCTCATGGATCAGACGCGGGCGCGGACGACCGAGCGGTTGCGACCGTCACTATCTCGCGGCGAAACGCCGGTCGTGACCGGCTTCATCGGTGCCACCGTGGACGGGGTGCAGACGACGCTTGGGCGCGGTGGATCGGACTACTCGGCCTCGATTCTCGGCGCCGCTCTAGATGCCGATGAAGTGTGGATCTGGACCGACGTCGACGGCGTGATGACGGCGAATCCGTCCGAAGTCACGGGCGCGCAAACGCTGCCTGAGATTTCTTATAGCGAAGCGTCGGAGCTCGCGTACTACGGCGCCAAGGTCCTGCACTACAAGACCATTTTGCCGGCGTTCCGTCAGCGCATTCCGGTACGCATTCTCAACAGCTTCAACCCGACGCATCCGGGCACACGCGTGAGCGTTGAAGGGGATCCATCGGTTCCCGGCGTCAAGGCCGTCACATCGATTCGCGGCGTCAGCATGATCGGAATCAGCGGCACGGGGATGCAGGGGATTCCTGGGATCGTCGCCAAGGCGTTCGACGTCGTGGCGGAGCAGCAATCGAACGTGCTGATGATTTCGCAGGCCTCGTCAGAGAACAACATCT
>DAINQP010000193.1:8467-11585 GCA_036742665.1 Vicinamibacterales bacterium | reverse complement strand
GATCCTCGCCGTCGTCGCCGGCCTGACGCTGTCGGGTGCCGCCACGCTCTCGCACGACTTGTGGGTGAACGTCATCCGCGGGGCCCATGCCGGCGAGCGGGAGCAGCTCGTGGTGGCGCGGACGGCGACGGTCCTCCTGGCGATCGTATCCATCCTGCTCGGCATCACCTTCAAGGGACAGAACGTCGCCTACATGGTGGGCCTCGCGTTCGCGATTGCCGCCAGCGCCAACTTTCCGGCGCTCGTGCTGTCGATCTTCTGGAAGCGGCTGACGACCGCCGGCGCGCAGATCAGCATGATCACGGGGACGGTCTCGACGCTGCTGTTGATCTATCTGTCGCCGACCATTCAGCTCGACATCCTCAAGCACGCCGAAGCGTGGTTCCCGCTGCGAAACCCGGGCATCGTTACCATTCCGCTCTCTTTCGTCGTGGCGATCGGCGTTTCTCTGCTGCGTCCGGTACCATCCGAGGAGCGACGTTTCGTGGAGCTCGAGCGTCAACTGCACCTTGGCCTGGAATAAGCGAACACCCTGGATTGTTGTGGCGGTTGTCGTCGCGGTGCTCGCGATCGCCGCTCTGATCGTCGTGCGGCGGCAATCGCTGCCGGCGCCGGGCACAGAGGCGTACGAGCAAACGACGCGCGCCTTCTATCACGGCCTCGCCGCCCTCGAAGTGGGACTCCTCGACGACGCCCGTCAGCAGTTCACGAGCGCGACGACGCTGGTGCCGCGTGAGCCTGCATCGTGGGCCAACCTTGGTCTGACGCAGATGAGGCTGGGCGAGCTTGATGCGGCCGCCGAGCCAATCCAGCGCGCCGTGTCACTGGCACCCGATAACAGCGACCTCGTGCTGCTGGCCGCGCGGATGGAAACCGCGCGGGGGCGCCTCGATGAGGGCATCGCCGGCTTGCGCCGTGCCGTCGCCCTCGACACGCGTGGGCTGCGCGCGCGGTTCGCGCTGGCCGAGGAACTGTCGCGCCTGAACACGCCCGAGGCCGACAAGGAAGCGCAGACACTTCTCGACGAGCTCGCCACGCTCGGGCCGATGAATCTTGCCATTCAACTCGAGCGAGCGCGGCTCGCCGCGAAGCTACGCGACGCGCAGCGGCTCCGTGAATCGGTTGAGGCCATAGGCCGCGACGCCGCGTCGTGGTCGGAGCAGGCGAAGGAGCAGTTTGCTGTCGTACAGAAGGCTGCGGCGGAAGGCAACTTTGACGATGCGCCGCGCGCGGCGACGATCCTCAGGAATGTGCTGGCACCGGTGCCGGCGTTCTCCGAAAGTCTAATCGCCGTACGCACGCCTGCCGAGCTCATCGCCGAGCCATTCAATCGCTTTCTCGTCCTCGCGTCGCCACCGGCGACACCATCCGTCCCGGATGTGAAGCTGACATTTGCGGCGGAGTCGCTCGGCGCTGCATCGGGCCGGCCGGTCGCCGTTGCGCTGTCGTTCCCTGTGAACGCTGACGGCGCCCTGGCGCTGATTGCCGCCGATGCCGGTCGCGTTCAGCGTATCGACGGTGCGCCCGGTACATGGCCGCTGCCGGTGGGGACAGCCGCCGCGAATCCTCCTCCGGTGCGCGACTCGATCGTGCCGCTCGATTGGAATCACGACTTCAGGACCGACATTGCCCTGTGCGGGCCCGGTGGTGTGTTCCTGCTCCTTCAGAACGAGGACGGCACGTTTATCGACGTGACCACTCGTACCTACACGGGCACGTTTCCGACCTACGACTGCGCGGGTGCCTGGCCTGCCGACGTCGAGATGGACGGCGATCTCGATCTGATTGTCGGCGTACGGGAAGGCGCCCCTGTCGTGCTGAGGAACAACGGCAATGGCACGTGGCAGGTGCAGCAGCCATTCGCCGGCACGTTCAACGCGCGTGCGTTCGCATGGGCCGATCTCGATCGTGATGCAGACCCTGACGCTGTCTTCGTCGATGCGTCCGGCGCGCTGCATGTCTACATCAACCGGCAGGCCGGCGCGTTCGCTCGTGCAGCCGATCTGGGCGGCCCAACCAACGTTGCCGCTGCGACCGTCGCCGATATCGATGCCGATGGCGTGATCGATGTCGCCACACTGGACGCCATGGGTATCGTTCGGATCACATCCCGGCAGGGCGAGATGTGGACCACCCGCGAGGTCGCACGATGGGACGGTCTGGCTGGCGCGTCTCCAGGCAGCCATCGTCTGATCGCCGCCGATTTCGACAACAACGGTGCGCTCGATCTCGCGGCATCTGGAGGCGGCCAGACGCGGATCTGGCTGGCTGATGGCAGTCATCAATTGCAAGCCCTGGCCGCGGCGCCGACAGGCGATGTCTTTTCGGCTGCCGACCTCAACGGGGACGGCATGCTGGATTTTGTCGGCGTTGCCGGAGGACGGCCAACCCGATGGCTCGGCAAAGGGACGACGGGCTATCACTGGAAAGTGATTCGTCCGCGCGCACAGCAGAATGCCGGCGATCAGCGTATCAACGCGTTCGGCGTCGGCGGCGACATCCAGGTGCGATCGGGACTGCTCGTGCAGACGCAGGTGCTCACCGGCGCGCCGCTTCACTTCGGTCTCGGCACCCACACCGCCATCGACGTCGCGCGCATCGTCTGGCCGAATGGGGTCGCGCAGGCCGAATTCCGCGGCGGCGTGGACGATGCGATCGTGGCGGAGCAGCGGTTGAAAGGATCGTGCCCCTGGGTGTTTGCATGGGACGGCAGCCGTATGGGGTTTGTGACCGACTTCCTCTGGCGATCGCCGCTTGGGCTGCGCATCAACGCACAGGACACCGCCGGTGTAGGGCAAACGGAAGACTGGGTGAGGATCGCTGGTGAGCAGCTTGTGCCTCGCGACGGCGCCTACGACGTGCGTATCACCGCGGAACTGTGGGAGACACATTTCTTCGATCACGTCTCGCTGCTCGTCGTCGATCATCCGGCAGACACCGAGGTGTTTGTCGATGAGCGATTCTCGCCCGCGCATCCGCCGGCGCTTGCCGTGAACGTGATGGGTACGGTCACGCCAGTCGCGCGCGCATGGGATGACCACGGCACGGATGTGACCGATCTGGTGGTGCGGCGCGATGGACGGTACCTCGCGTCATTCGAGCGAGGCGCGTATCAGGG
>DAINQP010000193.1:0-8367 GCA_036742665.1 Vicinamibacterales bacterium | reverse complement strand
TGGTGCGGCGCGATGGACGGTACCTCGCGTCATTCGAGCGAGGCGCGTATCAGGGGATCGCGAAAGAGCACTTCGTCGAGTTTGAGATCGCGGACGTCCGGCTGCCGCCTTCGCGCGATGTGCTACGGCACCAAGGAAAGCCGGACACTACACTTGTTGCGAGCGGCTGGATCTATCCAACCGACAGCAGCATCAACGTCGCCATTGGGCAGGGCGGTCACGTCACGCCGAGCGGTCTCGCGCTCGAGGCGAGAGTTGCCGGACAGTGGGTCACAGTGAATCCGGATCTGGGATTCCCGGCCGGCAAGAACAAGACGATGCTCGTCGAGCTTGCGCGAGTGCCGGCAGACGCGGACCGGCTGAGACTGCGGACGAACCTGGAGATCTACTGGGACCTGTTGGGCGTGTCCGAGCGAAGTGCAGTCCCGGTCCAAACAAACCGCCTGCAGGCGTCCAGCGCCGAACTGGCGTTTCGAGGCTACTCACAGACAACGTCACCGCGCGGCGATGCGCCCGAGAGGCCGATCTACGAGCGGCTGGCAAATACGACGCAGCGCTGGCGCGATCTCGTCGGCTACTACACGCGCTTCGGTAATGTGAACGCACTATTGGCGAGTGTCGATGATCGATATGTGATCATGAACGCGGGTGATGAGCTGCGCCTGCGCTTCGAGGTGCAGCCGTCTCCGCCGCAAGGCTGGCGCCGCGATTTCGTGTTGATTGGCGACGGGTGGGAAAAGGACGGCGACTATAACACCGGCTACTCAGAAACGGTGCTGCCGCTGCCGTCGCACAGCCGCCCCGACTACGGCGCTCCGGTCTCGAGCTTGGCGCTGAAGGACGATCCCGTCTATCAGCGGCATCGCGAGGACTGGGAGCAGTACCACACTCGCTTCGTAACGCCAAGCGCGTTCGTGAGAGGACTACGCAGGTAGGGCACGCCTATGGACGTGCCCGGTCAGGCCGGTCCGAAGGACCGGCCCTACATGAAGGATGACCTCCGGTAATCGACAGCGCATTGCTTGGTTTGCCTGGACGACCGTGCTGGTGTCGTCGCTCGTCGCCATTCGCGTGTTGAACTCACGGGCGACCGCGGCCGCGGGTGAGGCGACGGGCGGTGCGCCTGGCGACGCACGCTTTGGCTTCAGGCTCGAAGAGTCTGCGAAAGCGCTCGGCGTGAACTTCGTGCACCAGGGGCCCACGTTCGACGGCCGGCTCGCGCACATCATGCCGCAGGTGGCGTCGATGGGCGCTGCGGTCGCTGTCGCGGACTTCGATCGTGACGGGTGGCAGGACTTCTACGTCACCAATAGCGGCGAGGGGAGTCTCAATCGGTTGTATCGCAATCAAGGCAACGGGACGTTTGTCGATGTCGCCGCACAGATGGGCGTTGCTGACGTCAACCAGCAAGAGAGCGGCGTGTCGATGGGCGCGGTGTGGGGCGACTACGACAACGACGGCTGGGACGACCTGTTTCTGTATCGCTACGGGCGGCCCGAGCTCTTTCACAACGATCAGGGCAACCGCTTCGTTGCGGTCGGCGAGCGGGCGGGTCTGCCGAAGTGGGTGAATGCGAACAGCGCGACGTGGCTCGACTACGACCGCGACGGCCGTCTCGATCTGTTTCTCGCTGGCTACTGGGCCGACGACATCAATCTCTGGAAGCTCGAGACGACGAAGATCATGCCCGAGAGCTTCGAGTACGCGACCAACGGCGGGCGCAAGTACCTGCTGCACAATCGCGGCGACGGGACCTTCGAGGACAGGGCGGCGGCCCTCGGCATCACCAGCCGCCGCTGGACGTTGGCCGTCATCGCAGGTGATCTTCGTGGCACCGGCTATCCGGATCTGTTTCTCTCGAACGACTACGGCGTGTCAGAGCTGTTCGCGAACCGTGAGGGGAAAGGCTTTATCGACGTTGCGCAGTCAACTGGCGTCGGACGCTCACCGAAGAGCGGGATGAATGCCTCGGTTGGCGACGTGTTCAACGACGGCCGGCTGGCGATCTACAAGACCAACATCTCCGAACCTGGTGTGCTCGTGCAGGGCAACGACTTGTGGGTGCCAAAAAGCGATCGCGCCGAGTACGAGAACCTCGCTTCGAGTATGGGCATCGATTACGGTGGATGGAGCTGGGGCGCGCAGTTCGGCGATCTGAACAATGACGGCGCGCAGGATTTGTATCTGACCAACGGCTACATCTCGGCCGGAGAACGCAGCAGCTACTGGTACGACTTCGCGGTGATTGCCGTCGGCCACAGCCAGATCATCGGCGACGCGGTGAACTGGCCAGCGATGAAAGGCCGCAGCCTCTCTGGTTATCAGCGCAAGCGTCTGTGGC
This sequence comes from Vicinamibacterales bacterium, assembly GCA_036742665.1. Lineage (GTDB taxonomy): Bacteria > Acidobacteriota > Vicinamibacteria > Vicinamibacterales > UBA2999 > Gp6-AA40. Next base: position 6,026 of record DAINQP010000193.1, on the reverse strand, counting down.
TGAATGACGGGCTCGGCCGGTTCACGGACGTCGCGCAGGTGGTCGGCGCACGCGACGCCTACGATGGCCGCGCCGTGGCGCTTGCGGATCTCGGCAACCGCGGCGTGCTGGACGTGATCGTGGCGAACCAGAAGGGACCATTGCTGATTTACAAGAACAGCGTGGCGCCGGGTCGACACTGGATCCAGTTCGAGCTTGAAGGCACCATGAGCAACCGCGGCGCGGTCGGCGCGCAGCTCGAACTGAATTGGAAGAATCGCAAGCAGGTACAACAGGTCACAACGGCGAGCGGGTTCAGCGCGCAGAACCAGCGGCGTCTGCACTACGGGCTCGGTGACGCGGATGCGGTGGATCGCGCCGTGATTCGCTGGCCCTCCGGCCGTGAGCAGACCATCGAGCACCCGGCAATCGACACACTGCACCATGTGAAGGAGCCCTTCGACGCGGCTCAGGGCAGGCCCGATGGCCTCTGAGGCACCGGCGCTCGTGCAGGATCCGTCGGCTGAAAGCCGGCGCCGACTGCTGACGCTCGACAATCGCTATCTGCCGCCGCTGCTCATCACGAGCATCCTGCTCGGCGCGCATCTATCCTACGGCATCCTCGAGGCGTGGTACACGACGGTGCTGGCGATCGGGACCGCGATTGGCGCCGAGTTGCTGATGGGCCGCGTCACCTACGGCAAATGGCCGCACCCGGCCAGCGCCTACATCAGCGGCATCAGCGCCGGCATTCTCGTCCGCTCGCCGCTGCTGTGGCCCTACTTTCTGGTCAGCCTCGTCTCAATCACGTCGAAGTACGTGCTGCGAGTGAAGGGCCGTCACATCTGGAATCCGACCAACTTCGGCGTCAGCGCGGCCGCCTTCCTGGCGCCGGCGACGGTCACGGTGCTGAGCATTCAGTGGGGGAACGTGCTCGCGCCGATGCTCATCATCTGGGTGCTGGGCTCGGTCATCGTGTGGCGAGTTGGCCGGGCACACATCTCGGCGACCTACGTCGCGTCGTTCCTGTTCTTCTCGTGGGTGACCAGTCTGATCACCGGTAATTCCTGGAGTGCGAGCGTTGCACCGATCACCGGACCGATGTATCAGCTGTTCATCTTCTTCATGGTCACCGACCCGAAGACAACCGTCCGCTCGACATTCTGGCAATGTGTCGTCGTCTTTTTGATCGCGCTCGTCGAGATGATCCTGCGGCTGAACCAGATCCTCTACGCGCCCTTCTACGCGCTGTTCATCGTCGGCCCCCTCGCGATGCTCGTGGATCTCTGGAGACAGGATCGCGCGACCCTCGTAGAGTCAAACCGTTCTCGCTGATTTCCTCACGACGGCAGGCCAACCTCGTTCTCGCACGCCCGCCTTCTGGTGCATGCGGTGTTAGGCAGCAACCACATACTCGCTCTGGACGAGACCGCTGGCGTATTGCCGCGTCGCGACGTGGGTGAGGGCGATATCGCGCGTCAGTGAGCCAAACAGCGGGATCCCGGTGCCGATCAGCACCGGGACGCGGGTGATGATGAGTCGCTGAATGAAACCCGCCTGAAGAAACCGCTGAATCGTGATCCCGCCATCCACGTAAATATGGCTGAGGCCCCGAGCAGCAAGCTTGGAGACGATGTCGGCCGGAGCGCCCGACATCCGTTCCACTACCGCGCCGATCGGCGGTGTGGCGACCGGGTGAGTGCTCAGCACGAACACGGGCTTTTCGCCGTAGGGCCATGTATCAAAGCTCAAGACCGTCTCAAAAGTCTTGCGGCCTATCACCAACGCATCGACTGTCGCCATGAACTCGTCGTAGCCATGGGGTTCGCCACCGCCTGGCGGTAGAAAGTCGAGATCGCCGTTCGCACGAGCGATGAAGCCGTCTACGCTAGTGCCGATAAAGACGGATGCCTTCATTTCTGCCGCTCACGATCATTCGTGTCGTCCAGAGGAAACAGGAACTGGTTGCCGTCGGGATCGGTGATCTGAAGGTCGGAGACAAATAGCTCGGACATATTGCCGTCCTCATCGTCGACTAGGAACAACCGCACGAGCCAGCGGGCTGACCAGGCTCGAGTCCATCAACCGGATAGCCGTCGTGCCGCCAACAATCGAGACCGCCGATCAGCTCCTTTACACGAAAGCCAAGTTGAACCATATTCAGCGCACCTTTCGTCGAGCCATTACAACGAATCCCATCACAGTACGTAACGATCAAAGCCTCCCTGTCGAGGTGAGCCGTCGTCGCAGCGCTCATTGTTCGATGCGGGATGTTCGTCGCGCCGGGAATGCGGCTTCTCCCGTAGACCTCCGGCGATCGTGTGTCTACAAGAACAATCCTGTCTCCTCGCCCAAGAGCCTCATTCAGGTCCCAAGGGTCGATTTCGTACTGAAGCTTCGCTTGGTAATACCGAACTTGGTCGTCCATAGGTATCTCCTGTCGAGATCAGCAGCGCGACCCGGCGGAAGATCATCCTAGAAGCCATCTCATAAACCCCGCAACAGAATGAGGCAGCTGGCCAGGTGTGGCGCGATCAGTTCCACCCCACGACGCGCCATTCCGCGTCCAGCCTGTCCGACTCGTAGGCATTGTCGCCGATGAGACGCACCGGCAGCTGATTGACAAACCGCTGTGCGAGTGTGGCCTGCACCAGTGTGACTTCGTGTGGCGTCGCGCTCTCCAGGTGAACCGCGACCGGCCCCTGAGGATCGGCGATGGCCATGATCTTCGACCCCTGCCACGCTTCGTCTTGCCGACGCAAGCGCCTCCCTGGTTGGCTGGCGTGAAGCTCCGATCGATGAACGCTTTCTGCAGATCCAGATAGCCTTGGTCGTGCAGTGCCTGAGCGAGGACGTCGAGGATGCTCCGCAAGACGCCGAGGCGGACCAGTGCTGAAACCCCCGGTGGCGTGTACGAGGACCTATTCCCTCCGCACTCAGGATCCGCCCGTATAATCGCCAGACCATTGGCCCTCACCCCCGGCACCCGCCTCGGCGTCTACCAAGTTAGCGCGCAAATCGGCGAAGGCGGTATGGGCCAGGTCTATCGCGCCCGCGATACGAAGCTGGATCGCGACGTCGCGATCAAGATCCTGCCCGAGGCCTTCGCGCATGACGCCGACCGCCTCGCTCGCTTCCAACGTGAAGCCAAGACCCTCGCCTCGCTGAATCATCCGCACATCGCCGGCATCTATGGGCTCGAAGAATGCGGGGGCACGACCGCCCTCGTTATGGAACTGGTCGAAGGTGATGATCTCTCGCAGCGCATCGCGCGTGGCGCGATTCCACTCGAGGAAGCGTTGCCGATTGCGAAGCAGATTGCGGAAGCTCTTGAGGCGGCGCACGAGCAGGGGATCATCCATCGCGACCTGAAGCCCGCGAACATCAAGGTCCGCGCCGACGGCACCGTGAAGGTGCTCGACTTCGGCCTCGCGAGAGCGACGGAGCTCATGAGTGCAATGTCGGCGAGCGCGTCGATGTCGCCGACGATCACGACGCCCGCGATGACGCAGGCCGGGGTGATTCTCGGCACGGCTGCCTACATGAGCCCGGAGCAAGCATCCGGCCGGCCGGTGGACAAGCGCGCCGACATCTGGAGCTTCGGCGTCGTCTTCTTCGAGATGCTCAGCGGCCAACGCGTGTTCGGCGGCGAGAGCATTGCCCATACGCTGGCCGACGTGCTGCGCGCGCCGATTGACGTCGGCAGACTCCCAAAAGAAACCCCTCGTGTCGTCCGCACCGTGGTCACGCGTTGCCTCGACCGCGATGCCAAGACTCGCTTGCGCGACATCGGCGAGGCGCGCGTGGCCATTGGCGAGTATCTCGCGAACCTGGCGAGCAATGAAGTCCCGCACGGGGCGAGACCCGTCCGTCAGTGGGTTGCGTGGGCAGCGGCGGTGGTCCTCGTAGTGCTCGCCATCGTGGGATGGTTGCGCCCGCGACCGCAGGCGAGCAGCCCCGCGCCGGAACTTGCGTTTACGATCAAGCCCGCGGCAGGGGGCCTCAAGCAAGTGGGTGACATCCATGCAACCCCCGAGATCTCGCCCGACGGCACTGCGGTGATTTTCTATGGAGACGGGGTGCACTTACGCCGTCTGAATCAACTCACACCAGAACCCGTGCGCACAGGCCGTTTCACAAATCCAGGATTTTGGTCGGCCGACTCGCGGTCGTTTGTGTTTACTGACGGGACCAACCTGAAGAAGATGCGCATGCCGGACGGCGCGCCGGAAATTGTCATGAACGATGTTCCCGCGCTGGTGGGCGGGAGTTGGAGCAGCAATGGCACTCTCCTGGTCGCAACGCCTTCTGGGATGTACGCAGTCTCGGCGTCCGGCGGAGTCGCCAAACAAATCGACGTGATAGGAACGCCGATCGAGAGCAACCTAGTTTCTTGGAGACTTTCTTGGCCGGAATTCCTGCCCGGCAGCGAGGATTTTCTGGTTCTTTCAGCGTCGGCCGCGCGAGGGATCGAGCAATCTGAAATCTACCTCGCCACCCTGCGAGATGGGCGTGCCGCCGATCTTGTTCTACTGATGAAGAACGGCACCGCGGCGCGCTATACGCCGGCGGGCGGAGGACGCCTCCTGTTTGTTCGGAATGACAACCTCTATGCGCAAACGCTGAACCGCGCGACCAGAAGACTAGAGGGCGAACCCGAGTTGGTCCAACAGAGCGTGGCGTCTTCGCCCGCATTCCATGTCGCGCATTTTTCTGTTTCCCGTACCGGCGTGGTGGCCTGGCGTCCAGGAACAGCCGGCCTGTCGCAGGTGACCATATTCGATCGACAGGGTCGCGAGATCGGCACGGCGGGTTCTCCCACTGTCGTCCAGACACTCAGGCTCGCGCCCGACGAGACACGCTTGCTGATTGGCTTCAACGCGACCGCATGGTTACTGGAACCCGGCCGACCTGGGCAGCAACAGTTGGAGCAGGGGTCGCTAGATACGCTTTGGTCGCCGGACGGGTCTAAGTTGCTCGATGCAATTTCCCACGGCATGAAAGACATCCGAGTTGTGGAACATCCCGTGAGTGGGGGAGCGGTTCGCGAACTCGCGAAGCCGCCTGGAATGGGGCGTCTGGAAGACATCTCTCCGGACGGCAAGACACTGCTGCTCAGTCGGGGCCCCCTCGATACGGCAGTGTTCTCGGTTGGGTTGGATGGTGTGCAGAAAGACCCCAAACTCGTGGTTCAGACGGGCGAGACGATCTCACACGCCCGCTTCTCGCCGGACGGGCGCTGGATTGTGTACACCGCCTCCTCTGGTGGGGGCGGCGCCGGAGGCGTTTACAGTGGCGGAGGAACCTACGTGCAGCCATTCCCAGGGCCCGGTTTACGGCAGCAGGTGACCAGCCGCGGCAACTATCCAGTGTGGCGCAAGGATGGCCGGGAAATTGTTTACGTAGATGAATTCCAAGGCCGGAGCTTCATCTGGTCGGTTCCCGTGGTCGCTCCGAGAGGTGAGTTCCGGGCAGGTACTCCGTCGCCCTTGTTCCCCGCTCGCCTTCCCGCGACGACGTTCGGGGATCTGAACTTTCTGGCCGTGTCGCGCGATGGCTCACGCTTCTATATTCCGCAGGCCGTGGAGCAGCCGGAGTCTGACGTGATCCACGTTCGCATGGGTTGGACCAAATGATGCCGTTGACTTATTAGGTCGACCGACGTCTGCCAAGCTTGACTGCTAGATGCTTGTCGAGATCATAAATTCCGACGCGGATGATGAGGCCGACCTGGATAACGCGACACCGACATGCAGCGTAAAGCTGATAGGCGCCCTGTGGTCGCGCAGTGATTAGTTATTCCGAGGACGCCGCTCTCAGTGTGTATCGATGAAGTCGAGGACGCTGCGATTGAAAATCTCCGGCTGCTCCCAGTACCCCGAGTGACCTGCTTCAGGGATAACGACGGCTTTTGCCCCTTTCACGTGCGCCGCGAACATTCGCATGATCGGCGGCGGCGCGTACATATCCGCGTCGCCGGTCAGTAGTAGCGTCGGCACGCGAATCGTTTCGAGCAGCGCAAACGTCACGAGATTGCGGAAGGTCTG